>NZ_JCBAJP010000002.1:0-306067 GCF_059772285.1 Rubrobacter sp. M3-4
CTCACAGACCAAGCTCATTGCAAGTGGCTCTAAGACTACCAGCTTCACTCCGGAGATGCCCCGGTCGATGAGACCTCGCAGCAGCGAGGCGTACGCCGCTCCCTTCTCCGAAGCCCGCTACCTTGATGGCCAAGACCTCCCTCAAGCCCTCTTCGTCCACCCCAACGCACGTCAAGGTAGCGCCATGCTCATCACTCTTGGACCCCAACGTACCTTCAGGTAAGTGGCATCCAGGTAGAGATAGGGATAGGCCTTCTCCTCTAAAGAGCGCTCTTGCCACTCCCTTTGTTCCTCTTCGAGCCTTCTGGCGATACGGCTTACGGCATCCTTGCCGACCTTCACACGGCTCAAAGCCTCGGTGACCCAGCTATCTTCCTTACCGAGATCCATAAGAGAGGTACATCTCCTCTTCGATGTCCCCGGTTATGCGCTTGTATTTCTCGAAGACTTCGGTGACGAACTCACCTTCTCTATCTTCTCTGGGCGCCTCAAGGCGCTCGATCCTGTCCGCGGGTGTGAGGAGGGTGCGCGTGTAGTGGCCGTTACGCTCCCCGCGCCTGGTAGGGGTCACCTTCCGGTAGCCGGCTTCCAGATGTTGGGTCATCTCTTCCTCGAGGACTTCCTCCAGCCCCGCCTTGACGCCCTGGCGTACCCGGGGCTCCACATCCAGCTTCACCTCGTGCTCGAAATCCTCATGCTTTTTCGGGGTCAAGTGTCTCCCTTTTCACTTGAAACCCACAAACTGCCAGACACTATCTTGGCAGACGCTATGGACGAGGCCTTCGGATAGACGCTGGCAACCCCTTGGTTCCGGCAACTGTCAGGTACCGTAAAGTCAGGTACCGTAAAAGCCCCAGCGATCTGCCGAGGCCTTCTTACTCCCCTGTCATTTGCAGGACTTTTGTAAGTGGCGGGACCCGGAATCGAACCGGGGACACCGTGATTTTCAGTCACGTGCTCTACCGACTGAGCTATCCCGCCTCGCTGGTCGGCGGGAGCGACGGGACTCGAACCCGCGGCCTCCGGCGTGACAGGCCGGCGTTCTAACCAACTGAACTACGCCCCCGCGCAGCGGAGAAGAGTGTAACAAACTGAGGGAGGAATTTCTATCAGCGTTATCCACCTCTTTGCCGGGCGCACGGGATTTTGAAGGGTCTGGTGTATCTGTTCGGCAAGCCGATCATCCCTGTACCGTCGGGCGGGTTGAGAACCCTCTCTTCTCATCGGTCAGGAGAGAGATGACCTCCCTTGCAACCTCTTCGGAGGCCGCTCCCTCTTCGACTGTGATCTCCCCGGTTTTAATCCCTTCCGGGGATAGCTCCCGGGCCAGCTCTCTCAGAATTACTCCGCGTGCCTCCTGAGATGCGGCAGTTATCGGATCGGGTGCTGCTTTGTTCAGGGATATGAGGCAACCACCTCTTTCGCGTATCGCAGGTATGGCCGCTGAGATCGCGTACAGAAAGCCCTTCAGGCCCGCGTCCAGCGCCCGTTCCCAGGAGTCCAGATCTCCGGAGGAGAGCGAGGATGCTCCGGCCTCGACGGCGAAGACCAGCGCGTCGAGGCCCCCGAAGGCGTCTGTGGCCGTCTCCACGAGACGTGACGGATGGTGACGCTTGGCCGGATGCACACCCACGACCGCCGCCTGTCCGTCGTGGACCTCGACCTCTCGTTGCAAAGCTTCGAGGCGGTGGCGATCCTGCCCGCCGAGGACCAGGACCGCACCCTCCCTGGCCAATGCCAGGGCCACGGACGTTCCGGGCTCGTCCTGGGCTCCGAGCACCGCCACCACCCTGTCTTTCAGGTTACTCAAGCTCCTGCCTGTCCGCAGCATGTAGCTTACTGGTGGTCTCTCCTGGCCGGCGACGTGCCTGGGCCATCGCAACTTCGGGGTTTCTGCTGCGGTACTGGATGCGGCGGCGTCGCAGGTATCCTATCGGAGCACTCCACACGTGCACCAGATGCGAGTAGGGCCACAGCGCAAAGAGCAGGAAAGCAAGGATTATGTGGATCTTGAAGATCACCGGCACGGGGGACATCAGGTTGGGGTCTGGAGCGAAGGAGAAGAGGCTCCTGGCCCACGGCCCTATCGAGGTGCGGTAGTCGAAGGTCGGGCTGCCGAAAAACGACGAACCGGGCATGTTCAGAAGCCCGACCCATATCCTGTAACCGAGCGTCACCACGAGGCCTATGGCTATCACCACCAGGAGCAGAAAGTCTATGAAGAACTTGATGTTGCTCTTGGTCGTGCGCCTCACCTTCTTCACCAGCCAGCGCCTCATGTTTATGATCAGGATGCCGATGAGCGCGGTCGCTCCGGCGGCCGTTCCGGCCCACAGCGAGAGTATCTCGTACCAGGGGTCCTTGAAACCTATGGCGTGGTAGAACTGGATCGGGATGAGGATGCCCATCACGTGCCCGAAGAACACGAAGATAATCCCGACGTGGAAGAGGACCGAGCCCCACTTGAGAGATCTTTTCTCGAGAAGCTCGCTCGATTCGGAGGTCCATCCGAACTGGTCGTAGCGGTAGCGGAACGCGTGTCCCACGACGAAGGATGCCATGGCCAGGTACGGCCAGATCACCCACGTGAAGTTGTCGAGCAGGTTCATCTATCTTCTTCTCCCGTCGAAGACGACGTTGCTTTGAGGAGGGACCTGAGGTCCCTCCGAGCCGTAGGGCTCCAGGCCCACCAGCTCGCGGGGCGGACCCTTGGCCACCAGTTCCCTGGCTTCCTCCATCTCCCGCTCGCTCACCTCTGGCAGGAGGCTCCTCAGGGCGTCGATGAGGTGGGTGTAGGGGCTTCGCATCTGGAGGAGCGCTTTCCTCATCACCTCGAGCCCCGCCCGATACTCCGAGAGGAGCTTCATACCTGTCTCGGGATCTTCGTTTGCGAACTCGAGCATGAGCGGCAGGTAATCGGGTAGCTCATCGCTCTCCACGGCGTATCCGGCCTTCGCATAGGTCCATTTGAGGTCTATGAGGGCCTGCCCTCTCCTTCTCTCGTCTCCGTAGCGGAAGTAGCTGAGGTAGAGGGTGTTCTTGGCCGCGAAGTCGAAGGTTTCGGCGTAGTCGGCCTGGAGCTTGAGCGGGGGGGTGTTCTGCCAGTAGAGTAGAAAGCGTTCTATGCTCTCCCTGGCCGGGGAGTCTTCGAGGTCCTGCACGGCCCGTGCTATCTCCTCGCGCGAGGAGATCATCTCCTCGTCCGGGTAGCTCAGGAGGATCGAGATGATCTTGAAGATCACGCGCCCGCCTCCTTGAGGTGGAATGCCTCGAAGTCTGCCTTAGAGCGGAAGAAGTTGACGTTCGGGGCCTTGAGCCTCCCGCCCATCGCCCGGGCCTTCTCCTCGAGCTCCTCCTTCATCGAGTAGAAGGCTTCGTTCCTCTGGGTGCCTTCCACGCTCGCGCAGCTTCCAGGTCCCCCGGCGAAGTCCAGGCCGCAGGCGCCCTGCGCCTGCGCGTCGAGCTCCAGGGCGAGCTCCTTGTGGGCCTTCGGTATCACGTAGCGCTCGTCGTATTTTGCTATAGCGAGGAGCCGGTACATCTCTACTATCTGATCTTCGCCGAGACCGGCATCCTCGGCGAGCCGGGGGTCTGCCTCTCCGGCTATGTCCAGCTCCCTCATGTAGGCCCTCATCGCCGCGAGGCGCCTCAAAACCCGCTTTATCTCCTCCTCGTCTCCCGCGGTGAGCAGGTTGGCCAGGTACTTGTTGGGGATGCGCATCTCCTCTATCGCCGGGAAGACCGCGTCCGGGTCGGGCTCGCCGTCTTCTATGAGGCTCATCACCGGGGAGAGCGGCGGCACGTACCAGACCATGGGAAGCGTCCGGTACTCCGGGTGCAGGGGCAGCGCCACGCCCCATTCGATCGCGAGCTTGTAGAGGGGCGATCTCTGTGCCGCCTCGATCCAGTCCTCCGGTATTCCGTCGAAGCGCGCCTGTTCTATGACCTCGGGGTCGTGGGGATCGAGGAAGATGGAGCGCTGGGCGTCGAGGAGCTCCTTCTCATCCGGGGTGGAGGCCGCCTCCTCGACCCGGTCGGCGTCGTAGAGCAGAACGCCTATGTAGCGGATGCGCCCCACGCACGTCTCGGAGCAGATCGTCGGGTCGCCGTTCTGGATGCGCGGGTAGCAGAGCGTGCACTTCTCGGCCTTGCCCGTGTGCCAGTTGAAGTAGACCTTCTTGTAGGGGCAGCCCGTGACGCAGTAGCGCCAGCCCCGGCACTGCTCCTGGTCCACCAGCACTATCCCGTCCTCGTCCCGCTTGTACATCGCCCCAGAGGGGCAGGAGGCGACGCAGGAGGGGTTGAGGCAGTGCTCGCAGATGCGCGGCAGGTACATCATGAAGACCTTCTCGTACTCCATGCGCACCCGCTCCTGGATGTCTTCGGAGATGTTCGGATCGTGGGGGGCGCTCTCCTGCGAGCCCGCCAGGTCGTCCTCCCAGTTGGGACCCCACTCGAGCTCCATCGGCTCCCCCGTTATCCTCGATTGAGGCCTTGCAACCGGCTGGTGGGCCGAAGGCTTCGCGCTGGTCAGGGTCTCGTAGTCGTAGGTCCACGGTTCATAGTAATCCTCTATGACCGGAAGGTCCGGGTTGTAGAAGATGTTCGCCAGCTTCTTGAGCTTCCCCCCGGCCTTGAGCTCCAGCTTGCCGTCCTTCTTCAGCTGCCAGCCGCCGTTCCACCGGTCCTGGTTCTCCCACTCTTTGGGGTAGCCCACCCCAGGCTTGGTCTCCACGTCGTTGAACCAGATGTACTCCGTACCCTCCCGGTTCGTCCAGGTGTTCTTGCAGGTCACGGAGCAGGTGTGGCACCCGATGCACTTGTCCAGGTTCATCACCATCCCGATCTGGGCCTTGACCAGCATCAGTAGGCCACCTCCCTCTGGCGCTTGCGGATGACGGTCACGGTATCCCGTTGCGATCCCGCCGGGCCGTAGTAGTTGAGTGCGAACGTGAACTGCGCGTAGCCGCCTATCATGTGAGTGGGTTTGACGACGATCCTGGTCGTCGAGTTGTCGGTTCCGCCGCGGGTGCCGCTGACCTCGGAGATGGGCACGTTGACATGCCTGTCCTGGGCATGGTACATGATCGCCGTGCCCTCGGGGATCCGGTGCGAGACAACTGCACGGGCGGAGATGACCCCGTGCACGTTGTAGACCTCGATCCAGTCGTTGTCTTTGACGTCTATCTTGTTCGCATCCTCCACGCTCATCCACACCACGGGCCCTCCCCGGAAGAGCTCCAGCATCCTCAGGTTGTCCTGATACTCGGAGTGGATGGACCACTTGGAGTGCGGGGTGAGGTAGCGCACCGTAACCTCGGTTCTGCCATCTCCGAGAGAACGGGCATCGTACCCGAGGTCCAGCGGTGGCTTGAAGATGGGGAGCGCCTCTCCATACTCGAGCATCCACTCGTGGTCCAGGTAGAAGTGCTGGCGCCCGGTCAGCGTGTGCCAGGGCTTCTTTTTCTCGACGTTTATAGTGAAAGGAGAGTAACGCCTGGTGCGGCTCTCCATCCCCGACCACTCCGGGGAGGCGATGACCTTGCGCGGCTGCGCCGTTATGTCCCGGAAGGTTATCCGTTCATCGCCTCTCTCCTCCGCCAGATCAACGAGCTTCAGGCCGGTGCGCTTCTCCAAGGCTTTGAAGCCTTCCACCGCGAGGCGCCCGTTGGTGGTCCCGGAGAGCGCCAGGATGGCTTCGCAGACCTGATCCGCGCGCTCCAGGCGCGGCCTGCCGGCGGCAGGACCCTCCCTTACGACGCCGTTCTGACGGCGCATCTCGTCGACCTCGAGCTTCGGTTTCCATGTCACGCCCTTGCTGCCGATGCCGAGCTCCTCGACCAGAGGCCCCAGCGAGCACATCTTCTGGAAGACGGCGGTGTAGTCGCGCTCTATGACGGTGAACCTCGGCATCGTCTTGCCCGGTACCGGCTCACACTCACCTTTCTTCCAATCCCTGACTTCACCGAATGGTTGTGCGATCTCATCCGGGCTGTCGTGCATGAGGGGCGTGGCCACCACGTCCTTTCTCACCCCGAGGTGGTTCCTCGCCAGCTCGGAGAACCTCTTCGCTATGGCCTTGAAAGAGTCCCAGTCGCTTCTGGCCTCCCACGGCGGGTCGATCGCCGGGTTGAACGGGTGTACAAACGGATGCATGTCCGTGGAGGAGAGGTCGTGCTTCTCGTACCACGTCGCCGCCGGCAGCACTATGTCGGAGTACATGGAGGAGCCATTCTTGCGGAAGTCCAGCGTGACGAGAAGATCGAGCTTGCCGACCGGAGCCTCCTCGCGCCAGCGCACGTCCTTTGGCCTCAGCTCTTCGGGCGTCTCCTCGTTGCGCACCGCTGCGTCCGGCACCCCGAGCAGGTGCTTGAGGAAGTACTCGTGCCCCTTGCCCGAAGAACCGAGGAGGTTAGAGCGCCACAGCGTCAGAACCCTGGGGAAGTTCTGCGGGGCGTCGGGGTCCTCGCAGGCGAAGTGAAGCCTGTCTTCCTTGAGCTCTCTCACGACATACTCCTCGACCGGGATGCCTTCTCTCCCGGCCGCCTCGGCTATCTCTAGCGGGTTGCGGTCGAAGGTCGGATGGGAGGGCTGCCAGCCCAGGCGCGCTGAAAGGGCGAGACAATCCACGAAGTGCATGCCGGAGAACATGCCTTTCGCAGTAGGCGAAGAGAGTTCTTCCGGAGAGCCCGGCTCGTAACGCCACTGATCGGTGGCCAGATACCACAGCGAGGTGCCGGCCATGTGACGCGGGGGACGATTCCAGTCGAGTGCGAAGGCCATCGTCGACCAGCCGGTGAACGGTCTCACCTTCTCCTGGCCTACGTAATGCGCCCATCCCCCTCCGTTTACTCCCTGACATCCACACAGCAGGACGAGCGTGAGCATGGCCCGGTAGATCTGATCCGAGTGATACCAATGGTTCGTGCCGGCGCCCATCACTATCATCGATCTGCCATTGGTCCTCTCGGCGTTGCGGGCGAACTCCCGGGCTATGCGTGCTGCCCTCCCCGAGTCCACACCGGTTATCTCCTGCTGCCAGCTGGGCGTGTAGGGTTCGGGGTCATCGTACCCCTCGGGCCACTTGCCGGGGAGCCCTTCCCTCCTTACGCCGTAGTGCGCGAGCAGCAGGTCGAAGACCGTCGTCACCAGATGATCCCCGACCCGCTTGGCAGGCACCCCGCGTACGATCACCTCTCTGGTATCGAAACGGGGGAAGCTCACCTCGACGAGCTGGTGGTGGCGGCCCAGCAGGGTGAGCGATGGGTCGATCCCCCCGAGATCCAGGTTCCACCTACCCTCTCCTTCTTCCCCGTAGCGGGTGCCGAGGGTGCCGTTCGGGCTCGTGACCTCACCGGTTTCGCCGTCGAGCAGGACCGGTTTCCACTCGGCGTTCTCCTCTTTGCCACCCAGGTCCGAAAGACGGAGGAAGCGGCCAGGGAGATGCGCGCCGCCCTCGCCTTCTTCAAGCGTGATCAGAAACGGCAGGTCCGTGTACTTCTTCGCGTATTCCACGAAGTAGGGCACCTGCCTCTGCACGTAGAATTCTTTGAGGATCACGTGCCCCATCGCCATCGCCAGCGCCCCGTCGGTGCCAGGGTGCGCCGGCAGCCAGTGGTCGGCGAACTTGGTGTGGTCGGAGTAGTCCGGCGAGACGACGACGGTCTTCTGCCCCTTGTAGCGCGCCTCGGTCATGAAGTGGGCGTCCGGGGTCCTGGTTATGGGGATGTTCGATCCCCACATTATGAGGTAGCTTGCGTTGTACCAGTCGGCGGACTCCGGCACATCGGTCTGGTCTCCCCAGATCTGCGGCGAGGCCGGAGGCCAGTCCGAGTACCAGTCGTAGAAGCTCGGGATCACACCGCCGATGAGCGAGAGAAAGCGTGCCCCCGACGCGTAAGAGACCATGCTCATCGCGGGGATCGGGCTGAAGCCCATGACCCTGTCGGGGCCGTACTTCTTTACGGTGTAGACGTGGGCGGAGGCTATGATCTCGACGACCTCCTCCCACGAGGCCCGCACCAACCCTCCCTTGCCCCTCCGGATCTTGTAGCTTCTCGCCTTCTCGGGATCCTCGACGATAGAGGCCCACGCCTCCACCGGGTCACCCTTCTCGGCCTTCGCCCTGCGCCACAGCTCGAGCAGAGCCCCCCTCACATAGGGGTGTTTGATCCTCAGGGGTGAGTAGGTGTACCAGGAGAACGATGCCCCCCTCGGACATCCCCGCGGCTCGTACTCCGGGAAGTCCGGACCGTTGGAAGGATAATCCACCGCCTGGGTCTCCCAGGTTATGATGCCGTCCTTCACGTAAACCCGCCAGGAGCACGACCCCGTGCAGTTCACCCCGTGGGTGGAGCGCACCACCTTGTCATGCTGCCAGCGGTTCTCGTAGGTGTACTCCCAGCCCCTGTCCCGGGCACTCACCTCGTTCCATCCTCCGGAACGCTCCTGCCCCCTGCGCAGGTACTGCAGACCCCTCAGCAACGGATTGATCGCCCTTGGCATCGGCGTATGCTCCTCTCGTTGCCACCCTGACTCTGGATAAGAGTTTATATTACAGCTACGTGTTTGGTAATTCTTTTTCTGCGTATTTTGATCTCGTTGATTTATTCAGGTGATGCGGGGCACGGATTTCATTGATGCAGGTCACGAAGAGACTTCCGTTTTAAGGTTCGGGCATCACGACAGACCCGAGGACAGTGGTCGTCTCCACAGCGTGATCAGCATGTTGACGAACGTGACCACCCAGGCGGCGATCGCGATCCAGACGAAGACCGCGGCTATGTACTTCAGGATGGCCGGCAACGGCATGGCCTGGGCGAGGGTGGCGGTGGCCGTGGTGTACATTCCCAAAGGAAAGACCATTCCCCACCATCCTACGTTGAACCAGAAGGGGTAGCGTAGGATGAAGTGGCGCCAGAGCCCCATGAGGAAGAGCCAGGGTATCCACCAGGATGCGATGGCCCACAGCACCAGCGTCAGGCCCATCGTGAAGGGCTCGAGATGGCTCAAAAGGGGGGAAGAGACGTGGGACGAGAGGAGCGTGGCTCCTGCGAGCGTGGCGATGGCGAAGGCACCCATGTCTATCCAATATGTGGGAACGAGATCCCCTGCCGCAAGGTCGTAAAAGAAGAGGCGCTGGATGATCATCGCTATGACCCACAGATAGAAGATCACGCTGATGAGCCAGAGCAAAAAGCTCCAGAACACCACCTGGCCCGCCCCTGATCCGAAAGAGGGTGCCACTCGTGTGCCCAGCACCGAGACGCTGGCCGTCCCAACGGTCCATAAGAGCCAGTTACCCTGTATCCCCCGCTGTAGAGCGGGTTTCCCTTCCCTCTGCGCGATCAGCGCGGCGGGGATGGCGTAGACGAGCACACACCAGAGCACGAGCGCCAGGACCCACAGCGCCAGAGCCGCGCCACGGTAGCCGCCGACCAGAAGGAGCTGCGTTCCCAACACGCCGCTGCCGGCGACCACGGTGAAGTATCCCATGGCCCTCATGTGCTTGCGGAAGTCTCCGAAGAAGTCCCGCGGAAACAAAACCAGCCGGGCCATGTAGACTGCCCACGACAGAGCATAAAAAACGACGTTGACCCACATCAAAACCGTCGGAACGACCGAAATCCCCTGCGTGTGAGCCGCAATGCCAACGATCCCGGTGGCCATGACCAGAGAAAACCATGCCGGGTTCAGCCCGCTCAGAGCCTCTGATAATTCCGTTTTTCTCATTCCGACCACCGTTAGTCTAGCAACGGAGGATGGAGCAGAAAAGAGGCTCGGAAAACGTAATGGTTTTGAGGATGCAAGGAATGTGTTCGAAGGTCCTGGAGAAGTAGCCCCGTTTTGCCTTTTCCGCTCGCCGGTGTGCCCGAATTCTCTCCCGGCTGGAGGGTTCGACGATAGAATTACTATAATGATCATAGTTGTGTGAGGATGTCTGGAAGGAGTGGGAAGATGAGTGGCAGGGAGCGTCCTGTATCCGGTCGAGCGCTGCACGGGCCGGTACAGAGGTTCGACATCGAGGAGGAGGCGGGCAGGCTCAAGTCCGAGGAGGCGTGGAAGCGGGGTGGGAGGAACGCGATCACGCTGCGCAAGGGGCAGGGGATGAACGTGGTTCTTCTGGTGATGCGTGCCGGGGATGTGCTGGACGAGCATGCGGCGCCGGGGCCTTTCAGCCTGAACGTGGTGAGCGGCAGGGTGCGCTTTGCGTCCGCCGGGGAGGAGATGGAGGCTGGGGCGGGGACGCTGGTGGCGTGTGATGCGGGTGTCAGGCACAGGGTTGAGGCGCTCGAGGAGTCGGTCGGTCTCATCACGATCGCCAAGAGAGACGGTGGAGATGGGTGAGGGTGCCATCATCGGGCCGGATACGCCGGTAGCGGAGCTCGCTGCGAGGTATCCGGCGGTGAGGGTCGTGCTCTCCCGCTACGGGTTCGGATCTTACGAGGATGAGGAGCCGCCTGCGGGTTCGGTCGCGGGGTTTGCCAGGGAGCGGGGCATCCCGCCGGAGAGGTTGGTCGGGGAGATCGAACGGGTGCTCGATCTCTCGCGTCGCGAGCCGCCGCCGGCGAGTTTCCTCGCGCTGCTGGAGACCCACGAGCACCTGAACGAGCTTTTCCTGCTGCACCAGGAGGCCCTGCTCGCGCAGGACATTCCTCTCGCCGCCGAGCTTTTGAAGCAGGTGAGCGAGGGGCAGAGAGAACACATAAGGGTCGAGGAGGAGATCCTGCTGCCGGTGTACGCCCGTGCCGGGAAGATCCCTGGAGGGGACCCGAAGTTCTACATCAACGAGCACCGCAAGATGATCAGGATCCTCGACCACTTCGAAGAGATGCTGCCCCGTCTGATGGACGAAGGTCCGGGGACCATGAGACGCCGGGTGATTGAGCTCTTCGACGAGGGATACTGGTTCAAGCGGCTGCTCGAGCATCACGACGAGAGGGAGGAGAGCATCCTCTATCCCGTCCTCGACCAGGTGACGACGGAAGAGGAGCGCCGGGAGCTGCTCGAGAGGTGCCTGTAAGTTTCTCTCAGGCGTCGAGCACGACGTCGGAGAGGGGGCTGCCGATGCAGATCAGACGATATCCCTCTGCAAGCTCCTCGTCGGAGATCGCAAACGCAAGATCCTGGTCTATCTCCCCCTCGAGGCACATCTGCATGCAGGTGGTGCAGGTGCCGCTCCTGCAGTCGTAGGGGAGGTCTAGCCCGTTCTCCTCGGCCTTCTCGAGGATGTACTCATCCTCGGAGCACTCTATGGTGATGCCGCTCTTCTTGAAGGTTACCCTGTGCGTCTTCGCCATCTCCCTCCTCACACCAAAGCAGGCGGGGAAGCATCCTGCGCTCCCCCGCCCGCGCCATCCCACGCCTCAGGACGAGAAGAACTCCTGCGCCTTGGTTATGAACGAACGCATGTCCTCGGGGACCTCGTCCTCCGGGAAGATCGCCTCGACCGGGCACTCCGGCTCGCACGCCCCGCAGTCGATGCACTCCTCCGGGTTGATCAGGAACTGATCCCCCGCATCATAGATGCAGTCGACCGGACAGACCTCCACACACGCCTGGTTCTTCGTCCCGATGCACGGCTCCGTGATCACATAGGGCATCGCGCCTCCTCTCTTCCTCGACCACTAACCATTACTGATTATGTAACGTTTTATTTGCGGGGCAAGGGCTGCATGACCGGGATCACGCGGTTGTGTGATCTCTAGCGGCCGAAGAAGAGCTTGGCGGCGGGGCTCATCATGTCCGGGTTCCAGGGGGGTTCGAAGGAGAGGCGGGCGTCGACCGTCTCGACTCCTTCGATGGAGAGCAGCTCGTTTTCGAGGTGCTCCTGGATCATGTCGCCCACGGGGCACATCGGGCTCGTCAGGGAGAACGTCACGTCGACGTGGCGTCCATCCTGCTCCACCTTTATGTCGTAGACGAGCCCGAGCTCGACTATATCGAGGCCGAGCTCGGGGTCTATCACGGTCCTGAGCTGGTCTCTGACGCGCTCTTCGCTTACGGTCTTTTGCATGCTCAACCTCCTGTCTGGATACGCTCGCCGGAAACAACGAGAAGTTGCGCGCGCTCCTCACCGGTCATGACGGCAGGGATCAGGGGCCCGAGAAGGATGCTCCCGCACTCCCTGCAACGGGAGCCTGACTCGTCGGAGTAGAGGAAGAGGACCTCTTCCGGGTCGTAGGAGGTGCCGCACCCCATGCAGGCCCACACCGGCTGAGGAAAATTCGCGTCCATCATCCGCGCATCTCCTCTTCACGAGATTTCATCCTGGGGAAGAGCAGGCTGTTCTCCTTGAAGATATGATGGTGGGTGTCGCGCTCGAGCTCGGCGAGACCGTCGAGCATCGCCCGGTAGGAATTGCAGGCGTCCTCCGGTATGCGGTAGCCGTCGGTGAGCTTCCGGATCTTCTGCAGCCGCCGTCCGGTCGCTATGTGCTCCCTCACGCTCTTCCCCAGCAGGCCGCCGAGGGAGCCTTCCACCCCGGCCGGTTCCCCGCGCTCGAGCCTCACCCCGGCCGGGAAGATCGCAGCCTCTTCCTCCGCGGTGTGCTCCTCGAGCTCCGCCCGCAGCCGCCCGAATTCTTCCTTCAACTCACCGAGCTCCGGATGGTTCTCCCCGTGCGCTGCCTCCACCTTCCCGATCAGCCGCTCCAGCCTGGGAAGCTCGGAGCGCAGGTAGTCGTGATGGACCTTCACGATGTGCTCGACCAGCTCCCCCATGCCCATGCTCGCGAGGTCCGGCTCTTCATCGGTCCTGCCTGCTTCTCCCTCCAGCCTCTTCACGATCTCCTCCACGGTTACCCCGGCCGCCTCGCAGGCATCCGCAAGGGAGACATCCCCGCCGCAGCAGTAGTCTATCCCCACCTCCTCGAACACCCGTGACCGGCCGGGCACCTCCGCCACGAGCTCACCAACCTTCCTCCAGGGCGGGATCATCATCCTCCACCTCTTTCTCCAACAAACAGCACTTAAAACGTAATAGTATATTGCAGTCTCGGGTTGGTAGGTGCAAGGAGGGGATGTGAGGGGTCACACGCCGGGGCCGGTGCTAGGATGGCTGAGATGGACTCTGGAGGCGTTCGTCGAGGGGGGTCGGGATGAGCAGAGGTCATGGTTCGGTGGTCTCGGAGGATCTGGGACGTGTGGCGGGTTCGGGGGTGGGGACGGTCTGGAAGCTGGAGGGGAGCGAGGATCTGAACGCCAACCTGGTGCGGTTGCCGGGTGGAGGGGGCATCGGGGAGCACGTGAACGGGGAGGTGGATGTGCTGGTGATCGGGGTCTTCGGGAGCGGCACCGTGGAGGTCGAGGGGGAGAGGTGCGAGATCGGGCCGGGGAGGTTCGTCTTCGTACCCAAAGGGGCACGCCGGTCGTTCGAGGCCGGGCCTGAGGGGGTGACGTATCTCTCGGTGCACCGTCGGAAGGGTCCGATCCGGATCGGACGCGGCGGGGGTGGGGCGTGAAGCGGCATCCTGCGCTCAGGAAATTCTCCGAGGACCACCATCAGGGGCTCGTGCAGGCCAGGAGGTTGCGACGGGCGGCGGGTGAGGATGTGGAGGCCAGGATCGGAGTCGGGCGTGCCTTCCTGCCGTTCTGGCGGGAGGAGACGAGCGGGCACTTCAGGCTCGAGGAGGAGGTGCTCTTGCCGGTCTACGCCCGCTACGGCGGGGATCTCGGAGCCGAGCCCGTCTTGCTCACGGCGCGGGACCACGCCACCATACGCGGGCTCGTGATGGAGCTGGAGGAGCAGGTGGAGAGAGACGAGGTGCACCCTGATTTACTGAGCGAGATCGGGGAGCGGCTCGACGGGCACATCCGGCTCGAGGAGCGCCGGCTCTTCCCGCTCGTCGAGCGGAGCCTTTCGGAGGAGCAGCTGGGGGAGATAGGGCGTCGGGTGGAGGAGGCTGGTTAGGCGATGGATCTCGGTCTCGAAGGGAGCAGGGCGCTGGTCGCGGCCTCCAGCCGGGGGCTCGGGCGGGCGGTAGCCCGTGAGCTCGCGGCGGAGGGGGCGCGGGTCGTGATCACGAGCCGGAGCAAAGGGACGCTGGAGGAGGCCGCCGCCGGGATCGCCGGGGAAACCGGGGGCCAGGTCGGATGGGTCGCGGCCGACCTCCGTCGGGCGGAGGATGTGAGGCGTCTGGTCGCGGAGGCCGCGGGCCGTCTCGGCGGGCTCGACGTGCTGGTCACCAACTCCGGGGGGCCTCCGGCGGGGGATTTCGAGGACTTCGGCGATGAGGCCTGGCGGGAGGCGTTCGAGCTCAACCTGCTCAGCGTCGTGCGGCTCGTGCGCGAGGCGCTGCCCCACCTGCGTGCGAGCAGGAGCGGGCGAATCCTCAACATCGCCTCCTCCTCGATAAAACAGCCCATAGAGGGGCTCGTGCTCTCCAATACCTTCCGTGCCGGGGTGGCCGGGCTCGCCAAGAGCCTGGCAGCGGAGCTCGCCCCCGAGGGGATACTCGTCAACACGATCGGACCCGGCAGGATCTCGACCGACCGCGTCAGGCAGCTCGACGAGGCACGGGCCAAAGAGCTCGGCATCACGCCAGAGGAAGCAAAGGCCCGATCCGAGGCCGGGATCCCGCTCGGCAGGTACGGCACCCCGGAAGAGCTCGCCCGGCTCGCGACCTTCCTCGTCTCTCCGGCGAACTCCTACGTCACCGGGCAGGCCGTGCTGGTGGACGGGGGCATGGTGCGGGCGCTGTAGCGCGGGTTCAGATGCTCAGGGGTTTGTAGGTGTCCACGTGCAGCACGCCGTCGAAGAGGACCCTGCCGTCCTTCGTTACCTTTTTGTAGGTGACCCAGCGGGTGTAGCCGGGACCCGAGGCGACCTCCTTCGACCACATCGTGACGTGCCTGCCGGTCGGACGGCCCCAGATCTGGGCGTGGACGTAGCCGTCGCTCCCGACCCACTCCTTCAGGAGCAGATATCCCGGGGTGTTGTTCTTGAACTTCATGTCCAGCCTGCCGGAGTCCGGGCCGCTCCCGCTGCCGAACCACACCGTCGCGTCGAAGCCGGGCCGGATGTAGGGGAGCTGGGCGTAGTGGGGGTGGCGTTCGAGGACCTTGAGACCCGCGTAGTTCGCTGCCATGTAGAGAGTAGAGGAGATCTGACACATCCCCCCGCCCAGTGCCTCCTTGACCTTGCCGTTCACGATCACCTTCGAGGGCTGGTAGTGTAGCCCCTCCGTCTTGTCGTCGAAGGAGAAGACCTGTCCAGGCGCGACGAGGGTGTTATTGACCGCGTTCGAGGCGATCCTGTAGTTGGCCATCTCGCCGGGTGCGGTGTCCCAGGTGTAGTCGGTCTTGTAAGAGCCGAGGAGCGTGGTGGGCTTCAGGCGCTGCGCCTCCCGGGTGGTGAGGTGTGGTTTTGTCGTCGCGAGCGGGATGCTAAAGCTGTGCCGTCCCGAGAAGAGCCCTCCTTCGAGTTTGGCGAGGAGCTTCTTCTCCCGGATCCTGCGGCCCTCGTGTGCAGGGACTACCTCCACGGTATCGCCGGAGATCTTGTAGGAGGCGCTCTGCGGCGGGACGTCGAGGGTGGAGAGCATGCCGGAGGCCACCTGCTCGAAACCTTTCCCGCTCACGGTCGCCTCCAGCCGGGAGCCGTGGGCCGAGACCCGTATCATACGGGCGACCTGCGCGGGCTCGAAGGTCCATCGGTGTCCCGCATCCCGCAGGACGAGCGGGGTGGAGAGGGCCGTCCTGATCCTGCGGGCCGCATTCCGTGCCGACTGGGTGGGGATGGCTGGTCGCAGGATGCGTCCAGAGATGTCGGCCTCGCTGCGCAGGCCCTGCGCGGCACGGCGTATGGCGTTCATGGTGGCGGTGACGTCGAGCCTGTAGCCTTCGTGCGAAGGGGTGATGGTGACTTGTGCGCCGTCTATGCTCACTGAAGCGTCGCGAGGCTTCGAGTCGAGACGCGTGGCCAGCCGCTCCACGAGCCTGCGGGCAGCCTTCGGATCGAAAGAGACGGCGGGTTCCAGGTCGCTCCCGCCGAGCAACGCCCCGGACATACCGGCGATGCGGGCCCCGATCCAGCCGGTTCGGCCCACCTCGTAGGCGCGATGGGCGCTCCTTTGGGCATCGATCCCGATGCCGAGTCGACGGGCGTCCAGAGGGATCGACTCTTCCGAGGTCTTCAGACGGATCTCGCGCGGTATCATCCCGGCCTCGCGCTGCCGGAGGATGTCGGCGGCTCGCCGTGGTGTCCTCCCGGAGAGGGATACTCCAGCCACTTTTACGCCCGGGTAGATCCGGCCCCGGTAGACGAACCACTCGCCCGCCGCGGCGAGGAGTACGAGCAGAACCAGGGCGAGCACGGCCACACCCGCCCATCGTAGGGGACGCCGGCGACCTGCTTTCCCCGGGGCGTCCTCCCCGACGCGCCGACGCGTGATCCGCCTCGCCACCCACACCTCCGGAACGAGAGCCTTCGCTGCGCGCCGCCTGGTCCCCGGTCGATTATAGCTCGGGGACCTGTCCTGCATCATCCGAAAACCGCTAGAATGAGCTCCTCGTGGGAAACAGGATGAGAGGGGAAAGATGCCAGAAGAGCACGTCATCTCGATAGACCCGTCGAAGCAGCTCGCCGACGAGCCCCACACCGGGCACAACCGCTGGCACGAGGACCTGGAGCCGGTGGTCGAGGTCGAGCCGGGGGACATCGTGATCTATGAGACCCGCGACGCCTTCGACGGGCAGCTCAATCCCGCCTCGACCGCCGAGGACGTCGGCAGGCTCGACCTCGGTCCCGTCCACCCGCTGACCGGACCGGTCTACGTCAAAGGCGCCGAACCCGGAGACCTGCTGGAGGTCAAGGCGCTCGCCATAGAGCCCGACCCGTGGGATCAGTGGGGGTACACCGTCGAGGTGCCCGGCTTCGGATTCCTGCGCGACGAGTTCACCGAGCCCTACATCATCCACTGGCGTCTCAACGGCACCGAGTACGCCGAGTCCGAGCAGCTCCCCGGCGTGAGGTTGCGCTACAACCCGCACCTGGCCTCCCTCGGCCTCGCCCCGAGCGCGGAACTCCGGCGCACGATCACCGAGCGGGAGGCGGCGGTGGCCTCGCGCGGCGGGTTTGCGCTCCCGCCGGACCCCGCCGGGGCCGTCCCCGGCGGACGCATCGCGGAGGAGGGGCTGAGGACCATCCCGCCGCGCGAGATCGCGGGGAACCTGGACATCAAGCAGCTCTCTCCGGGTGTCACCGTCCTGATCCCGGTCTACCGGGAAGGGGCGCTCGTCTCGACCGGGGACATCCACTACGCGCAGGGAGACTGCGAGGCGTGCGGTACCGGGATAGAGATGCGCTCCCGGGTGCACCTGCGCTTCTTCGTCCACAAGGGCGAGGCGGAGAGGAGGGGCATCCGCGACCTGCGCTTCTACCGCGACGACTACTTCACCGCGCCCGAGCTCGCCGCCCCGCGCCGCTTCTACGCCACCACCGGTATCGGGGTGAGCCGGGACGGGGAGAGTACGGGGGAGGACATCACCCTGGCTGCGAAGAACGCGCTGCTCAACATGATCGAACACCTCGGCGAGCGGGGCTACGATCGCCAGCAGGCCTACGCCCTGTGCAGCGTGGCGGTGGACCTCAGGATAAGCCAGACCGTCGACGTGCCGAACATGCTGGTCTCGGCGCTCCTGCCGCTGGATATCTTCGTCTAGCCGGAGCCGTTCATCAATCCCCGGAGGGCCGCCTCGCGCATGGCCTTCCCTACATCTATGGTGAACGGTCCGTCGGGATCCAGCCGCACCGTAATCCGGTCCCGCTCCGAGACCTCGAGCTCGCGCTCGCCGTCCAGCGCCACACATCCGGAGAAGGGCGCGAGCTCGACCTCCTCTTCTGGCTCCAAGCGCCGTGACTCGGCCACCCCGACCGGCGCGACGAGCCCCGGCGCGAGCGGGACCGGGATGGTGATCTTCGCCTCTCCTGGTGCGACGAGCCTCAGGTGGAGCCCGTACGGCGCCTCGGGCGGGACAGGTTCGATGAGACCCGCCACGGCCGAGAACCCGGTCGACTCCGGGGAGGCGCGGGTGACGAAGACTTCGGAGACGTCCGCCGGCCGCCAGAGGGCCCGTGCCCCCACGAAAGCGTCGGTGCTCGTCGCGACGTCCACGAGCGCGAGATCCTCCTGGGCCCCGTTCACCGCGACGCGCAGCAGCTTCTCCCGGCGCAGCGCGCCCTTCACCCGGCCGGTCGCGACGAGTCCCGAGGCGATGCCGGCCACGGTCGCCTCGCGCATCTCCGGGAAGGCGTTGTTGGTGCCGGTCGAGAGCGGGCAGAGCGGAACTTTGCCGCAGTGCCCGGCGACGATCCGGTTGGTCCCGTCGCCCCCGAGCACGATCAGGACCGACACGTCCCGCTCGCACATCTCCTCCGTCGCCTCCGCCGTGTCGCGCGCGTCGTGGCGCAGCCGCATCTTTAGGACCTCGAGCTCCGGGAGAGCCTGGGCGGCTTTTCCCCTCGAAGAGTTGCCGAGCAGGTTGCGCCTGAGGCTCTCCGAGATCCCGGAGGCGCCGGGCATCATCACGACCCGCTCGACGCCTACCGCGCCGAGGCCCACCATCAGGCGGTAGACCATGTTGCCCTTCTCCGCGTTGTCGAAGACCGAGGCCCCGGAGACGAGCCTGCGGATGTCGCGTCCGGAGGCCGGGTTGGCGATGATGCCTGCGCTCGTCAACGCTCCGCTTCGGCGAGGAACCCCGAGATGATGCGGTTGAACCTCCCGGCCTCTTCCATGTGAGACATGTGCCCGGAGCCTCCGATCACCTCCACCCGGGCGCCTTCGGGGAGGTTCTCAGTGTGCGAGACCGGTACGATCGCATCCTCCGAGCCCCAGACCGCGAGGACCGGCACCCGGAGCGATCCGAGGTCGAGCACGTTCGCCTGATGTCCCCCGGGGAAGAGGTTCTCCGCTATCGTGCGCAGCGCGTTGTCCACCCCGTCGAGTCGCTTGTAGCGCAGCACGTCGTTTACGAGCTGGCGGTTCACCAGCTCGGGGTTCGCGAAGAGGAGCCCGAGGACGTCCTTCATCTGCCTGCGGCGGTTCGCTGCGATGAAGCCCTCGACGTAATCGCCGTTTATCTCCTCCCCGAGCCCGGCGCTCGAGATCAGGGTGAGCGAAACCACCCTATCAGTATGCTCGAGCGCGAACGCCGCCGCCACGAGCCCGCCCATCGAGTGCCCCGCCAGGTGCGCCCGCTCGATTCCGAGAGCGTCCATGAAGCCCGCTACGGTGCGGACGAAGAAGGCGAGGTCCCCGCCGTCGACGTCCTTCGAGGAGCCGCCGTGCCCCGGGAGGTCTATGGCGTAGACCGGGCGTTCGGCCGAGAGGGTCTGCTGGTTGAAGACGAAGATGTTTATGTCGCCGCCGAAGCCCGGGATGAGGATGAGCGGCGTGGCGGCTTCCTCGCCCATCTTCAGGTATTGGATCTCCCTCCCGTCGACCTCGACGGTCTCGGGTTCGGAGCTCACCGCCTCTTCTTCCTGTGGGACGAAGCTCTCGCGGAACCCCTCGACGAAGGCATCGATCTCGGAGTCCGGCACCGAGGCGTCGGCGATCACGCCGAGGAGCCCCCCGACGGGCAGCACGTCGCCCTCTTGCGCGACGTGCCGCCTCAGGACGCCGGAGGCCGGGGACTCGACGGCGTTGTTGATCTTCTCGCTCTCCACCTCGATTATCTCGTCGCCCTTCGAGACCTCCTCGCCCTCACCGACGAGCCATTGCACGACCGTTCCCTCGGTCATGGTGAGACCCCATTTGGGCATGGTGAGGCGGGTGATCTGCTGCGTCTCGCTCAAGCCTTCGCCCCCGCACCCGTGACCTCCCTCACCGCCGCGGCGACCCTCTCCGCGTCGGGGACGTAGAGGTCCTCGAGCACCGGGGAGAACGGCGGTGGGGTGTGGGGGGCCGTGACCATCTTCGGCGCGGCCTCGAGATCGTCGAAGAGCTCCTGGGCGACCTGCGCGCAGATGTCCGCGGCGAGGCTGCAGCGCGGGTTCGACTCGTCGACCACGACGAGCCTTCCGGTGTTCTCGACGCTCTCGAAGATCGTCTCCGTGTCGAGCGGCGAGGTGGTTCTGGGGTCGACGATCTCGCACTCTATACCCTCGTCGGCGAGCGCCTCCGCGGCTTCCTGGGCCATCTGCACCATCCGGCCTATCGCGACGATGGTGACGTCGTCTCCCTCGCGCACGTACTCGGCCTCGCCCAGAGGTATCTCGTAGGGCTCCTCGGGCACCTCGCCCTCGGTGGCGTAGAGGACCTTGTTCTCGAAGAACATCACGGGGTCGTCGTCGCGGATAGAGGCGATCATGAGCCCCTTCGCATCGTAGGGGTTGGAGGGGACGACGACCTTGAGGCCGGGGATGTGGGTGAAGATGGGGTAGAGGCTCTGGGAGTGCTGGGCCGCGGCGCGGATCCCCGCCCCGTACATCGTCCTTATGACGAGGGGTGTCACGGCCTTGCCGCCGAACATGTAGCGGAACTTGGCGGCCTGGTTGTAGATCTGGTCCATGCACACCCCGAAGAAGTCGACGAACATCAGCTCGGCGACGGGCCTGAGACCCGAGGCGGCCGCTCCCGCCGCGGCTCCGATGAAAGCCGATTCGCTGATCGGGGTGTCGAGCACGCGTCCGGGGAACTTCTGGTAGAGGCCCTTGGTGACGCCCATCACGCCGCCCCAGGCGTCGTCCTCTCCGGGGGCTCCCGCGCCGCCCGCGTTGTCCTCTCCCATGACGATCACGCGCTCGTCGCGCTCCATCTCCTGCGCGAGCGCCTCGTTTATCGCCTGCATGAAGGTGATGCTGCGCGCCACGGTCGCCTCCTTACCGGTAGCTGACGTACACGTCCGCGAGGAGGTCCTCCGCCCTCGGGTCGGGCGCGGCCTTGGCCTCCCGGACGGCCTCGTCTATGAGGTTCCTCACCTCATCGTCTATCCTCTCCAGCTCCCCTTTCTCGACGAGCCCGGCCGAGACGACCCTCTCGGAGAAGCGCTTTAGGCAGTCCTTCTCGCGCCGGAGCTCCTCGACCTCACCCGGGGCGCGGTAGGTCTGGGCGTCGCCCTCGAAGTGGCCGTAGTAACGGCTCGTCTTGCACTCGATGAGCGAGGGGCCGCCGCCCTCGCGGGCGCGTCTTATCGCCTCTCCGGCGGCCTCGTGGACGGCGAAGAAGTCGAATCCGTCGACGACCACGCCCGGTATGCCGAACCCCTCGGCCCGCTTGGCTATGTCCAGGCCCTTGACCGAGAAGTTCGTCGAGGTGGCCTCGGCGTAGCCGTTGTTCTCGATGATGAAGACCACGGGCAGGTTCCACACGTTGGCGAGGTTCATGCTCTCCAGAGTGGTGCCCTGGTTGGATCCGCCGTCGCCGGTGAACGAGACGGCGACCCCCCGCGTGCCGCGTATCTTGGCCGAGAGACCGGCACCACAGACCAGCGGCGGCCCGCCGCCGACGATCCCGTTGGCCCCGAGCATGCCTTTGTCCAGATCCGCGATATGCATGCTCCCGCCCTTGCCCTTGCATATCCCGCCGGCCTTGCCGTAGATCTCCTGCATCATCGCCTTGACGTCGCAGCCCTTGGCGATGGCGTGACCGTGGCCCCGGTGGGTGCTCGCCACGTAGTCCCCGGGGCCGAGGTGCGAGATCACCCCGACGGCGACCGCCTCTTCACCGGCGTACAGGTGTACGAAGCCCGGGATCTCCCCGGTGGCGAACTCCGTGTGCAGCCTCTCCTCGAACTCGCGGATCGTACGCATCGTGCGGTAGGCTTTGAGGAGGTCCTCCCTGCTGAGCGACCCCGTGCCGACGACCTCTGTCATCGAGCCCTCCTTTCCCCGAAATTCGTAACCAACCAACCATATAGGGGAGGATGCAGGGTGTCAAGGACCGTTTTGCAGGCTATGAGAAACGAGACGAAAGACGGCTACGTTCTCTTGTTGAAGTCGGCGGTGAAGCGTGTCATCAACCCCGCCGCCCATCCCCGTCGACCCAGCACGATAGACCCGCTCAGGCCGGGTGGACGACCTCCCCGGCCATCACCGTGAGGTCCACGCCGACCTCCGGGATCTCCTCGGGTGAGACCCGGCGGGCGTCCGCCCCGAGCACGGTGACGTCCCCGACCTTGCCGGGGCTGAGGCTGCCCTTGATGTGCTCCTCGAAGGAGGCGTAGGCTCCCGCGGCGGTGTAGGCGTAGACGGCCTCCTCGAATGATATGGATTCCTCCGGGAAGACTTCTTCTCCCGCGAAATCTCTGCGGGTCATCATGGTCCGGATGCCGAGCAGGGGATCCACGCTGCACACCGGAGCATCGCTCGAGGCGGCGGCGACGATCCCGTGTTCGATGAACGAGCGCATCGCGTTGGCGTACCGGAGGCGGTCTCTGCCCAGGCTGGCGGCGTAGAGGGGCCGGAAGTCGTGCAGGAAGGTGGTCCCGGGAACGGGGACGCAGCCGAGGCGCGCTATCCGGTCGAAGACCTGCGGGTCGGTCACGAACTCGCAATGCTCGATGCGGTGGCGGGGGTTCCGGCGGGGGTTCTCGGCGAGCGCCTCCTCGTAGGCGTCGAGCAGGAGGTCTATCGAGGCGTCGCCGATGGCGTGGGCGGTGCACTGCCAGCCCAAAGCGTGGGCCCGCCTTATCTTCCGCTTCATCTCTTCGGGGTCCTGCATCCATAGCCCCCTGTTCCCGGGCTCTCCGGCGTAGGGCTCGCGCATGCGGGCGGTGTGGCCGCCTATGGATCCGTCGAGGAAGATCTTGGCCGGCCCGAGGCGCAACAGGTCGTCTCCGAAGCCGGTGCGCAGTCCCGTTCCGGAGAACTCCTCCAGCATCTCGTCCAGGATGACCATGAGGTAGGTCCGCAGGAGGAGGGGCCCGCCGGATTCCCGCACCCGCTGGTAGGCTTCCATCTCCTCTGGGCGGCGTACCCCGGCCTCGGCGACGCTCGTCACCCCGTGGGAGTGGTAGATCTCAGCGGCCCGCCGCAGGGCGTCTTCGAGCTCGTCGACCGTGGGCTTTGGGACCGCGCGCCGCGCCATCTCCAGCGCCGCCTCGCGCACCACGCCGGTGGGCTCGCCGCGGGAGTCGCGGTCTATCGTGCCGCCGGGAGGATCGGGGGTGTCGCGGGTTATCCCGGCCTCCCGCAGCGCCTGCGTGTTCGCCGCGCCGACGTGCAGGCAGGCGCGGGTGATGAGGACCGGGTTGTGCGGCGCCGCCCGGTCGAGCTCCTCCCGCGACGGATGGCGGCGTTCGGTGAGTCGGGTGTCGTCGTAACCGCGGGCGAGGATCCACCTGCCGGGCGGGGTCGAGGCGGCTCGATCCCGGATGCGCCCCAACAGGGTTCCGATATCGGGGGCCTCGTCCGGGGACACGTCCACCTGACCGGCGGCGAGCCCGATGGCCATCGGGTGGCAGTGGGCGTCGTTGAAGGCCGGGAGTACGGTGCGGCCCTTGAGGTCGACCACCTCTACGCCCGGGGCCCGGAAGGCCAGGGCGTCCGCGTTCGAGCCGACCGCGACGATGATGCCTCCCATGATCGCGATCGCCTCGGCCTCCGGGAGTTCGGGGTCGGCGGTGATCAGGCGTCCCCCGGTGAGGATCAGGCCGCCCGGCACGGTGTCTGCCCCTAGAGGCTCTGCAGGATCTCGTCGGCGTGCGTCTCGGGCGAGACCTCCGGGTAGACCTTCGACACCCGGCCCTCGGGGTCGAGCACGAAGGTGACCCGCTTCGCCGTGCCTCTCTCGGAGAGGATGCCGAGGGAGCGGGCGGCCTTGCCGTCCTCGTCGGTGAGGAGGGGGAAGTTCAGGCCGTTCTTCTCGCGGAAGCGGCGGTGGGACTCGGGCGGGTCGAGCGAGACACCGTAGACCCGAACGCCGGCGCGCTCGTAGTCCTGCATGCGGTCCCTGAAGGCGCAGGCCTCCTTCGTGCATCCGGGGGTCGCGTCCTTCGGGTAGAAGTAGAGGACCGTGGTCTTGCCCTTGAGGTCTTCGGTCGAGATCCTCTTCTCGTCCTCGGTGAGGAAGCTCAGCTCGGGGAACTGCTCGCCTTCCTGCAGCATCCGTCCTCCTTTGTCTCTGTGGTCTCCGCGTAAATACTTCCCGCTAGGAGGGAAGTCTACGCCGGTCGAGCGGTACGATCAGGGCGGCGCAGACCAGCGAGAGGGCGCAGAGGTAGAACGCCGGGGGGAATCCCCAGCCGGAGATCACGAGCCCGAAGAGAAAGGCGCCTATCCCGGTCCCACCGTCGAAGGCGGCGTTCCACAGGGCGCTCGCGAGGCCGTACTCCTGGCGGGAGACGCGCGAGAGCACGACGAGCAGGGTAGAGTTCTGCACCGCGCCGAGCCCGGAGCCGAAGAGAAGCGCACCCAACAGCAGAAGCGGGCCCCCGGAGGTCAGCAGAGCTATCCCGATGGCACCCGTGAGCATTCCGGGGGCGAGCAGGGCGCGGGGATCGTGGCGGTCACCGAAGCGACCGGCCCACCAGCGGGTGAGGGTGGAGGAGGCTCCGGCGACGAGCAGCGCGGCGGTCGCCGAGTAGACCCCGGAGCCAGCGTGGAAGATCGGCAGGAAGGTGAAGAAGAGCCCCAGCGCCATCGTCCCGGTGGTGAAGAGGATGATCATCCGCAGGAGGTCTCCCCTGCGCAGCCCCACGAAGAAGCTGTCGGTTTGCTCCTTGGTCCTGGGGGCCGGCGCCTGGATCGCCGCTGCCGCCGGGATGCCGAGGAGTGGAACGGCACCCAGGAGGAACGTGACCCCGTAGCCGGCGTGGTGGGCGAGCCAGAGGCCGAGGGAGTTGCAGAAGATCGTGGGGATCGTGATGGAGATCCCGAGTACGCCCATCGCCTCGCCCCGTCGTCCAGGGGGTGCGAGTTCGGCGATGAGCGCGGAGAAGAGCACGGTTACGATACCGAAGCCAACGCCCCGTGCGAGCGTCACGGTGAGGACCGGGACTAACGCCTCGGTGAAGGGGTAGGCGAGGGCGGGGAGCCCGAGAAACACCAGCCCGGACACCAGAGATAGCCGGTAACCCAGGCGGGGGAGGATGCGCGGCATCTGGATCTGCGTCAGGACCGTCGAGAGCATGAACAGCGCCGTGGCGAGCCCCGCGCCCGTGTTGCCGCCCGTCCTTCCGGCGTAGAGGGGGATTACGGAGAGCAGGAGCTGATAACCGAAGAACGAGGCGAAGGCCGAGAGGATGAGGAGAGCGACCGGGTGGGTGAGCAGACGTTCCTCTCCGTGTCCCTTTACTCCGCGCTCCATCGCCACTACTCTACCCATGAAGGAGCCGAAAATCTCGGTGTTGTGTCCTTGCCCCGGCGGATGCCCGCCGGTCAATCGTCGCGGCGGCATTCGTTAGGTGGATCGGCGCGCTCTGGCAGATGGAAGCCTGACGGATCTCGATCCCCTGGGTCTCGGGCGACTCGATTGGATTCCGGGAACCGGACCACCGGGCTTCTTGGGACGAACGGACTCTCGTCCAGCGATCATCCTGCGTGGGCGTGCGGGTTCGAGCACCGCTGAACGTAATATGAGCCTCTCCATGACCTGCGGCACATGCGGCGGAGGATCGAGCTGGGTAGGATGTACTGACGGAGGAGACGGGTTTTCTTGCGGACGGGCTTTACGAAAGGCGGTGTCGAGGAGAAGGTTCGGGCGGGGGCCGGACCTCCCCGAGGCTGGTTCTGTCGGGTGGGCCCCGAGGGGCGCCGGGGAGCGCTGCTCATGCGGATCACCGGTTTCTCGTACGTGGGGGTCACCTATACGCTCTACCTCTTTGGGAAGCACGAGTTCGGTTTGCTGCCCGTGACGGCGGCGTTTCTGGTCGCCGCTTTCCTTATGAGGGTCATGCCCTGGGAGAAGCGCGACGCGGGCGGGGTCGGATTCTTCACGATTCCCGCCTTCGCACTGGTCTCCTTCCTGATAGTCCACATGACGGGGCTTGGCTTCTCGACGGGTTTCTTCTACGCCGCAGTGGCCAACGGGGTCTTCGTGTTCGGGTTCCGGTGGGGGATGGTATACGCGGGGTTCATCATGCTTCTGCTGTCCGGGGACCTTCTTTGGGCGTACCCCCAGAAGGGGGTGCTCTGGGCGCTGGAGCAGGCGGCTTCCTGGAGCTGGCCACTCGCTTTCGTCGTTGGGATCTGCACGCTCGCGGTCGAGTCGATGAAGAAACAGGTGGAGACGCAGGAACTACTCACCGAGCTGGAGTCTGCGCACGCGGAGCTCAAGCGCTACGCCGAGCAGGCACGGGAGCTCGCCGTCTCGGAGGAGCGGAACCGGCTGGCCCGTGAGATCCACGACTCCGTCGGCCACCATCTGACGGTGGTCAACGTCCAGCTCGAGGCCGCGTCCAAGCTGCTCTCCCGCGATCCCGGCCGGGCGGCCGAGGCTGTGGCGCGGGCGAAGGGAGCGGCGAGCGAGGCGCTCTCCGAGGCCCGGAGGGCGGTGCGGGCTTTGAGGCCCGGGGCGGTGGAGCGGCGGGCGGGCCTCGGGGCGCTGGACGATGTGGTACGGGAGTTTCGGGACGCGGGGGTCGCGGTCTCCTTCGAGGTCACCGGGGAGGGGCGCCCCCTGCCTCGGGAGACGGAGCTGGTGCTCTACCGGACCCTGCAGGAGGGGCTGACCAACGCTTTCAAACACTCCGGAGCCGGGAGGGTCGACGTGAGGCTGGATACGAGAGGGGAGCGGGTACGCCTCTCGGTGATGGACGATGGACGGGGCGTCGGCGGCGAGCCCGTCGGCGGGTTCGGCCTCTCGGGGTTGCGTGAGAGGGTCGAGGCGGCGAGGGGCGTCATGAGGGCGGGTGACGCGCCGGGAGGCGGCTTCGCGCTCGAGGTCGAGCTCCCCGTGATGGAAGGAGGATCGTGACCGACCCTGTGCGGGTGATGATCGTCGAAGATCAGGCGCTCATGCGAGAAGGCTTGAGGACGCTGCTCGAGCTCGAGGAGGGAGTGGAGGTGGTCGGAGAAGCCTCCGACGGGGTGGAGGCGCTGGAACGCATTCCGCGGGTGCGGCCGGAGGTGATGCTCGTGGACGTGAGGATGCCCCGGATGGACGGGATAGAGCTCATAGAACGCCTCGGGCGGGAACATCCGGAGGTCGCGGCGATCATCCTGACCACCTTCGACGACGACGATTATGTCTTCCGAGGGCTCCGGGCGGGGGCGAAGGGATACATCCTCAAAGACGTGCCCTCGGAGGAGCTCGCCGCTGCGATAAGGAAGGTGTACCGGGGCGAGGCGGTGCTGGATGGTCCGATCACGCTCAAGGTCATCTCCGAGATCGGGCGTCTCTCGAAGGGGGTGGCCCCTCGTTCTGGCTCGGAGGTGCTCTCCGAGCGGGAGATGGAGGTGCTGAGGCTCGTCGCCTCCGGGGCCTCCAACCGCGAGATCGCCCGCGCCCTGTACATAACCGAAGGTACGGTCAAGAACCACATCTCGAGCATACTTCGCAAGCTCGGTTTCCGGGACCGCACCCAGGCCGCACTCTACGCGGCGGAGCGTGGCTGGATCGAGGTTTCGTGAGCTGAGGGCTCGGGACTCGCTCTCGTCCGCCGGCTGTCAGATTGCGCGGGGGTAACCTCCTGGAGTAGGTTCCAGAAAATCGGCGGGCGGGGTAGACCGGTGAACGGGACGTATCTCCATGAGTCGGAGCGCGGCCGGAGAACCTCGATCGCCTGCCGCTCGGGTGTGCCCGCCCAGAGGGCACATGACCCTGGTAAGGGGGCTTGCTTCCCCCAAATCGTCCTTTCGTCCGATGTCGTTTTTGCCGTCCGCGGTTAGCATCCGGGGAGGTTGCGGAACGCCGATGCGGAGGAGGTTCGCATGGAAGCTGCGCGGAAGGACCGGGACACGGATACCCTGGGGGAGGAGGTGATCCGGGCGCGGGGCCTGCGCAAGAGATACGGGGGGGTCGTCGCCGTGGACGGGGTGGACCTGACGGTCTACCGGGGTGAGGTCTTCGGCATCCTCGGCCCCAACGGTGCGGGCAAGACGACGACGCTGGAGATGATCGAGGGTCTGAGGAAGCCCGATGACGGGGAGATAGAGGTCGCGGGGTATGATGCGGTCCGGGAGCCCGGCAAACTCAAGAGGATCATCGGGGTCCAGCTGCAGACGACCGCGCTCTTCGACTACCTCTCGGTCGAGGAGACGCTCGCGCTCTTCGCTGACCTCTACGGCGTGGACGGCTCCAGGGAGCACGTCTGGCACCTCTTGAAGATGGTCTCGCTCACCGAGAAGAAGGATGCTCGGGTCGATCAGCTCTCCGGCGGCCAGCAGCAGCGGCTCTCGGTGGCGCTCGCGCTGGTCAACGACCCGCGGGTGGTCTTCCTCGACGAGCCGACGACGGGTCTGGATCCACAGGCCCGGCGCAACATGTGGGAGCTGGTGCGTGAGATCCGCTCCGAGGGTCGCACGGTTGTGCTCACCACCCACTACATGGAGGAGGCCGAGGAGCTGTGCGACCGGGTCGCGGTGATGGACCACGGTCGGGTGCTCGTCTGCGACGCCCCTCTTGCTTTGATCCGCTCGCTCGATATGGACGCCACCGTTCTGGTGACGATCGACGGGCCGATGGGGGGACTGGAGGGGCTGCCGGAGGTGCGTGGGGTCGAGCGCGAGGGGGACGACCTGCGCCTCAGGACCAGCAACGCCCAGGACACCATCGTCGGCTTGATGCGTCTGGCTTCGGAGAACGGGGCGCGCCTGCGCAACCTCTCGGTGCGGAGCGCGAACCTCGAGGACGTGTTCATCGCCTATACGGGAAGGAGCCTGCGCGACTGATGAAAGCTTTCCTCTCCATGGTCGGGGCCAACCTCAAGATGCAGGTTCGCAACCGCACCGCCCTTTTCTGGCTTTTGGCTTTCCCGGCGCTCTTCATCCTGCTCTTCGGTTTCCTCTTCGGGAGGAGTTCGAACTTCACCGTCACCGTCGGCGTGGTGAACGGCAACTCTACGCCCATCGCCGCCCAGATGACGAAGGCGATGCAGAAGTCGAGTTTCTTCAAGGTTCAGCGCTCGGGGGACCGTAAAGCCGAGCTCCAGAAGCTCGAGCAGGGGGACGTGGACGCCGTGCTGGTCTTCCCGCCACACGCCTCGCCGGGCCAGCCGCTGCACGTGACCTCCTACGTGGACCGCTCCAGGCTCTCCACCGCGCAGGCGGTCTCCGCCGCGATCCAGCAGATCGCCGACCGGTTCAACCGGGGCGTGAATCGGGGACCGGAGCTCGTCTCCGTCATCACCCGCGGGGTGCAGGGGCACCACCTCAGTTCCATCGACTATCTGGTGCCGGGGTTCGTCGCGATGAGCATCATGCAGAACGGGGTCATCGGGCTCGCCGCGGCGTTCGTGGCCCTGCGCGAGCGGGGCGTTCTCAGGCGCATACGCGTCACGCCCTTCCCCCTGATGAGCTTCATCGGCGCCAGGATCGTCTCCAACCTCCTCGTGGTGCTCTTCCAGGTGGCGATCCTGCTGGGGATGGCGAGAGCGCTCTTCGACCTCCGCGTGGGCGGGGACATCGCCCAGGTAGCGGTGGGCGTGGGGGTGTTCTCGGTCCTCGGCGCGCTCGCCTTCCTCGCCATCGGGTTCTTCGTCGCCGGCGTCTCGCGCAAGGTCGAGAGCGCGAACACTTTGGGTAACCTGATCACCTTCCCCATGCTCTTCCTGGCCGGGATCTTCTTCCCCATAACCCAGGCCCCGGAGTGGCTTCAGACCGTGGCCCGGATCCTCCCCCTCTACTATCTGGCCGACGGGCTGCGCCGGGCTATGGTCTACGGTACCTCCCTCGCCCACCTGTGGACCGACGCGGCGGCGCTGCTCGCCACCGCGCTCATGGGCCTCGTCCTCGCCGTCAGGTTCTTCCGCTGGGAGCCCGGGGCGGGCTGAACCTTCTCCTGGGACGACACGTTCGGCGGGGAGCGATGTTCGCTCCTCGTTTTTCATGGTCGCTAAAGTTAGCAGCGATTGCTGCCGAAGAGTAATGTGCAGACCATGCTGAAAGGAGGTTTTCGGGATCATGGGCTGAACGATACCCACATGGAAGACCTTGCATCATAATTCTGTTCGAGGAAAGGGGTGATCTCTCTTGAGGAGATCAGTCGAGCATGTCGCGGTGCGCGGGGCCGACCCCCACACCGCCAGGGGAGCTCCGACGAGGCTCCTGGCCATCGTTCTTTCCGGCGTTCTCATCGCCGTCTTCGCGTTGTTCTTCTCCGTGGGGCGAGCCGGTGCGGCTGCCCTGATCAAGGGTTCTTTCCAGGGCAACGCCTATGCAACCTATGCGAACGCCAAGGCGGGGCCGGTCGCGACCTCCCTCGGTCGTTCGGCCTTCATCCCCTGTCCGTGCAACGGCACCAACGGGAAGACGCTCTCCAACACCGTCGACAGCGTCAAAGCCCCAGCTAACGGGAGGGTGCTCAGCGCCGGCGTGACCCGCAGCACGGTCTATGCCAGGAAAGGCGCGACCTCCGCCGCGGTCCACAACAGTTCCAAGGTCGCGGGGGTGAGTCTGTTCAAGGGGCTCATCAGGGCCGACGCGATAAAAGCCGTTGCGAACACCTCCGCAAACACGAAGAAGATAACGAGCAACGCGCGCGGGTCGAGGCTCGTGAACCTCAGGATAGCCGGGAAGCCCGTGAAGGCCAACGTCTCTCCCAACTCGAAGGTCGGCCTGCCCGGCATAGGATACGTAGAGCTCAAGCACGTCCAGAAGGGCGGCAACGGCAGGCAGGCCGGCCGGATCTCGGTGGACATGCTCACGGTGGTGGTGACCAGGAACAACAAGTTCGGGTTGCCGGTGGGGGCGAGGATAGTGGTAGCCCACGCCGCGAGCGGCTTCTCGCGCACCCAGCCCAGGGCCAACCTCGGCGGGCAGGCCTATGCGGCCTACGCGAAGACCAGTAGCCCGCTGCTCGCCAACCAGGTGGGGCGCGCGGCCTTCGTCTTCGTCGGTTGTCAGGGTACGGGAGGCAAGGTCAAGCGCAATACCGTCAGCGGTGTCGGTGCGGGCAAGATCCTCTCGCTCGGGGCCGGGGATACCACGGCCTACGGCCGACAGCTCGTGAGCGGTGGTGTTGCGAAGACGAGCGCGAAGGTCGCCGGTGTGAACCTGCTCGGCGGGATCATCCGGGCCGACGCCATAACCGCCGCGGCGCAGGACACCTACAGGAAAGGGGTGCGCACGAGCTCGACGGCGGGCTCCCGGTTCGCGAACCTCAGGGTGCTCGGCCTGCCTCTCCCCGTGAACGTCCGCCCCAACACCAAGATAAGCCTCCCGGGGATCGGCTACGTGGTGATAAACCAGCAGATCATCCCGAAACCGACCTCGAAGGCGAGGACGCAGGTCAACGGGCTGCACGTCTACGTGACGACGAAGAACCTCCTCGGGATCCCGGTCGGGACCGAGATCATAGTCGCCCACGCCGACACGAAGGCCTACCGGTTCTAGCCGGCGGAGGAGCCTCTGCGGAGGGGACGGTCTGGATGTCGGCCGTCCCCTCTACCTGCCCACTATCTTGATCGCATCGGCGATGATGTATCCTTTGCCCGCCGTCCAGCGGGAGATGAGCACGTTCCACTGATCGCCGGCCGGCATGTCGAAGGTGCCGAGGTGGTTCCAGCGGCCGCCGTTCTTGCGCTGGTTCACCCGCACCCACCTCCAGCCGGAGGTGGTGAGCACCCCGATGGGGACCGAGTTGTTGTATCCGCGGTTCGCCGGCCACCAGGCGTAGACGTCGTAGCTTCCGCTCTGGGGAAGATCGAAGCGATACTTCGCGGTGTCGTTCACCGCCTTCGGCGTCGTGAAGCGGTAGTTCCAGTAATAGCGCTCGGGGTTCCACGAGCTCCAGCGCCAGTTGCCAGAGGCGCTGAAGCGACCGGAGGTGGTGTCGTCCGCGTTGTCTATCACGCGTTTGTAGTTTATGCTGCCGCTCCCGCCGCCGGACGTAGCCGAGCCGGCGTACTGGGCGACGTAGCTCATGTAGAGGTCCCAGTTCCAGTAGGGCCCGGGGTCCTTGTGATGGTCAGCTCCTCCGTACTGACCAGGGTTGTTCGGGTCCGGTACCTCGTCGTGCCCGATTATGTGCTGCCGGTCTACCGCTATCTTGTACTTCTCGCACAGATACGCCGTCAGCCTCGCCGAAGAGCGGTACATAGCATCCGTGAACCACGACGGGTCGTCTATGTAGCCCTCGTGCTCTATCCCTACCGAGTGCTCGTTGTAGTACCAGTTGCCCGCATGCCAGGCGATGTCCTTCTCGAGAACCGACTGTCCTATGTAGCCGTCGGAGGAGCGCACCACGTAGTGGGCCGAGGACTGGGCTGCGGGGTTTTCGAACCAGTTTATCGTGGCCGACCAGGAGCCCTGGGTGACGTGGATTATGACCATGTCTATGGAGTAGTCGGTGGGGCGGTTTGCGGGGGTGTAGTTCGCCGTGCTCGCTGGGTAGTAGCCTGCGTAGGGGTAGTCCGCACCCATTACGAGACCTCCTGCGGCGCGAGCGTCACGCTCTCTCCGGTGCTGATCATCTTCGAGGCCCCGCTCTGGAGCGTCCCGAAGACCTGCGTGGCGTAGAGCTCACCCCCGCCGACCCCCGCCGTGGCGCTGTAGCTTATCCCGCCTCCACCGTTGCCGGCGACCGCCCCGTACCAGCCGGCGAGGGTCGCGGGCCTCGCGCTGCCCTGCGAGGAGGCGAGCAGCGCCGCCCCGCCGAGGATGTTTGAGAAGCGGTCTGAGACGAGGCTCTGCTGCGAGAGGCCGGTGAGCCTCGAAGCCGCGCTCAACGTGTCGGACGACGGGTTCTGCACGAGCGCCATGACCCCGTAGACGCCGCGCGCGTCCGGGTTGCCTTTCTGGTAGCGGTTGGCCGCCGGCGAAGGCATCTCCCAGCGGGTGTTGACGTAGCCCATCGCCAAAAGCAACTCGACCGGAACCCCGTATCTCTTCGCCGCCCGGGCGAATTCCTGCTCGATCTCCGAAAGAGATGTCGTCTGGGCCGCGCTCTTCTCGGGTAACGCCCCAACGAGGAGCGCCCCCGCAGCGAGCGAAGAACCCAGCTTCAGGAACTCCTTGCGCCCGAAAAGGCGCGACCGGAATTCGGCTATGCCCTGATACTGCCTGGAAAAGCCCATCCTCCCCTCCAGGTCCGCTGCAATCGCGGCCAATATACATCAGAAAAGGACCTCGAATCAACAACTCTTAACAGGCGCTCCCCATTTCGGACACATACTTTGCGAACGGATGGAGAGCTGTTATACGAGATTAACTCTCCATTAAGAATGTTCTCCGGCATGCTGCGTCGGGGGAGTGGGGGAGATAACATGAGCTTGCTTCGTCGGCTGCGGCAGAAGAGGAAGGCGGTGCGGATGAGAGAGATGGCCCGTACGCTGAGGCCGGCCGGAGGCCGGCCTCTGGGACGCATACCGTACTACTGGCTCATAGTCAGGTACATGCCCGGTCGTATGGAGGTGTTCACCGGGATACTCGGCGGGGGCGATGCGGTATTGCCGGTGTTCAGCGCCGAGGAGAGAGCCGTGGGGTTCGCCGGGCGTTGGGGGGAGAAAGGGTGGCGGGCGCGCAAGACCGGGGCCGGGGAGTTGGTCTCGGTGCTCTCCGGGCCGTGCAGGGGGTGTGCCATGGTCTCGCTCGACCCTCCCGTCGATCTGGAGCTGAACGACGCGCTCGAAGTTTCTCTCGTCGGGCGTGAGATCTTCCTGGAGCCCATCCTGGGACGGGGCAGGTCGTGGTTCGAGGGGAGGGGTACCGCCTAGGGCCGGGACTGGAGGCTCCTGCCGTTCCAAATCCGTCAAGCCTGTTGTATGCTTCCGGGTATCGTCCGGAGAACGCTTGTGGGGAGGAGAGATGGGAGCGAGCGGCGGAGCACCCCGGGATTCGATCGATCGCAGGGGCTTCCTCAAGGCTGGTGGGCTCGGGCTCGCCGGGGTTATGCTCTTTGGGGCCTCGGGTTGTGGTGGGGGGAATCAAGGAGGTCGGGCGAAAGGCGGCGGGACGCTCAAGACGAGCCTGGACAGCGACCCCCCTACGCTCGACCCCGCGCTCGCCTACGACTTCGTGAGCTGGCCGCTCATCCACGCGATGTTCCTCACGCCCATAACCTACGATGCGAGCGGGAAGGGCTTCGTACCCTGGGCGGCGAAGGCGGTTCCCAAGCCCGAGAACGGGGGCAGGCGGTACGTCTTCGACATCCGGCCCGGGATAAAGTTCGTCGACGGCGAGCCGACCGACGCGGCGGCGTTCAAGTACGCCATAGAGCGCATAATGGACCCGAAGACCAAGAGCCCGGTGACCGGGTTTTACACCAACATCGTCGGGGCGAAGGCTTACCAGAAGAGGCCCAGGGGCGGCATAAAGGGGATAAAGGTGCTCTCGAGGTACCGGCTGCAGTTCGACCTGGAGAAGCCGGATCAGGTCTTCCTGCAGACCATGTGCGTTCCTTCGGCCTCCGCGGTGCCCCGGAAGGCCGTCGAGAAGTACGGGGCGGACTTCGCCGGGCATGTCGTGGCAAACGGTCCCTTCAAGCTCGGAGAGTGGAAGAGAGGGGCGAGGCTCGTCCTCGAGAAGAACGACGACTACAAGAACCCTTCGGGCCGACCCGAGACCACGGAGGCGAGGCTGGACGAGATAGACTTCTCCATCGGCGTGGATCCGCACGTCGCCCTTCTGCGGGTGGAGCAGGGCTCTTCTCAAGTGGCCGGGGGAGGCATCCCCTCCTCGGACTTCGCCGCGGTGATGAACAACCCCAAGTGGAAGGACTACATAAAGCACGGCACGCTCAACGTGCTCGAGTACTTCTACGTCAACGCCCAAAAGGAGCCCTGGAGCGACCCCCGGGTACGCCGGGCGCTGCAGTACGCCATAGACAAAAAGCGCGTCGTTCAGGTCATAAACGGCCGGGCCACGGTGGCGGACCAGATCCTGCCGCCCAACATGCCCGGCTACGACCCGAGCATAAAAGGGTATCCCTACGACCCGGAGAAGGCCCGCAGCCTGCTGCGGGAGGCGGGGTTCAAGAAAGGTACGCCGCTCGACTTCTGGACCGCGAAGGACCCCGACGGGGACAGGATCTCGCAGGTGATCCAGCAGAATCTCTCGGACGTCGGGATAGACGCCACCATAAGGAACGTCTCCTTCAGCGAGTATCTCAGCCAGACCAAGGCAGGGAAGACCGACGCCGGGCTCGCGAACTGGTATCAGGATTACCCGGATCCCTCGGACTTCCTCGACATCCTGTTCAACTCGGACCAGATCCCGGCCAACAACTACTCCAGATACTCCAACCCGAAGGTCGACCGGGAGCTGGAGCGGGCACAGTACATGCTCGACCGCAGGAAGAGGCTCGCGCTCTACCAGAAGATCCAGCGCCAGATCCTCTCCGACGATCCCATAGTCCCGCTCTACTACCCTGTCGAGTACGACTTCGTCTCGCCGAAGGTAGGCGGTTTCAGAGTGCACCCGGTGTGGACCGGATCGCTCTACGCCCAGTGGTACCTGAAGCGGAGCTGACGGGCGGACTTCAGCCGGCCCCTACATTTTGGGGGTGCGGGTGGTATCCTGCGGCGGTACCGGGAGCGGGCGGATATAATGTCCTTCCAGGGAGGATGGATGTCAGGAGGCGGTAAAGCGCTGGATGACGGGCTCGAGAGCGCCCTCGTGGGGCGCTACAGGGTCCAGAGCACGATCGGTTCCGGGGGCATGGCCGTCGTCTACCGGGCCGAGGATACCGTGCTCGGCCGTCTGGTCGCGCTCAAGACGCTGCGCGAGGCCTACGCCGAGGATGCCACCTTCAGGGTGCGCTTCCGGCAGGAGGCCAGGGCCATGGCCTCCCTGGACCACGAGAACATCGTGCGCATCTACGACATCTACCGGGACGGGCAGCTGCCCTTCATCGTCGCCGAGTACGTCGACGGCAACGACGTGGGGAAGCTTATAGAGCGGCGCGGCCGTCTGAGCGAGCAGCACGCGAAGAACATAGCGGTGCAGGTGCTCCGGGCGCTCTCCTACGCCCACGGACGCGGGATCATCCACAGGGACATAAAACCGCAGAACGTGCTCTCCACCTGGGATGGTCGGGTGAAGGTGGCGGACTTCGGCATCGCGCGCATGCTCGAGGACGAGGGTGCCGAGAGCGGGGAGATCGTCGGCAGCGCACGTTACATGTCCCCGGAACAGCTGCGGGGCGAGGAGGCCACGCCCCGCAGCGACATCTACGCCGTCGGGGTGCTCCTCTATCACTGCCTCGTGGGGCGTCCCCCGTTCAACGGCAGCCTCAAGAAGATCATGCGGGATCAGCTCCGCAAGCCCCCCCGGCCGCCCCGGCAGATGAACAGGAAGATCTCCGCCCACACGGAGGCCGTGATCCTCAAAGCCCTCTCCAAGGACCCGTCGGACCGGTACGCCTCGGCCGAGGAGATGCTGCGAGATCTCCTGGAATCGCAGCCCACGGGCGGTCTGCGAGGGCAGCTCCTGCGCGGGAGGCGGATGCTCGCCGCCGCCTCGCTGGCCGTGCTGTTGGTCTTCGGGGGCGGGGTCTCCCTGGCCGCCAGCCTCATACAGCCGACCTCCGGGTCGGATCACACGGCGGCCGCGGCATCCGGAGGTTCCGGGCCCCAGAAGGCGGGGGTGGGCGGGCAGCAGAAACGAAGCGTGGCACGGACCCCGGCGAAAGAGCAGAAGACGGCGCGGGGGCGTCCGCGGGTGACGTACGTCACCGTCCCGGACATGCGGGCCTACTTCGACTACGCCGCGCAGAGGGTGCTCGAGGAGCGGGGCTTCAAGGTCCGCTTCGTCTACGAGCAGCACGCGGGGTTCGCCAACCGCGGGGTGACCTGGGCCACCCGGCCCGCCATGGGAACCCGGGCACCCGAGGGATCGACGGTCACCGTCTACGCGACGCCGAAGGTCCTGCCCCAGCCCACCTACTGAGATACACTCCTCTGGTAGAGTTTGTGCCCGCCAGGGGTTAGAGTGTGTGGTGAGAGAACACCATGACAGGAGGATCTCATCCCCTTGGAACTCAAGAGCAAAGAAGAGATGAGGAACGAGATACTGCAGTCCTGGCTCAGGAGCGCCTGGGTCTACCCCGTGCGCGGACCCGAGAACCGGCTCTTCCTGCGCCTGACCCCCGGCGGCAGGCTCAAGATGCGCAAGAAGATCGGCGAGCTCGAGCGCACCCTCGAGGTGAAGGGCGAGGAGCTCGTCAAGCAGGAGCAGGAAGGGAGCATGCCCCTCGACCGCGACCGGTTGGAGCTGGTCATGATGGTACAGGCGTACACCTCCGAGCGGCGTCTGATCGAGAGCCAGGGACTCTCTCTCGGTACGCCGGTCGTGAGCCTGGAGGAGGACGAGGAAGGGGGCGGAGAGGACGCGTGAGGCCATACAGCCTCCGCTTCCCGCCCCTTCAGGCGGTCTTCCTGTTGAGGCGCCGCTCGAGTATGTTGGTCAGGTAGATCAGGGGCAGGCAGACGGCCAGGTAGATCAGGGCGGCCGCTATCAGCGGCGTGCCGTTGAACGTGTTCGACTGCACCACCCGCGCCGCACGCAGGAGCTCGGCGAGCCCTATCACCGAGACCAGAGACGTGTCCTTGACCAGCGTCACGAACTCGTTGGTCAGCGGCGGTATCGTCCTGCGGAAGGCCTGGGGCACGATTATGTAGCGCATGGTCTGGGCGTAGGAGAGCCCCGAGGCGCGGCCAGCTTCCATCTGACCCTTGTCGATGCTCTGTATCCCGGCCCGGAATATCTCCGCGACGTAGGCCGCGCTGTTGAGGGAGAGCGCGATCAGGCCGGCCACGAAGAGGTTGTTGATCCTGATGCCGATGTTCGGGGTCGTGTAGTAGATGATTATTATCTGGACCAGAAGCGGCGTGCCGCGGAAGACGTCTATGTAGATCTGCGCCGGCAGGCTGAGCACCCGCGTGCGCGCTATCTTGAGCAGCGAGAGCAGCAGCCCGAGCGCTATGCCGAAAACTTCGGCCAGAAGCGCCAGCGCGAGGGTGATCACCGTGCCCTGCCAGAGCGTGTCCCAGTTGTGCGCGACGATCTTGAAGTTGAAGTATTTGTCCTGCAGGTTGCCCGGGTTGAACAGCTGAGGCTCGAACTGTATCGGGGCTGCCAGGAAGAGGTTCATCCGGGTACTCCGATCCCTGTCCCTAAGGTATCCGCTTCGGCTTCTGGCCGAACCACTTCTCGTAGATCTTGGTGTACGTGCCGTCTTTCTTGATCTCGGCCAGGGCCTTGTCCACCTTCGGGCGCAGCTTGCTGCCCTTGGGGAAGGCTATCCCGTACTGCTCGCCGGTCGGGAAGGTCTGCACGACCTTGAGCTTGCCCCCGCTGGTCTTCGCCCGGTAGGCCGAGACGGGGAAGTCGTTGATGATCGCCTGTATCTGCCCGTTCTCCAGCGCGTTGAACGCGTCGGTGATCGTGTCGAAGGTCCTTATGTTGCCCTTGATCTTGCCCTGCTTCTTGAACTTCTTGGCTTCGATCGCTCCGGTCGTCCCGAGCTGTACGCCGACGGTGGCGTTGCCGATGTTGTCGATGGAGGTTATCTTCGAGCCTTTGCGGACCATGAGCGACTGGTCGGAGTTGAAGTAGGGTTTGGAGAAGTCCACGCTCTTTTCCCGCTGCGGGGTTATGGTCATCGCGGAGATGGCCGCGTCGTAGAGGTTGTTGCCGAGGCCGGGGATGATGCCGTCGAAGGTGACGTTCTGGAACTGCGGGGTGAAGCCGGCCTTCTTGCCGATCGCGCGCATCAGGTCTATGTCGAAGCCGACCGGTTTGCCGTTTTTGGTGAACTCGAACGGCCGGTAGGCGATGTCCGAGGCTACCTTGATCTGCTTGGGAGCAGCCTGCGCGCCGCCGGAGGAAGTGCTCTTCGCGCCCTGGGATCCACCTCCACAGCCCGCCACGAGCGCGAAGACGAGAAGCAGCACCGGTACTATCAGGAAGATCTTCTTCATCGTTTTCGTCCTTTCTTCCACGGACTATCCGTCGGGGAGGAGGATAGTTAACATGCTCGGCGTGCACTATGCAAGAGCCGGTGCAGGGCTACGCGTAGAGTATCTGGTCCAAAAAGCGCCTGGTGCGCTCGCTCCTGGGGTTCTGGAACACCTCGGCAGGGGTTCCCACCTCGATTATGCGCCCCTCGTCCATGAACACGACCCTGTCCGCCACCCGGCGCGCGAACCCCATCTCGTGGGTCACTATGACCATCGTCATCCCCCCGCGGGCGAGGTCGGCTATGACCTCCAGCACCTCCTTTATCATCTCCGGGTCCAGGGCGCTCGTAGGTTCGTCGAAGAGCATGATCTTCGGCTCCATCGCCAGAGCGCGGGCTATCGCCACCCGCTGCTGCTGGCCTCCGGAGAGCGAGGCCGGGTATTTGTCGATCTTCTCGAGGAGCCCGACCCGTTCGAGCAGGCGCGAGCAGCGCTCGGAGGCCTGTTTGCGGGAGAGCTTTCTCACCTTCATCGGCGCCAGCATCACGTTTTCGGCCACGCTCATGTGGGGGTACAGGTTGAACTGCTGGAAGACGAAGCCTATCTCGCTCCTCAGGCGGTTTATGTTGGTCTTCCTGTCGTGTACGGGGATGCCGTCTACCACGAGCTCCCCGCTGGTTATCTCTTCCAGGGCGTTTATGCAGCGGAGCAGGGTGCTCTTGCCGGAACCCGAGGGGCCGATGATGACGACGACCTCGCCTTCTTCCACCGAGAAGTCGATGTCCTCGAGGACGTGAAAGTCCCCGAACCACTTGTTCACCCTGCGCAGTTCTATTATGCTCATCCTCTGGCTGGCAATCACCTGTGTGGAGCGGATCGACAGCCCGTAGAGTACCATAGTGGAAGATGGCTTGGCTACGCTTGGAGGTCCGGTGGACAGCCTGTTCGACGTTGCGGAAGGAGGAGAGGACCGCGAGGAGCGGCTCGCCGAGCTGGCGCGCCAGGTCTCGGTTTGCACCAAGTGCGACCTCGCGAGCACACGCACCAACACCGTCTTCGGGAGCGGAGACCCCTACTCGCCGCTGATGCTCGTCGGCGAGGGGCCGGGCGAGAACGAGGATGCCACGGGGTTGCCGTTCGTCGGCAGGGCCGGCAAGCTGCTCGACGACATACTCGCCGCCGTGAACCTGACCCGCGACGACGTCTACCTGACCAACGTCGTCAAGTGCCGCGCCACCATCGAGGAGAACGGGCGGGTGCGAAACCGGCAGCCCCGGACCGCGGAGATAAACGCCTGCAACCCCTACCTGCGGGCCCAGATCGAGGCTATAAAACCCGACATCATCCTGTGCCTCGGCGGACCGGCGGCCAAGACGATAATAGACAGGGACTTCAGGATCACCCGCGACCGCGGGCGCTGGTACGAGGCCTTCGGCGCGAAGGCGATGGCGACCTTCCACCCGGCCTACGTCCTGCGCCAGCACGGGGACGAGCTCAAACAGACCAAGCGGCTGGTCTGGAAGGACATCCAGGCCGTTCACGCCGAGTACCTGAAGGCCATCGAAGCTCGGCGGGCCTGAAAGCGCAGGGTAAAAATTTTACTGGTCCTGACCGAGTACGGGCTGATATTATCTGCTTGCAAAGGGAGAAACGTTTTGAGAGGGATCTGCAGCCTTGATAAGCACGACGTCTCGCATGATGGATACGGCGGATAAAGAGCTTCTCAACCTCATCCAGCGCGACCTGCCGCTGGTCAGAGAGCCTTTCGCGGAGCTTGGGGCCAGGATCGGGCTGACAGACCACGACGTGATCCGGCGCATCGAGGCGCTAAAGAGAACCAAGGTCATAAGGCAGATGAGCGCGATCTTCGACACCCGCGTGCTGGGGTACGAGTCGAGCCTGGTGGCCTCCAAGATACCTCCGGAGCACCTGAAGGAGGGGGCGAAAGCCATAAACTCCCACCCCGGCGTCTCGCACAACTACGAGAGGGACAACGAGTTCAACCTCTGGTACACGGTCGCCGTGCCGCCGGACTCCCGGCTCGGACTGGAGGGGACCGTGGAGGTCCTGCACAGGATCAGCGGCGCGGAGAAGACCCGCATCCTTCCCACCCTGAAGCTGTTCAAGATCGGGGTGACGCTGGACATGAAGGAGGGGGCGACGGCCCGCAAGGAGGCCCCGGCCTACGGGGAGAACGACCGCCAGGCGGCGGATCGCAACATAACCGAGGAGGACAAGGCGGCGATCCGCATCCTGCAGGAGGACCTGCCGCTGACCCCCCGACCCTTCGATCTGTGGGCGGAGCAGGCCGGGATGGAGCCCGCCGAGCTGCTCGATCGGGCGCGGGATCTCAAGGCCCGCAAGATCATGCGGCGCTTCGCGGCCGTACTCTACCACCGCAAGGCCGGCTTCCGGGCGAACGCGATGGGGGTCTGGAAGGTGCCCAAGGAGCGGGTGGACGAGGTTGGGATGAAGTTCGCCGGCTACCAGGCGGTCTCCCACTGTTACGAGCGGCCTACCTACGAGGACTGGCCGTACTCGATCTTCTCGATGGTCCACGGCCGCTCGAAGGATGAGTGCGAGGCGGTGCTCAAGGCGATGTCCGAGGAGAGCGGCATCACCGAGTACGACTCGCTCTACTCGACCCGCGAGTACAAGAAGACCCGCGTGCGCTACTTCACCCCGGAGATGGAGGCCTGGGAGCGCCTCTACGCCGGGGTCCTGCGGTAGCTTCTCGTCCGAGAAGCCTCTGCGCGAGCTCCACGAAGTCTCCCGCGACGAGGTCGAAGCCGGACTCCGGTATCCGGAAGCTCCTGCCGGGCCCGAACTCCAGCGGCCGCCGCACCAGCGCGGTGGCGAGCCCGACTTCCGCGGCGGCGCGCAGGTCGTCGGGGTGGGCGGCGACCATCATCACCTCCTGCGGCTCCAGGTCGAGCAGCCGGGGGGCCATCAGGTAGACCTCCGGGTCCGGCTTGTAGCGCCGGACGAGCTCGGCCGAAAGGATGAGGTCCCACGGCAGGGAGGCCCGTTTCGCCATCTCGACCAACAGCGAGACGTTGCCGTTGGAGAGGGTGGCGAGCACGTAGCGCTCTCGCAGGCGCGCGAGACCCTCCGGAACGTCCGGCCAGGGGGCGAGCCGATGCCAGACTTTGTTCAGGTGGTCCTTCTCGGCCTCGTCCAAACCTTCGATCCCGAACTTCTCCAGGAGCTCCTCGAGCAGGGCCCGGTGCAGGCCGTCGAGGTTGGTCCAGGGGATCTCACCTCGCCGCACCCGCTCCATCGATGGTTGGTAGCCGGCGCGCCAGGCGTCGGCGAAGGCGGCCCAGTTCACCGAGAGGCCCTTCCTACGTCCGAGGGATTCGCCCTCGCGGATGATCGAGGCGCGCCAGTCGACCACGGTACCGAAGACGTCGAAGGCGAGCGCCCTGATCTCTTTCATCGGGTGATGAAACCGAAGAAGAGATCCCTGAACGCGCCCGGCTTCTCGACGTGCGGGGAGTGTCCGCAGTCCTCGATGACCTCTTCCCGGAATGAGCCGCCCCCGGCGGCGTAGTCTCTGAGGAGGGCGCGCATCTGCGAGACCATCGGTTGCGGGGGGTAGACTTCCTCACCCGGCCAGTCCGGGACGGCCCCGAGTCGTCCGAGGGTCCCGAAATCTAATAGCGATTCGTCGGAGACGATCTCGTCGTCCGCGCCCCGCACCCAGAGCACGGGTGGTTTCGGTTCGATCCCGGCGAAACCGGAGAGGTCGCAGTACCTGGGCGAGATTGCATTGTTGACGCCGCGCCCGCCGGGGGCGAGACCGGGCCAGTTGGGGGAGGTGGTGAGGTCGCCGGGATAGTTGTCCTCACCGGTTGCGGTGGAGAGCATCGAGGAGAGGTAGACCCCTTCCCGTTCCGGCTCGAAGGTGGGCCTGAAGTAGAAGCGGCGCAGGACGTTGCGGGGGGAGCTCTCGTCTTCGTCCGTGCGATCGCCCTCCGAGAGTCGGCGGACGAACTCCGGGTTGGCGGTCCCGCCTCCGGAGCCGGCGAAGTCCGGCCAGCAGGGTGTGCCGCTCTCGTCTTTCGTTCCCCCGAAACCGTAGGGTGACATGGGGTCTATGAGCGTGATCGAGGCGACCTCCCGCGGGTGGTCCATGGTGTATTGCAGCGCGATCGCGCCCCCCGTGGACCAGCCGGCGAGGTGCAGCCGCGCTCCCCGCAGCCCGAGTGACTCGACCAGCGCGAAGAGGTCATCGGAGAAGTCCCTGAGGCCGCGGGTGGCGTCCACGGGTGCGACCTCGGAATCGCCGAAGCCCCTGAGGTCGGGGGCGAGGCCACGGAAGCCCTGCGGGAAGGCCGCGAGCGTCTCCTCGAAGAAGCGCGAGGAGGAGACGTTCCCGTGGATCATGAGCACCGGTATCCCCTCTTCGGGGCCGCTCTCCAGCAGGTGTGTGCGGAGGCGGGGGGTCTGTACGGTTTTCGAACGGACGCCTTCCAGAAGCGGCGGGTTGCCCTGCAACGTCTCTCCTCCTCGTGTGGTCTCTAGTATGGAAGAAGTTTAGCGGCGCGGATTGCCATGCGCCCGGTCCTCGGGGTGCAGCCGGTCCGAAAGGGTGGCATCATGCCCGTATGGCGGGGCTCGGAAGGGGGAGACTCTGGTGCTGAGGCTCGATGAGGCGGATGTCGGGCGTTTCCTGAGCATGGAAGAGGTGATCTCCGCGATGGAGCACGCCCTCGCGGACTTCTCGGGCGGTAGGGTGGTACAGCCCGGGCGCGTCATGGTCCCGGTTTCCGATTACCGGGGCTTTCTCGGCGTCATGCCCGCGTACACCGGGAGCGCGCTCGGAGCCAAGCTGGTCTCGCTGTACCCGCACAACGAGGGGGTTCCGACCCACCACGCCGAGATCCTGCTCTTCAGGCCCGAGACCGGTGAGCCGCTGGTGAGCATGGACGGGCGGCTCATAACCGAGGTGCGCACCGCGGCGGTCTCTGCAGTAGCCACGGAGTACCTCGCCCGGCGTGATGCAGCTGTGCTCGCGATCCTCGGGGCCGGCGCACAGGCACGCAGCCACCTGAAGGCCCTCGGGTTGGTGCGCGACTTCCGTGAGGTGAGGGTGTGGAGCCCGCGCCGGGCCGGGGCGTTCGCCGAGGAGCACGGCATCGTGGCAGCGTCCTCGGCGGAGGAGGCGGTGCGGGGGGCGGACGTGGTGGTGACGGCGACGACTTCGCCCGATCCTGTGCTCTTCGGGGAATGGCTCTCGCCGGGAGCGCACGTGAACGCGGTCGGCGCACCCCGCCCCGAGTGGCGGGAGCTGGACGACGGGGTGCTGCGGCGGGTAACCCTCTACGTGGACTCGCGGGAGGCCGCCATGCAGGAGTCGGGAGACGTGAGGGCCGCCGGAAAGATCTTCGCCGAGATCGGGGAGGTCGTCGCCGGGGTGAAGCCGGGTCGGCGGTCGGGAGAGGAGATCACGCTGTTCAAATCGGTAGGGCTGGCAGTGGAGGACGTGGCGACGGCGGAGCTGGTCTGGCGCAGGGTGTCGGACGGATGAGAAGGTGTGGCCGGGGAGGAGCGCGTGCGGGCTCTATCGTACGGGAGGGACGAGGGTGACGTCTGATCTTTGGCGGAGAGAGCTGGTACACGGCGAGGTCGGACTCGCCGTCTGGCGATCCGGGGAAGGAGACGACCCGGTGGTGTGCCTGCACGGGATAAGCGCGCAACACCGCTCGTTCAACGCGCTCGCGAGGCGTCTCGCCGGCAGGCGGCCGCTCATCGGGGTGGACCTGCGGGGCCGGGGGGACTCGGAGAAGCCCGGTCCCGGCTCCTACGGGCTCGAGGCCCACGCGCGCGACGTGGTGCGGGTGCTAGACCATTTCGGTCTGGAGCGGGCCACGCTCGCCGGCCATTCGATGGGGGCGTTCGTCGCGCAGAGGGTGGCGCTCTCGCACCCCGAACGGGTGCGGGCGCTCGTGCTCCTCGACGGTGGCTGGCCGCGGGTGGAGGGGCGGGAAGAGCTCTCCGGCGGGGTCTCCGAGGGGCTCGCCCGCTCCTTCAGCCGGCTCCGTATGAACTTCGAGAGCCCCGACGATTACCTCCGGTTCTGGTATCCGGAAGAGGGGGTGACGATGCGGGATCTGCCACCGGAACTCGCCGACTACTACCGCTACGACCTGGAGGAGGTCGAAGGTGGCTACCGGCCCAAGGCCTCTTTAGTGGCCTGTACGGAGGATGCGGAGGACGTTGCCCGCTCGGCGCTGACCACCGCGGAGATGAGCCGCATCTCGTGCCCGGTCGCGCTGGTGCGCGCAGCGGAGGGGTTCTTCCCGGGGAGCGCGCCGCTCATCCCCGAGGAAGTGCGACGTCAGATGGAGGACTCGTTCGACGTGAGAGGGTCGATCCTCCTGGAGGACACCAACCACTACACGCTCATGTGGGAGCCGGCCGTCGGCCGGTGGGCCGGTGTGCTCCTCGAAGGCTGGACGCGCTAGAGCAGGCCTTTGGCCTTGCGGCGGCGGGTGCGCAGGACGAGGTGGTAGACCGCCGCGGCCGAGAGCACGAGGATCAGAACGGCGCTCGCGTACCACTCGGTTTGGGCGAAGAGCGTCGCCAGCGCCGCGAGCGGGTATATGCCCTCCCGGCCGAAGGCGCGGCCGCCCGGAGGCCAGCGGGCTCTGTTTGTTCTCCTCAGAAACGACGTATCCGTCTCCTGTGGCTACATGCTGACCAAACACGCACCTTCCTCCCGATGCGCCACCACCCGAACCGTGCCGCCCGGTTGACAACCCCCTGGTGCGGGGGTATACCTCCGGGAGCCATGGACGAAAAATCAGATCTTCGCCGAACCTCCGGCCGTCGGAGAGCCGGGGGACGGGGGAACCACGGGGTAGGACGGCTGGTCCTCCCCGGGGTGAATCGCCGCAACGGCGTAGGGCTTCTCTCTTCCGGTCCGAACCCGACAGCTAACCCCGCAGGCGCGAGAGGAAGGGAATGATGCGAATCACCTTGCGGCCCGCCTGCAGCCTTCCGAGATGATCAGGGCCACTCGCTCCAAGGGACATTCCTCGCGGTTCCGCACCTGGCTGCTCGAGAACCGTATCGAGGAGATGCAGGGGCCGCACATCAAGGAGGCCCGCGAGCAGCACCCCTGGTGGCAGGTGGTGTGCCTGACCGGGGTGGACTACTACTCGACGCTGGGGTACATCCCCGGCATAGCAGGACTCGCCGCGGGAGCGCTCTCGCCGATCGCGACGATGTTCATCGTCCTGCTCACGCTCTTCGGGATGCTCCCCGCCTACCGCCGGGTCGCCTACCACAGCCCGCACGGGCAGGGCTCGATCGCGATGCTCGAGCACCTGCTCTCGTTCTGGAAGGGCAAGATCTTCGTGTTGTGCCTGCTCGGGTTCGTCGGCACGGCGTGGATGTTCACGATAACCCTCTCCGCTGCCGACGGTGCGACGCATCTGGCCGAGAACCCGATAGTGCCGTCTTTCCTGCACGACAAAGAGACGGCGATCACGCTCGTGCTCCTCGCCATCCTCGGCGGGGTCTTCCTCAAAGGGTTCCGCGAGGCCATAGGCATCGCGATCGTGCTCGTCTTCTCATACCTCTTCCTCAACCTGCTCATCGTCGTCTTCGGCTTCTACATGATCCTCCAGCACCCGGCGTACCTCTCCCACTGGAAGGACGCCCTGTTGCACGGCTACGGAAACCCGCTCGACATGGTCGTCGTCTCGTTTCTGGTCTTCCCGCAGCTCGCGCTCGGACTCTCGGGGTTCGAGACCGGCGTCTCGATGATGCCGCTCGTGAAGGGCGACCCCGGCGACGACCCGCAGCGGCCCGCCGGACGCATCCGCAACACCCGCAAGATGCTCACCACGGCCGCTTTGATCATGAGCTTCTTCCTGATCACGACGAGCTTCGTCACCACGGTCCTGATCCCGCACAGAGAGTTCGAGCCGGGCGGCAAGGCCGCGGGCCGGGCGCTCGCCTACCTCGCGCATCAGTACATGGGCAATACCTTCGGGACGATCTACGACATCTCCACGATCACGATCCTCTGGTTCGCCGGAGCCTCGGCGCTCACGGGGCTTTTGAACATCGTGCCCCGCTATCTGCCGCGCTACGGGATGGCCCCGGAGTGGGGGCGGGCGGTAAGGCCGATGGTGCTCGTCTTCAGCGCGATAGCCTTCGCGATAACGCTCGCCTTCCACGCCGGGGTGAACGCGCAGAGCGGTCCGTACGCGACGGGCGTGCTGATCATGATGACCTCGGCCGCTCTGGCCGTGACGGTCGCCATGCGCCGGCAGCGCAGGCACAGGCCGACGCTCGTCTTCGGGCTCATAACCCTGGTGATGCTCTACGCCGACGTCGAGAACATCCGCTCCCAGCCGAACGGGATCGTGATCTCGATACTGTTCATCGCGGCGATCATCTTCGTCTCCCTCGTCTCCCGGGCGTTGCGCTCGACAGAGCTGCGACAGGAGGACATAAAGCTGGACGAGGCTGCCTGGAGGTTCATCGAAGAGGCGCTCTCCTCGGGTGAGATCCACATAATCGCCAACCGCCGGCAGGCGGGCGACCGTCGCGAGTACGAGCTGAAGGAGCGTGAACAGCGGGAGGCGAACCACATCCCGCGGGAGGTTCCGGTTCTGTTCCTGGAGGTCGACGTGGCCGACCCCTCGGAGTTCACCGACGTGATGGAGGTGAGAGGGGTGAGGGTGGACGGCTACCGGGTGCTGCGGGCGGAGAGCTCGAGCGTCCCGAACGCGATAGCTGCCTTCCTGCTGTATTTGAGAGACGAGACCGGCGCGAAGCCTCACTGCTACTTCGGCTGGACCGAGGGCAACCCCCTGGTCTACCTGGTCCGCTACATCCTCTTCGGCGAGGGAGACATCCCGCCCGTGACCCGCGAGGTGCTGCGCGAGGCGGAGCCCGACCCTGGGAAACGTCCCGCGATACACGTCGGTGGATGAGTTGGACCGCCGGGAGGAGATCCTGCGCTTCTGGTTCGGGGAGAGCCGGGAGTTCCGCGAGGAGTGGTTCGGGGGTGGCGAGGACTTCGACCGTGAGGTGAGCGAACGGTTCCGCGCCGACTACGAGCTGGCGGCTGCCGGCGGGCTCGGAGACTGGAAGGGGACGCCCCGCGGCGCCCTCGCCCTCATCCTGCTGCTCGACCAGTTCCCCCGCAACATGTTCCGGGGCGAGCCTCGCTCTTACGCGACCGACCACCTGGCGCGCGAGGTCGCCCGCGAGGCGCTCGAGAGGGGCTTCGACCGTCTCCTCACCCCGCTGGAGAGGATGTTCGTCTACCTGCCCTTCGAGCACAGCGAGGACCTCGAAGACCAGCGCCTCTCGGTCAGGCTGTTCCGGGTGTTGGAAGAGGAGTTGGGCAGACCCGAGGTGCTGGAGTACGCGCTCAGGCACGAGGCGGTGATCGCACGCTTCGGACGTTTCCCGCACCGCAACGAGATCCTGGGCCGGCGTTCGACGCCGGAAGAGCTGGAGTTTCTCTCGGGACCCGGAGCTCCTTTCTGACGTCTTCAGCCGGAGCTCCAGTGCCGGGCCCAGGCCCGGCGTTCCTTCCGCCGCTCGACGACCTCGCGCAACACCTCGTCGAGGCTCCTCTGGCCGCCTTCCTGCTCGAAGGTTTCGATGACCTCGTCGAGCTCCAGTATGTGGTCGCGGTTGGTGAGATCCCCGAGGAAGGCGGCGGCCTCTTCCCGATCCAGCTTCTCCAGGTCCGCGAAGCGCTCCACTACCGCGCTCATGATGTCCATCAGGAGCCGGCGTTCTCCCGGCTCGTCGGCGGGTAGTCCGTCCCGGGTGCGACGCTCGAATTCGTCCCCGAAGAGTAGGGCGGCGAGCATTATCCTGTACCGATCCTGATCTGTTCTCCGACCCCAGGCGAGCTCCATGCTTTCCCCGGAGAGCATGTCCAGATAGGCTTGCGCCTTCTGAAGCGCGTCATTCAAGGAGACCCTGCCCCCGAGCCTCCTCTACCAGCCACCGTCGAGCGCCTCGAGGAGCGCCTCGTTTGGTGGGTTGTCCGCCGAGGCGCTGGCGTAGTGCGCCAGGCGCAGCCTCCCTGAGGCGTCGAAGACGAAGGCCCCGGGCAACTGCATGGGATCTCCGGCCGTGGGGCCCTGCCGGTGTCCTTCGAGCATCGCCCGGATCCCGCTGCCCCAGTTGCGCGGGCCGGCGACCTCCAGGATGTCGCCGCGCCTGAGCCCGAATGCCCGGTAGGCGTGCTGCTCCGGGTCACAGAGGCACTCGAAGGACAGGTCCATCTTCTCGCAGAACTCGGCGGTCTGTGGTGGAGCTGCCATGCTCACGAGCACCACCCGGGCTCCTCTCTCTTCGAATTCTCTTCTCCCGCCGCGCAACTGCGCGACCCACCGGCGGCAGAATATTCACCCGAGGTGCCGCAGAAAGGCGAGGACGAGAGGACGGCCACCGTGCAATTCGGTGAGGTTCACCTCCGTCCCGTCGGTGCGCGTGAACGTCACCTCTCCAAAGTCTTCTATCCTGTCCCCGGTCTCCGCCACGCGGCCTCCTTCTCCGTTGTCCTCAGGTGCGATTCTATCCGCTCCGGCGCCCGAGCCTGTGGAAGAACGTACGAAGGCGGCGCGGAAGGCCTTCCGCGCCGCCCCACAGCCACCGGTTTCCCGGCGCTATCTCAGGAGCCGCTGGGCGATCTCCGCGAGCTCTCCCGGATGATAACCCGGCGCGTAGACGTTGGGCTCCTCCGGCGGATCGGCCGGCTGACCGCCCTCCGGCGGGCCGTCCTGCACCCTGACCTCCTGGCCGTCGTCGGGGTGTGGGCCCTTCCAGATCTTGTCGATGTCCTTGAAGTCGTCGGGCGAGAAGCGGTAGAGGGTGCGGTGGTCGCCCGAGTCGAGGAACTTCTTCGTCTCCGGGAACTCGGAGTTGGGGATGTTGGGGATGTTGAGCATCTTGGTGACGTTGGCGCCGGTGAGCTCCTCGAGCGCCTTGGCGTAGGCTACCTGATGCACTCCACCGCGCACGAGCAGATACCCGAGCATCGCGCGGGCGACCAGATGGTCGGTCATCTCGTAGACGCGGATCTTGCCCATCCTCGCCCCGCTCTCCAGGAAGAAGTTGTGCAGGAGATCGAGCACGAGGTCGCCGGAGTTGAACACGTAATCACCCTGCCAGGGCTGCCCCATCGAGTTGGCGGCGAGGGCTCCCGCCCCGTTGTTGATGAAGTGATGGGTGTTGCGTACGCCCGTGAGCCCGGAGAGGGGTGTGCCCGTCGGGTTCGCATGACCGTCTTCGGTCTCGCCGGCGGCGCCGGTGAGCATGCTGTTTATGGTGGCGGCCACCAGCTCGATGTGCCCGAGCTCCTCGGTGGCTATGTTGGCGATGAGGTCGTAATAGGGCTTTACCTTCTTGCGCCCCCGGAAGTTGAACGACTGGTAGGTGTAGTTCATGAGCGTCGACATCTCGCCGAAACGCCCGCCGAGAAGCTCCTGCACCGCCGCCGCGGCGTTGGGATCGGGCTCCTCCGGCATCGGCAGCTCCACCTGCAGCCTGTCTATCCGGAGATACATGCGATCCTCCCCTTTCTAGCCAGGTGGGTCTTCCGGATTCTCCACGAAAGGCCGATCGTCACCTCCACACCTTCCCGTGGATCACCTCCTCCGTTCTTCTCGCCTCCATCTCCAGGCGGCGCATTCTACCCCCAGCGAAGAGGCCCGAAAATGCCGGCCGAACGTAAATTGTGAAAACAATAACAGTTCTTGGTTTTGTTCAATCGGATTTCTCGGAGGCCAGCTCTTCCCGGGCTATTTTGATGTCGTCCCAGATGCTGGGTCCGGCGAGCAGAGCTCCGGTGATGAGTTCGGAGTAGTGGTTCAGGAAGCGCCAGATGATAACGCCGGCGAGCAGCGAGCCGTGGCCGACGTAGGCGTTCATGAGCGCGACGAATGCGACCTCGGCGGCGCCGCTGTTGCCGGGGGTAGGAGCGAAGGGGATGACGAGGAAGAGTATGTACTGGGCGGTGAAGACGGCTATCCAGTGCTCCCCGGACCATCCGGCGGCGAGCAGGCCGAGCACTCCGAGCAGGGGGTAGAGCAGCCAGAAGACGGCCATGAGCAGGAAGGCGGCGACAACGCCCTTCGGGTTGTCCTGCCAGAGCAGGAGGAGGTCGTCCCTGTAGTTGCGGAAGAATCTGGCGAGGCGCTCTCTGAAGGAGGAGAGGGTCGAGTGCTCTGCGGCGTGCCCGTCACGCTGGCGCTCGCGCCTCTTCCTCCAGCGGCGCACCGCGAAGCCGCCCGCGGCGAGCAGCGCGACCACCCCGACGAAGACGCCGGCCAGAGGCCACAGGATGCCGGCGTTCTGGGCCTGATGGGCCCTGGCCTCTACCCTGCCGACGAACGGGACGTGGGAGACGAAGAACAGGCCGATCACGGCGCCGATGGCGAGGGAGGTGACGTTCGCTATCGCCTTGACGGTCGCCACGGCGCTGCCCTTGTCCGCCGGGAGCCCCAGGCGTTTGAGCTCCATGATCTGGGCCGCAACCTCCCCGCCGGCGAACGGGGTGATCGCGCCGACCGCCTGGGTGACCAGGTAGACGCGGGTGGTCTTCAGTATGGGAAGTCCCAGGAGGTGCCGCTCCGCGACCGGGTTCGCCTCCACGTCGTTGCGTGAGAGTACGGCGAGGGCGGTGCCCTGCACGATCCACACCGTGAGCGTGACCAGACCGCCAACGACTATGGGCCAGACTTCGACTATCCTGAGCGATCCCTTGACGCTGAGGGCCGCGACGATCACACCCGCGGCGCTCAAGAGCAGCCCGAGCAGGATGCTGAGCAGCGATTTCTTCACCCGTCCCTCCCGGACTTTCGCATGGCCGGATTTCCGGTGAATCGTACCACCGTTTCTCCATCTCCCCGCGGAAGTGATCGGGGATACGCCCTGGCATGAAGAGGTTTTTAACGCTTCTTTACCGGAGGCTCACAGAACTTTATCCCTGCTTTACCGGCCCTGGAAATAATCATCCTGTATGCCACCACCGGCGCGTGGTGGGGAGCGAACCCGAAAACAGGAGGACCCGCGTTGGCCGAGACGGTGGGAGACTTCATACTCAGGCGCTTAAGAGAGCTCGATGTAAAGCGCATCTACGGTTACCCGGGGGATGGGATCAACGGCATCCTCGGGGCGTTCAACCGGGCGGACAACGACCCGGAGTTCATCCAGCTGCGCCACGAGGAGGTAGCTGCCTTCGCGGCGAGCGCCCACGCCAAGTTCAGCGGCGAGGTGGGGGTGTGCATGGCGACCTCCGGACCCGGGGCCATACACCTCCTCAACGGCCTCTACGACGCCAAGCTCGACCGGCAGCCGGTTCTGGCGATCATCGGGCAGCAGAAGAGGATGTCGTTGGGGAGCGACTACCAGCAGGAGGTCGACCTGCAGACGCTCTTCAAGGACGTGGCGCACGAGTTCGTGCAGTACTGCATGGAGCCGACCCAGATCGGGCACCTCATAGACCGGGCCTACCGGATCGCTAAGACCTCGCGCACGGTGACCTGCGTGATCGTCCCGAACGACGTCGCCGAGATGGAGTACTCCGAGCCGCCGCGGACCCACGGGGCGACCTACTCGAGCACCGACATCACCATGCCGCGCATCGTCCCGCAGCAGCGGGACCTCGAGCGGGCCGCGGAGGTTCTCAACTCCGGGGAGAAGGTCGCGATGCTCGTCGGGCAGGGCGCGAGGGGCGCGGCCGAAGAGATAAAGCAGGTCGCGGAGATCCTCGGCTGCGGGGTCGCCAAGGCCTTAAACGGCCGCGACGTGCTCCCCGACGATTTGCCCTACGTCACGGGGCCGATAGGGCTTTTGGGCTCCAAACCCTCCGACGACATGATGGAGAACTGCGACACCTTCTTCATGGTCGGGTCGAGCTTCCCCTACGCCGAGTGGCTGCCCGAGGTAGGGCAGGCCAGGGGGGTGCAGATAGACATAGACGGCCGGCTCATCGGGATGCGCTACCCGATGGAGGTCAACCTGGTCGGGGATGCGAAGGAGACGCTTCGGGCCCTCATCCCGATGCTCGAGCGCAAGGAGGACCGCTCCTGGCGCGAAGAGATCGAGAAGGGTGTGGCCGAGTGGTGGGAGATCCTCGAGCGGCGGGCGATGGAGGGTGCCAACCCCATAAACCCACAGAGGGTGTTCCACGAGCTCTCCCCCAAGCTCCCCGACGGGTGCATCCTCACCTCCGACTCCGGGTCGGCGACCAACTGGTGGGCGCGCCACCTGAAGCTGCGCGAGGGGATGCGGGCGGCGCTCTCCGGGACGCTCGCGACGATGGGCCCGGCGGTCCCCTACGTCATCGGGGCCAAGTTCACCAACCCTGACAGGCCCGTCATCGCCTGTCTCGGCGACGGGGCGATGCAGATGATCGGGATCAACGCGCTCATCGACGTCGCCCGCTACTGGGAGCGCTGGAGCGACCCGCGGTGCATCATCCTGGTCCTGCACAACGACGACCTCAACCAGGTCACCTGGGAGCAGCGGGTGATGGAGGGCGACCCCAAGGTCGAGACCTCGCAGGTTCTGCCCGACTTCGACTACGCCGGATATGCCGAGCTGCTCGGGCTCAAAGGGATCAGGGTGGACAACCCCGACGACGTCGGCCCGGCGTGGGACGAGGCCCTCTCTTCCGGGAAGCCGGTGCTCTACGAGGCCATCACCGACCCGGAAGTGCCGCCGCTGCCGCCGCACATCCGCTTCGAGCAGGCGCAGGGGATCTTCAAGGCGCTCTACCGGGGAGATCCGGCACGCGGCGAGATCGTCCGGCAGTCCATAAAGGGCAAGCTGCAGGAGTTCCTCTCTGGCCGGGGCGAGTAGATGGCACCGGAGGCTAAGGTGGGGAGCCTCGAGGTCTCCGCCTACACCGTGCCGACCGACTCTCCGGAGTCGGACGGGACCCTCGAGTGGGATTCGACGACCATGATCCTGGTCGAGGTTTCCGGGGGTGGCGAGAGGGGCTTCGGGTACACCTACGGCGACGTCTCGGTGGGCACCTTCGTAGAGTCCAAGCTCAGGAGCGTGGCGGAGGGCTCGGACGCGATGAGCCCGCCCGCCGTCTGGAAGGAGATGCACTCTGCGATCCGCAACGCCGGGCGGCCCGGGGTGGGGGCGATGGCCGTCTCCGCGGTGGACATAGCGCTCTGGGACCTCAAGGCGAAACTGCTCGGCCTCCCGCTCGCCGACGTCCTGCCCCGCTTCCACGAGCGGGTCCCGGTCTACGGCAGCGGCGGGTTCACCTCCTACACGCTCGAGAGGCTGCAGGAGCAGCTCGGCGGGTGGGCCTCGGAGGGCATCCCGCGGGTGAAGATGAAGGTGGGCAGAGAACCGGAGGAGGACCCGGAGAGGGTGAGGGCGGCGCGGGAGGCGATCGGGGACGGGGTGGAGCTCCTCGTCGACGCCAACGGCGCCTACTCCCGCAAGCAGGCCCTCTACTGGGCCGGGTGGTTCGCCGGGGAGGGCATCACCTACCTCGAGGAGCCGGTCTCCTCCGAGGATCGGGAGGGGATGAGGATGCTGCGCGACCACGGGCCCGCGGGGCTCGCGATAGCCGCCGGGGAGTACGAGTGGACCCTGCCGCAGCTCTTCGATCTCGCAGGATGCGTGGACATCCTGCAGGCCGACGTGACCCGCTGCGGCGGGATCACGAGTTTGCTCAGGGCCGACGGCATCTGCAAGGGGCGTCAGATACCCTTCTCCGCCCACTGCGCCCCGGCCGTCTCGGCCCACGCCTGCTGTGCGATGGAGACGCTCTTGCACCTGGAGTACTTCCACGACCACGTGCGCATCGAGCGGATGCTCTTCGACGGGACGCTCGAGCCCGAGGGGGGATGTCTGCGTCCCGACCCTTCCCGGCCCGGCCTCGGGCTCGAGCTGCGGCGGGACGCGGCAGAGAAGTACTCCGTATAGAGGGAAAGGGGAGATATGACGGACATGCTGCACGACGGAGGCCGGCGCCTGACGGAACGCCAGCGCCTCAACCTGAACACGCTCGCGCTCGAGGCCGAGCTGCGCGAGAGGGTGCGGGGTGAGGTGCGCTTCGATGCCGGAACCCGCGCCGCTTACGCCCACGACTCCTCCAACTACCGGCAGGTCCCCTTCGGTGTAGTCTTGCCCAAGGACGCCGACGACGTGCTGGCGACGATGGCGGTCTGCCGCCGCCACGGAGCCCCGGTGCTCTCGCGAGGCGCGGGAACGAGCCTCTCCGGCGAGACGACCAACGTCGCCGTGATCCTCGATTTCTCCAAGTATATGAACCGGATCCTGGAGATCGACCCCGACGAGGGGCCCGGCGACATGGGGAGCGCCCGCGTGCAGCCCGGCGTCGTCCACGACCAGCTCACCGACATCACCGAGCCGCAGTACAACCTCACCTTCGGTCCCGACACCTCCACCCACAAATGGGCGACCTTCGGCGGCATGATCGGCAACAACTCCTGCGGCATACACTCCGTGATGGCCGGTCGTACCTCCGACAACGTCTACGAGATGGACGTGGTGCTCTACGACGGCACCAGGATGACCGTGGGCTGCAACGAAGAGGAGAAGCTCGACCAGATCATCGCGGAGGGAGGGCGAAAAGGCGAGATCTACCGGAGGTTGAGGGAGCTGCGCGACCGCTACGCAGGTTTGATCCGGGAGCGCTACCCCCAGATACCACGCCGGGTCTCAGGGTACAACCTCGACGAGCTGCTGCCCGAGAAGGGGTTCAACGTCGCCCGGGCCCTCGTCGGCAGCGAGGGCACGCTGGCCACCGTACTCAGCGCTAAGGTGCGGCTGGTGCACAGCCCGCCGGCCCGTTCGCTGCTCGTGCTCGGTTATCCGAGCGTGTACGAGGCCGGGGACCACATCTCTGAGATACTCGAGGCCGGCCCGATAGGGCTCGAGGGTATCGACGAGCGCCTGGTTCACAACATGCTGATCAAGGGCATGCACGAGAGGGAGGTCTCGATCCTCCCCGAGGGCAACGGGTGGCTCCTGGTCGAGTTCGGCGGTGAAAGCACCGAGGAGAGCGACGAGAAGGCCAGAAGGCTCATGGAAAAACTACGCAGCGGCGGCGCTCCGCCCTCGATGAAGCTCCTGGACGAGCCGCCGCAGGAGCAGGAGCTGTGGGAGGTCCGAGAGGCGGGGCTCGCGGCGACGGCCCACATCCCGGGGGAGCGCGAGCACTGGCCGGGCTGGGAGGACGCCGCCGTCCACCCGGACAAGGTTGGCGATTATCTGCGCGACTTCAAGCAGCTGATGGACAAACATGGTTACCATGCAGCCCTCTACGGCCACTTCGGCGATGGGTGCATCCACTGCCGCATAGACTTCGACCTCAAGACCGCCGAGGGCCTTGCGAACTGGCGGGCCTTCATGGAGGAGGCGGCCGACCTCGTCACCAGCTACGGTGGTTCTCTCTCGGGTGAGCATGGCGACGGTCAGCAGCGGGCGGAGTTTTTGCCGAAGATGTACGGCGAGGAGCTGATGCAGGCGTTCCGGGAGTTCAAGGCGATCTGGGACCCGGACTGGAAGATGAACCCCGGCAAGGTCATAGATGCGAACCCGATGACCTCGAACCTCAACCTCGGCACGGACTACGACCCGCACAACCCGAAGACCCACTTCGCCTACCTCGAAGATGGTGGCAGCTTCGCCAACGCCAGCCTGCGCTGCGTAGGGGTCGGCCGGTGCCGGGACACCTCGAGCGGCACGATGTGCCCCTCCTACATGGTCACCAGGGAGGAAGAGCACTCCACGCGCGGCCGCGCCCGCATCCTGCACGAGATGTTGCGGGGGCAGACGATCACCGACGGCTTCAAGAGCCAGGAGGTCTTCGACGCGCTCGACCTCTGCCTCTCGTGCAAGGGGTGCAAGGGGGATTGCCCGGTCCACGTGGACATGGCGACCTACAAAGCCGAGTTCCTCTCCAAATACTACAAAGGGAGGCTGCGCCCGGCGTACGCCTATACGATGGGGCTCATCATGCTCCACGCCCGACTGGCGCAGTACGCCCCGCGCCTGGCCAACTTCGTCACCCAGACACCGGGGGTGAGCGCACTCGTCAAGCGGCTCGGCGGGATCGCCCCGGAGCGCGAGATGCCCCCCTTCGCGACCCGGACCTTCAAGGACTGGATGAGGGAGCACACGCCGCGCCACACCGACGGGCCGCCCGTGGTGCTCTTCCCCGACACGTTCAACAACTTTTTGCATCCGGAGACGATGAAGGCCTCGGTCGAGGTCCTCGAGGCCGCGGGATACCGGGTGCTCGTGCCGCAGGAGGCGCTCTGCTGCGGCCGGCCGCTCTACGACTACGGGATGCTCGATACGGCCGGGAGGTTCCTGCGGCGGCTGGTCGACTCCCTCGCCCCGTACGTGCGGGAAGGCATCAAGGTGGTCGTGGTGGAGCCGAGCTGCGCCGCGGCCTTCCGCGACGAGCTGCCGAACATGATGCCCCACGACGAGGACGCGAACCGCCTGGTCAAGAACACCCGCACGCTGAGCGAGTTTCTCGTCGAGGAAGACTACGTCCCCCCGAAGCTCGACCGAAAGGCGATCTTCCACAGCCACTGCCAGGGGGAGGCGGTGATCGGGACCCAGGCCGACGTGGAGCTGATGCGGAGGATCGGGCTCGACTACGAGGTTCTCGACTCCGGCTGCTGCGGGCTCGCGGGGTCCTTCGGATTCGAGCGCGACCACTACGACATCTCGATGCGGATAGGGGAGCGGCGGCTCCTTCCGGCCGTCCGCGAGGCCGGGGGCGAGACGCTGCTCATCGCCGACGGCTTCTCCTGCAAGACGCAGGTCGAGCAGGGGACCGACCGTCGGCCGCTGCACCTCGCGCAGGTCATAAAGATGGCCCTCGACCATGGTGAGGAAGGGCCGGGGGGGGCTTATCCCGAGCGCGCCTACCCGGACGTGGTGCTCGACGACGGCGGGCCGGGCGTGAAGGCGCTCGCCGCGGCCGGGGGCATCGCCGCTGCGGCCGCGATAGCCTGGGGTCTGAGGAGGAGGGCGTAGATGAAGGCGAGACAGGTGCACGAGCAGCGGGGGCAGAGGACCTTCGTCCTCGCCTTCGAGCCGGGCGAGGAGGTCGTCGAGGGGATCACGGACTTCGCGAAGGAGAACCGGCTCGACGCGGCGAGCCTCACCGCGATAGGGGCCTTCTCGCGGGCCACTTTGGGCTACTTCGACGTGGAGAGGAAGGAATACGAGGAGATCCCGGTCGAAGAGCAGGTCGAGGTGCTCTCGCTCGTGGGGGACATCGCGCTCTCCGGAGGGGAGCCCAGCCTGCACGCCCACGCCGTCGTCGGGCGGCGGGACGGATCGACCCGCGGAGGACACCTCATCCGGGGATACGCGAGGCCGATCCTGGAGGTCACCGTCATCGAGTCCCCGGAGCACCTCAGGCGCCGGACGGACCCGGAGACGGGCCTGGCCCTTCTCAGTCCGCAGTAGGGAAGAGGCTTTGCCTGACGGGCCTCTGCGCTTAGAATGAAACGAGAGCCTGTGAAGGGCCGAGGGGCGGCTCATCCGGCCCCGGCGCGAAAACGAGCTTCTTCGAGAAGAGGAGGAAGAGCCTTTGGGCATACGCAGCTTCATCCCGGAGTGGTCCGTGCTCCGGCAGGCGAAGGGCGCGGACAGGTGGGGGCTCGGGCCGGCGGCGCAGTCCCGGCGCCAGCGGGACCTCGAGCCGCGCACGCGGACGGCGGATCGGGTGGTTCAGTCGGTCTGTCCGTACTGCGCGGTCGGCTGCGGGCAGCGCATCTTCGTCAAGGACGGGAAGATCACCCAGATCGAGGGTGACCCGGCGAGCCCCATCTCCCGCGGCAGGCTCTGCCCGAAGGGTTCTGCCTCGCGCAGCCTCGTGCAGAGCCCCACGCGCGAGTACAAGGTCAAGTACCGCAGGCCCTACGGCACAGAGTGGGAAGAGCTCGACCTCGATACGGCGATGGACATGATCGCCGACCGGGTCATAAAGACCCGCGAGGAGACCTGGGAAGACACCGACGAGGAAGGCCGCCCCCTGCACCGCACGCTGGGGTTCGCCCACCTCGGCGGGGCGACGCTGGACAACGAAGAGAACTACCTGATAAAGAAGCTCTTCACCGCGCTCGGCGCCATACAGATCGAGAACCAGGCCCGCATATGACACTCCTCCACGGTCCCGGGTCTCGGGACCTCGTTTGGTAGGGGCGGGGCGACCACCTTTCAGCAGGACCTCGCCAACGCGGACTCCATCCTGATCATGGGGTCCAACATGGCCGAGAACCACCCCGTGGGCTTCCAGTGGGTGATGGAGGCCAAGCTGCGGGGTGCGAAGATAATGCACGTCGATCCCCGCTTCACCCGCACGAGCGCGGTCGCCGACCTGCACGTCCCCATCCGAGCCGGCACCGACATCGCGTTCCTCGGCGGGATCATCAACTACATCCTCGAGAACGAACGCTACTTCAGGGACTACGTCGTCCACTACACCAACGCGCCGGTGATCGTGAACGAAGAGTTCGCCGACACCGAAGACCTCGACGGGCTCTTCTCCGGATGGGACCCCGAGAAGGGCGCCTACGACACCGAGACCTGGCAGTACGCCGGGACGACCGTGCACGGCGCCGCCGGTCAGCGCGAGCAGGGCGGGGTGACCGGCGAGCAGGCGCACTACGCGCAGGCCGGAGAGCTGGGGGTCGAGGGGGAGCCGCCGGAGCTGGATCCCACGCTCGAACATCCCCGCTGCGTCTTCCAGATCCTGAAGAAACACTTCAGCCGCTATACCCCGGAGAAAGTCGAGGAGATCTGCGGCTGCCCGAAGGAGCGATTCCTGGAGGTCGCCGAGACCCTCTGCGAGAACTCCGGGCGCGAGAGGACCTCGGCGTTCTGCTACGCGGTCGGCTGGACCCAGCACACCCACGGGGTTCAGAACATCCGGGCGGCCTCGATCATCCAGCTGCTCCTCGGCAACATCGGGCGCCCGGGCGGGGGGATACTGGCCCTGCGGGGGCACGCCTCCATACAGGGCTCGACCGACATCCCCACCCTCTACAACATCCTCCCCGGCTACCTGCCGATGCCCCACGCCCACGCGCACCAGGACCTCGACACCTACGTCGAGCGCAACGCCGCCAAGAGCGGCTACTGGGGGAACATGCGCGCCTACATGGTGAGCCTGCTCAAGGCCTACTGGGGCGACGCCGCGACGGCCGAGAACGACTTCTGCTTCGATTATCTACCGCGCCTCACGGGAGACCACTCGATCTACCCGGCGCTCATGGGCATGATCGACGGCTGGTGCAAGGGCTTCTTCGTGATGGGCGAGAACCCGGCCGTAGGGGCGGCCAACGGCAAGCTGCAGCGGCTGGCGCTCGCGAACCTCGACTGGCTGGTCGTGCGCGACATGACCGAGGTCGAGACGGCCTCCTTCTGGTACGACGCCCCCGAGCTCGAGACCGGGGAGCTCAAGACCGAGGAGATAAAGACCGAGGTCTTCTTCCTGCCGGCGGCGGCCCACACCGAGAAGGAGGGGACCTTCACCAACACCCAGCGCCTTCTGCAGTGGCGCTTCAAGGCCGTCGATCCCGAGGGCGACTGCCGCTCGGAGCTGTGGTTCATGTACCATCTCGGCCGGAAGATCCGCGAGAAGCTCGCCGGCTCCGACGACCCCAAAGACCGCCCGGTGCTCGACCTCACCTGGGACTACCCGACCAAAGGGCCGCACGAGGAGCCCGACGCGGAGGCCGTGCTGCGCGAGATCGGCGGCTGGGACGAGAACGGGGATGCCCTGCCGAGCTACCTGCCGCTCAAGGACGACGGTTCGACCGCGTGCGGCTGCTGGATCTACGCCGGCGTCTACGCCGACGAGGTGAACCAGGCCGCGCGCAAGAAGCCCTACTGGGAGCAGGAGAGCTACGTCGCCCCCGAGTGGGCGTGGGCGTGGCCGATGAACCGCAGGATCATCTACAATCGCGCCTCGGCCGACCCCGAGGGCAGACCCTGGTCGGAGCGCAAGAAGTACGTCTGGTGGGACGAGGAGAACGGCAGGTGGACCGGCTACGACGTGCCGGACATCGCCGCGACCAAGCGCCCCGACTACGTCCCCGAGGAGGGGGCCGTCGCCGAGGACGCCATCCGCGGCGACAAGCCGTTCATCATGCAGGCCGACGGGCGCGGCTGGATCTACGTGCCCGCCGGGCTCACCGACGGGCCGCTCCCCACCCACTACGAGCCGCACGAGTCCCCGTTCGAGAACGCGCTCTACTCCCAGCAGTCGAACCCGGTGCGCCAGCAGTTCCCGCGCCCGGACAACCCCTACAACCCTTCGGGGTCGCGGGTCTTCCCGTACGTCTTCACCACCTACCGGCTCACCGAACACCACACCGCCGGCGGGATGACCCGTACCATCGGGCACCTCTCCGAGCTGCAGCCGGAGATGTTCTGCGAGGTCTCCCCGCAGCTCGCGCGCGAGGTCGGGCTCGAGAACGGCGGCTGGGCGACGATCGTCACCGCGCGCACCGCCATAGAGGCGCGGGTGCTCGTCACCGACCGCATCAAGCCGATGAAGGTGCAGGGGAGGGTGGTGCACCAGATCGGTCTGCCCTACCACTGGGGCAGCAAGGGGCTCGTGACGGGGGACCCGGCCAACGACCTGCTCGCCCTGGCGCTCGACCCCAACGTCCACATCGGCGAGTACAAGGCCGCGACCTGCGACATCCGGCCCGGCCGGAAGCCTCGGGGCCGCGCGCTCGTCGAGCTCGTCGAGGACTACCGGCGCCGCGCGGAGAGCCACGACGGAGGAGGCAGACGTTGAGCGATTCCAGCCACATAATCCCCGGGTCCGGGAGGCCCGGCGTCTCCGACGCCTACAACATCGAGGGGCACGAGACCCCCGAGACCCGACCGCTGATCCCGCTCGGGCAGCGCTACTACGGGGAGGAGAGGCCCCGGATGGGCTTCTTCACCGACACCAGCGTGTGCATCGGGTGCAAGGCCTGCGAGGTCGCCTGCAAGGAGTGGAACGACGTCCCCGACGTCATCGGGGAGCTTACCGGGGAGTCCTACGACAACACCAGCTCGCTCGGGGCGAACACCTGGCGGCACGTGGCCTTCATCGAGCAGCGCATCCCCACCGAGGTCCCGGACGCCGACGGCGACGTCCGGTGGCTGATGTCCTCGGACGTCTGCAAGCACTGCACCGAGGCGCCCTGCCTCGACGTGTGCCCGACCGGGGCCCTTTTCCGCACCGAGTTCGGCACCGTGGTCGTGCAGGAGGACGTGTGCAACGGCTGCGGCTACTGCATCCCGGCCTGCCCCTTCGGGGTGCTCGACCGGAGGGAGGATGACGGGCGGGCCTGGAAGTGCACGCTCTGCTACGATCGCCTCAAGGGCGGGATGGAGCCCGCCTGCGCCCAGGCTTGCCCGACGGACTCGATCCAGTTCGGCCCTCTCGACGAGCTGCGCGAGAAGGCCAACGGGCGTCTGGAGATGCTGCACGAGGCGGGCGTGGAGGAGGCCCGCCTCTACGGAGCGAACGAAGAGGAGTACGGGATGGGGGCCTTCTTCCTCCTGCTGGACGAGCCCGAGGTCTACGGGCTACCGCCCGACCCGGAGGTCGTGACCCGCAAGCTCGGGAGACTGTGGGGGGCGGCGGCGCTCGCCGCCGGGGCGCTCGCCGCCGGAGTCGCCGCCGCGTTCATAGGGGGTGGAAGATGAGCGAGGAACGCAACGGCCGGCGCACGGACTCCTACTACGGACGTCCGGTCATAAAGGAACCGGTGTGGACCTGGGAGATCCCCTGGTACTTCTTCACCGGGGGGCTCGCCGGGGCCTCGGCGCCGCTGGCGCTGGCCGCCGACCTCTCCGGCAACCAGAGGCTCGCCAGGAGCGCCCGCCTCGCCGCCCTGGGCGGGGCGATGGTGAGCCCGGTGCTCCTCATCTCCGACCTCGGACGCCCGGAACGCTTCCTCAACATGCTCCGGGTCGTGAAGCCCACCTCCCCGATGTCCATCGGCACCTGGGTGCTCTCCTCGTTCGGGCTCTCCTCCGGGATCGCGGCGACCTCGGACGTGTTCGGCGTATTCCCGCGTGCCCGCACCCTTTTCGAGGGGGCCGCGGCCCTGCTCGGGCTCCCGCTCGCGACCTACACCGCCGTTCTCTTCGCGGACACCTCAGTCCCGGTCTGGCACGAGGCGAGAAAGGAGCTCCCGCTCGTCTTCGCCTCGGGCGCGGCGGCGAGCGCCGGGGCGTGCGCGGCGGTCTTCACGCCGGTGGGGGAGGCCGCCCCGGCCCGCAGGCTCGCCGTCGGGGGAGTGCTCGCCGAGATAGGGGCCGCGGAGCTGATGAAGCGCCGCCTGGGCAGGCTTCTGGCCGAACCCTACGAGAAGGAGGAGGCCGGACGGTACTCGAAGCTCGCGACCACGCTCTCTGGGGCCGGGGCAGCGGTGCTCGGGCTCGCGGGCGGGAAGAACCGGGCGGCGGCCGTGGCCGGGGGCGCCATGATCCTCGCCGGCGCCCTGTGCGAGCGGTGGTCGGTGTACAAGGCCGGCTTCCAGTCCGCACGCGACCCGAGATATACCGTCGAACACCAGCGCGAGCGGCGCAGGAGGAAGGGGCTGTAACTTTTCTTGCGTGTCTCGCGCAGGGTGAGGGCGCTTCGTTCTCTTGGTCGGGCCCGATGAGCGCGTAGCGCCTTCCCCTGACCCCCGTGCCGGGGATCGTCCCCGTTGCGGATGATCTGTCGGGGGAGAAGTTTGCTCCATCTTTACCGGCCTTTCGCAAAACTTTACAGGATGCTTACGCCGGGTGGGGAGACTGATAAGAGGCATGCCGGGAAGCTGCCTTCCCGGCATGCTCCGTCGTTGTGGCTGGCAGACGAAGGAGACGAGAGATGGAGCACGATAACGCGGAGGTGGTCGTCGTCACCGGGGCTTCCGCCGGGATCGGTCGGGCGGTGGCCCGCGAGTTCGCCCGGCACGGGGCGAAGGTCGGGCTTCTCGCCCGTGGCACGGACGGCCTCGAGGGAGCGGTGAAGGACGTCGAAGCGGCCGGGGGCGAGGCGCTCGCGATCCCGACCGACGTCGCCGATTACGAGCAGGTGGAGGAGGCGGCCTCGAGGGTCGAGCGGGAGCTCGGCCCGGTGGACGTGTGGGTCAACGACGCGATGACCACCGTCTTCGCGCCGTTCAAGGAGATCACCCCGCAGGAGTTCAGGCGGGCGACGGAGGTGACCTACCTGGGGGCGGTCTACGGGACGAAGGTGGCGCTTGAGAGGATGCTCCCGCGCGATAGGGGGACCATCGTGCAGGTGGGCTCTGCGATGGCTTACCGCTCCATACCCCTGCAGGCCCCTTACTGTGGTGCCAAGCACGCGATGAAGGGGTTCACCGACTCGCTCAGGGTCGAGCTCAAACACGACGGCAGCAACGTGCACGTGACGATGGTGCAACTGCCGGGGCTCAACACCCCGCAGTTCGATCACTGCGAGTCGAAGATGCCCAACAAACCCCAGCCCGTTCCCCCGATCTATCAGCCGGAGGTGGCGGCCCGGGGCGTCTACTGGGCCGCCCATCACAGAAGGCGCGAGTTGTACGTCGGGCTCTCGGCCGTTTTGACCATAGAGGGCAACAAGTTCCTCCCCGGCTTCGGCGACTGGTATCTGGCCAGGACCGGGTACGACTCGCAGCAGACCGACGAGCCCGCAGACCCGGACCGGCCCTCCAACCTCTTCGAGCCGGTTCCGGGCGACGCCGGCGCCCACGGACGCTTCGACGGCATGGCACACGAGAGGAGCCCGCAGCTGTGGGCAACGACCCATCGTGGTGCGCTCCTCGCCGCGGGGGTTGCGGGTCTCGCAGGACTCTACGCGCTGCTGCGGTCGCGGTGAGCCTGGACGGCGGGGAGTTCGGAAGGCGCTACCGGCGTGGTCTGCGTGCCTCCGCCCGCAACAACGCCTCCGCTTACGGTTACTCGGTGACGATAACGGGGTCTTTCGGAATCCTGAGCGCGGCCTGGGGATCTCCGGGAGCGGCGGACGTCTTCGGGTTCGGGGGCGGGGCCGTGATGGGGTTCGCCCTCGTGGAGGCCGCCGTCTCTGGGCTGTTTCGGCACGGGCTCGAGGACGAGCCGAGCCAGGTGAAGGCTCTCGGCAGCTCGATAAGCGTCTTCTCGGTGGGGCTCGGGCTCACGGCGGCGCTCGCCACGGGGCGCTTCCTGGAGCACCGGTCGCTTGCGTGGCCCGTGGGGGCGTTTCTGGCGACCGTGGGGTACCTGCTCGCGTTCGCGCTGGAGATGAGCGTGGCGGAGACGTTGCGGGACCGCGGTGAGGACGGAGCATCGGCAAGGGAGCGAGGGGATCGTTCCGGAGAGGAGGAAGAGGGTTGAGATACTGTTGCAGGTTGAGCGGAGCCTCGCGGGCCGCAGAGGTGGGGAGGATCGCCTACGGGGCCGCGCTGCTCGTGTTCCCCGGGGCGCTGGTCCGGATGGTCTCCGGAGGGAAGGCGGACCGTCCCTCCAGGATCGGGGCTCGCATCCTGGGCGCACGCCACCTGGTGCAGGCCGCGGTCGTCGGGAGGAGCGGAGGCCGACCGCTGCTCGCTGCCGGGGCGGCCGCCGACGCGCTGCACGCGCTGAGCATGGTCGCGCTGGCTACCTTCGACAGCGGACACCGCAGGATCGCCGCGACCGACGCGGTCGTAGCCGCGCTCTTCGCGGCGGGCGGGCTTCGGGAGGTGCGCGATGCCTGATGAAGGATACCCGCCGATAGGCGACTACGCCCTCATCGCCGACAGCAACTCCGCAGCGCTCGTCTCGCGCTCGGGTTCGATGGACTGGTGCTGCATCCAGCGCGTGGACGCCGGGAGCTGCTTCGGGAGGATCCTCGACCGGAAGAGGGGAGGGTTCTGCTCCATAAGCCCCACGGGGGACGAATGGGACGTCTCCCGGCGCTATCTGGACGAGACGCTCGTCCTCGAGACCACCTTCACCACCGGCGGCGGGGAGGTGCGCCTCTACGACTTCTTCGCCATGCCCGCGAGCGAGGAGGAGCACCGCCAGATCGTACGGATTGTCGAGGGGGTGCGCGGGCACGTGGAGCTCGAGATCCGGGTCGCCCCCCGCTTCGACTACGGGGAGATAGATCCCTGGATCCGGCAGGAAGGAGCCCGGCTCTTCTCCGCGATAGGCGGCAACGATGGTCTGCTCATCCACTCCGACGCTGACGTAGGGATCTCCGATACGGACGAGATCTCGGCGAAGGTCGACGTTCACGCCGGGGATCGGGTGCATCTCTCGATCCTCTCCGTCCCCCCGGCCCGGCTCGACCGTGATCTCCCGGAGCCGCCGGGTGCAGAAGAGCTCGACCGGCGTCTGGAGGAGACGGTGGAGTGGTGGCGTGGGTGGGCCTCAGGCATGCGTTTCAAGGGCCGCTACCGGCCCGGGGTGTTGCGCTCGGCGATCACCATAAAGGCTTTGATGAACGAGATGACCGGCGCCGTGGCCGCGGCGGCGACCACCTCGCTGCCCGAGATCCCTGGAGGTAGCGCCAACTGGGACTACCGGTACAGCTGGATCCGGGACTCCTTCTTCTCGGTGCGCTCCCTGGCCGAGGTCGGGTTCGAAGAAGAGGCGGACGCCTTCCGACGCTTCATCGAACGCAGCGCCGCCGGCAACGCCCGCAAGCTGCAGATAATGTACGGCGTCGGGGGCGAGAGGACGCTCGTCGAGCGCGAGCTCGGACACCTGGAGGGATACCGGGGTGCCAGACCCGTGCGGGTGGGCAACCTCGCCGCCGGACAGATGCAGCTCGGCGTCTTCGGGCAGCTGCTGGAGCTCTCCTGGCGCTGGCACAAGAGGGGCAACTCCCCCGACGACGACTACTGGCGCTTCATCGTGGACCTGGTGAACACCGCCGCCGAGCGCTGGAGCGAGCCCGACGCCGGGATCTGGGAGAAGCGCGGGGACCCCGAGCACTTCGTGTACTCCAAGGCCGGTTGCTGGTGCGCGCTCGACAGGGGAATAAAGCTCTCCGAGGAGTGCATGCGGCGGGCGCCGACCACCCGCTGGCGGAAGGTGCGCGAAGAGATCCGGGAGGCCATAGAGAGCGACGGCTACGACGAGGAGCGCGGCGTCTTCGTTCGGGCGTTCGGCTCGAAGGACCTCGACGGGGCACTGCTCCTTCTGCCCGAGACCGGCTTCGTCGACTACGACGACGAGCGAATGGTCCGTACCACCGACGCCATCCGAAGGGAGCTCGACGACGACGGGCTCATAAGACGCTTCCCGGGAAACCCGCAGGAAGGGGCGTTTCTGGCCTGCTCTTTCTGGCTCGCAGAGTGTCTAGCCCGCCAGAAGAGGTCCAACGAGGCGCAGGAAGTCTTCGATCGGGCCCTCGCCACGGGCAACGACCTGGGGCTCTTCTCCGAAGAGTACGATGTCGAAAGCGGCGAGCTACTGGGCAACTTCCCGCAGGTTCTGACCCACCTGGCCCACATCTCGGCGGCCGTCGCCATCTCGGAGGGATAGAGGGGCTCCACGGGAAACCTTTCACCGGGAGACCATGCCGCAGGGGGTATAACCCATTCATAGATGGATGCCAGGCTCTTCAGAGAGGTGAAGTCGGCTCGCATCTTCCTCCTGCTCGCGGTCCTGCTGGGGCTCGCGGGGACCGGCGCGACGATCCTGCAGATGCGGTTTTTAAGCGAGGCGGTCTCGCGGGTCTTCCTCGGCGGCGGGACGCTGAGGCAGGTGACCCTCACCCTGGTGCTCCTGCTCGGCGCGGTGGTGGCCCGCGCGGCCTTCGCCTGGGGCCGGGAGGTCGTGGGCAGGCGGGGTGCGATAGCGGTCAAGAGCGCTCTCAGGGAGAGGCTCTTCTCGCACGTGGTGCGCCTGGGACCGGCCTACACCAGGAACGAGAGCACCGGCGAGGTCGCCTCGACGGCCGTGGAGGGTATAGAGCGGCTGGATGCCTACTTCGGGAGCTACCTGCCTCAGGCCGCGCTGAGCGCCCTCGTCCCCCTCACGATAGCCGGGTATCTCTTCACCGTCGACTGGATCAGCGCTCTGCTGCTGCTCGCGACCGCCCCGATCATCCCGATCCTGATGGTCGCCGTCGGGAAGTACTCCGAGAGGCACATCCAGCGGCAGTGGGAGACGCTCTCCCGCATGAGCGCCTACTTCCTCGACGTCCTGCAGGGGCTCCCCACGCTGAAGGCGCTCGGGCGCAGCAGGGAGGAGAGCAGGACGGTCGAGCGGGTGGGAGAGGCCTTCCGGCGCAGGACGATGAAGGTGCTGCGTTACGCGTTCGCTTCCGGACTGGTGCTGGAGTTCATGGTCTCTATCGCCATCGCGGTCATAGCGGTCGAGCTCGGCGTGCGCCTGTTGCGGGGGGACATAGCCTTCCAGCCGGCCTTCCTCGTGCTCCTGCTCGCCCCGGAGTTCTACCGCCCGCTGCGCGAGCTCGGGACGAGCCGCCACGCCGGGATGGAGGGCAAGGCGGCGGCTGAGCGCATCTTCGAGATCCTGGACACCCCGCTCCCGGAGCGGAGCGGAGGCGAAGCGGGGTGGGAGCCACCGGCCGGAGCACCCCGCATAGAGTTGAAGGACGTGAGCTTCTCGTTCCCGGACGCCCGGCGGCCGGCGCTCGAGAAGGTGAACCTCACCCTGGAGCCCGGGACGACGACGGCGCTCGTCGGGCGCAGCGGCGCGGGCAAGAGCACGCTCGCCAGCCTGCTGCTGCGTTTCCTCGATCCCGAGGAGGGCGAGATCCTCGCCTGCGGCACCCCGATCTCGAAGTTCCCGGCCGCGCGCTGGCGCGAGCACGTCTCCCTCGTCCCGCAGCGACCGTACCTCTTCTACGGCAGCGTCCTGGAGAACATCCGGCTCGCCCGCCCGCGGGCGAGCCGCGAGGAGGTCGAGCGGGCCGCCGAGCTCGCCGGGGCGGACGGCTTCATCCGGACGCTCCCCGATGGGTACGACACGCAGCTCGGCGAGCGGGGGGCCCGTCTCTCGGGCGGGGAGGCGCAGCGCATCGCGATAGCCCGCGCCTTCCTCAAGGACGCACCCGTCCTGATCCTGGACGAGCCGACCTCGAGCCTCGACCCGGAGAGCGAGACGGCGATAAGGGAGGCAGTCGAGCGCCTGAGGGCGGGCAGGACCACGCTCGTCATCGCCCACCGTCTCAATACCGTCTACCGGGCGGACGGCATCGTCGTGCTCGACGCGGGGCGGGTCGTGGAGCAGGGGACGCACGAGGAGCTCGTGCGCCGGGGTGGGCTCTACGCGGAGCTCGTCGGTGCACCGGAGGAGGTCCGACCGTGAGGGTGATGCTGCGCCTGGCGGGATTCTTGCGTCCCTTCGGGCGCAGGGCCGCGCTCGCGGTCGCGCTCGGGGTGGCCACCATCGCGAGCAACGTCGGGCTCCTGGCGCTCTCCGCCTTCCTCATCGCCGCCGCGGCCCTGAGACCTGAGCTCGCGGCGTTGAGCGTGCCGATCTACCTGGTCCGGTTGTTCGGCGTCTCGCGTGGTTTCGCCCGCTACGCCGAGCGGCTCGTCTCGCACGACGTGACCTTCCGCCTTCTCTCCGGGCTGCGCACCTGGTTCTACTCGCGCCTGGAGCCGCTCGTCCCGGCCGGACTGCGGGGACGCCGCAGCGGGGATTTGCTCGACCGGCTCGTGAAGGACGTCGACGAGCTGCAGAACGTCTACCTGCGCGTCTTCTCGCCGATGCTGGTCGCGGCGGCGACGACCGCGGGGACGGTGGCGCTCCTTTGGATCTTCTCGCCGGCTCTGGCGCTCGCCGCGCTCGCCTTCCTGCTCGCCGCGGGCGTCGGGGTCCCCGTTCTGGTGAACGCCCTCGCATCCCGCTACGGAAGGGAGGAGGCGAGGCTGCGTGGTGAGCTCGGCGCGCTCATCGTCGACGGGGTGCAGGGCGTGCAGGATATCCTCGCCTTCGGAGCGGAGGAGGAGCAGGGGCGGCGGATCGCGGCCGTGAACGGGGCTCTCTCGCGCGTCCAGCGCAGGATGGCCTTCGTCGGTGGGCTGCAGAACGCTCTGGGCGAGCTCCTCTCCAACCTCGCCATGCTCGTTCTGCTCGTGCTCGCGATCCCGCTCGTCACCTCCGGCGTGGTGCGCGGGGTCTACCTGGCGTTCCTCGCGCTCGTCGTACTCGGCGCCTTCGAGGCGATAAACCCGCTCGGGGAGGCCTTCCGGCTTTTGGGACGCTCGCGCGAGGCGGCGGAGCGCATCTTCGAGGTCGCGGACGAGGAGCCGCAGGTCAACGATCCCGCCCTTCCATCTCCGATGCCGGAGGACACCTCGCTCGAGTTCCAAAACGTGAGCTTTCGGTACGCTCCTGGTGAGCCCCAGGTGTTGCACGACCTCTCCTTCGAGCTTCCCCCCGGCGGGAGGGTCGCGATCGTCGGGCCGAGTGGGGCGGGGAAGAGCACCGTGGCCCGGCTCGCCCTGCGTCTGTGGGATCCCGAGGCCGGGGAGGTCCTCTTCGGAGGTCAGGACGTGCGGGATCTCGCGCAGGAGGACCTCAGGTCCAGGATCTCCCTGATCTCGCAGGACACCCACCTGTTCAACGGTACGCTCCGGCGCAACCTGCTTCTGGCTGCCCCGGAGGCTACCGACGAGGAGATCTCGCGGGTGCTCGCCGTGGCCAGGCTCGACGAGCTCGTCCGGCGACTCCCGGACGGGCTGGACAGCTGGGTCGGGGAGCAGGGGCTTCGGCTCTCCGGCGGGGAGCGGCAGCGGCTCGCCGTGGCGCGCGCCCTCATCCGGGACGCTCCCGTGCTCGTACTCGACGAGCCCACGGCCAACCTCGACACCATAACCGAGGCCGAGCTCCTCGGTGCGATACGGGAGGCGATGGAGGGAAGGAGCGTGCTCATGATCACCCACCGGCTCGTCGGGATGGAGTTGATGGACGAGATCCTGGTCCTCGAATCCGGGCGCATCGTCGAGCGTGGGACCCACGCGGAACTGCTCTCCTCCGGAGGGCTCTACGGCAGGATGTACGCTCTGCAGAGCACGATGCTGGCGACGGGAGGTCGAAGATGACAGGAGGATACCGGGTTGCTGCCGGGGTGCTCGTCTCACTCGCGGGGGTTGGCTCTTCCCTGTACGTGCTGCTCTATCTCACCGGGGCGCTCTCCGGGATTTGGGATCCGTTCTTCTCCCGGTACGCCACCGCCGTTACGGATTACCCTCCGACGCTGCCCTACTCGGCCGCCGGTGTCGTCGTCTTCGCGGCGGGCATCCTCCTCTCCGCGTTCCTCGGACGCCGGAGTGCAGGAAGGCTCCTCTTCGCCCTCGCGACGCTCTACTCGGCCGCAGGGGTCGTCTTCGCGATCCTGCAGCCGCTCGTCGCCGGAGGCTGGTCGTTCTGGTGCCTGCTCTCCGCGGCGCTCGCGCTCGCGCTGAGCGGGCTCTCGGCGGAAGGTGCTCTGGGGGCGGAGCCGGACACCCGTCCGGCGCTCGCCCGCCTGCCCCGGCTCGCTGCGGTCCTCTTCGGGGTGTGGTTCGCGATGTCCCCCTACGTCGTCGGGTACGCCGGGACGCCCGCCGGGGTGAGCGACACGATCACCGGGACCATCCTCGCCGCCGTCGCGTTCCTCGCGCTCTGGCCCTCCCTCGGACGGCTGCGCTTCCTCGAGCTCGTCGCCGGGGCCTGGGTCTTCATCGTCCCGTTCTTCATGCAGTACAACGCGGTGCACGGCCAGTACAACATCCTTCCCGAGGTCTTCCACATCTGCATCGGCCTCATGCTCGCGGGCTTCTCGTTCCTCGGCGGAGAGAGGCGTATATCCTCGCGGACCGGAGCTGATCCTTTACCTCGTGATGGAATTCGCCCAGCGCAGGACAGAGAGTAAAAGAGCTCACCAGGTGACATCCGGTGCTGCATATACTCTGATCTGGAGGGATGCGGTAGAACGCCGAGGACACCGAAAGAGAGGCGGAGTCCTCCGTGAGGATCACCGCCCGCCGAAGCTCCACAGGAGGTCTTGAATGAGTGCCGCGCTGATGAGTGTGCATCCGGTCCTCGCGCTGCAGGACACCAGCAGCACGGTCCTTCTGCACCGCTGGCAGTTCGGGTTCAACCTTATCTACCACTACCTCTACCCGCAGCTCACGATGGGGCTCATCCTGCTCATCGTGGTGCTCGAGACGCTCTACCTCAGGCGCGGGCACGAGTTCTACAAGAAGGCGGCGGACTTCTGGGTCAGGCTCTTCGCCCCGGCGTTCGTCATCGGGGCGGTGACGGGCATCCCGCTCGAGTTCGGCTTCGGGACCAACTGGGCGGTCTTCTCGACGGTCTCGGGCGGGGTCATCGGTCAGACGATCGCGCTCGAGGGGGTCTTCGCCTTCTTCGTCGAGTCGGCCTTCCTCGGGCTCTACCTCTACGGAGGGGATGCCTTCGGGAAGAAGGTGAGGTGGTTCTCGGCCTTCATGGTCTTCCTCGGGAGCTGGGCCTCGGGCTACTTCATCCTCACGGTCAACGCCTGGATGCAGAACCCGATAAGCTACCGCACCCTCCCCGACGGCAACCTCGCGCTCGTCCACTTCTGGAAGCTCTTCCTGAACCCCTGGATGTTCCACCAGTACATCCACGTGATGGGCGGGGCCGTCGTCACCGCCTCCTTCGCGATGGCCGGGATCGGAGCATTCTACCTGCTCTCCCGTCGCGACGTGCAGTTCGGCAAGCTCTTCGTGACGCTCGGGGTCATCGCCGGGCTCGCCTCCTCGCTGTGGATGATCTACCCGAGCGGGGACATGGAGTCCGCGGCGCTGGCAGAGAAGCAGCCCATAAAGCTCGCCGCGGCCGAGGGCCTCTTCCACACCGAGAAGGGGGCATCGCTCACGATCATCGGACAGCCCAACCTGCAGACGATGCGTATAGACAACCCGATCGAGCTGCCCAAGATCCTGAGCTTTCTCTCCTACCGGTCGTTCGAGGCGACGGTGAAGGGGCTTGAGGCGTTCCCGCGCAGCCTCTGGCCCAACGTACCGCTCGTCTACTACAGCTACCACATCATGGTGGGGCTGGGGACCATCTTCGCCGCGGTCATGCTGCTCGCGGCCCTGTTGCTCTGGCGCGGGAGGCTCTTCCGCTCGCGCAGGATGCTCTGGCTCCTTTTGCTCATAATGCCCTTCCCGTTCATCACCAACACGGTCGGCTGGGTCGTCGCCGAGTCCGGGCGGCAGCCCTGGATCATCTACGGCGTCATGAAGACCGCCCAGGGGGCGTCCCGGCTGGTCAACGCCGGTAACGTCTACTTCACGATCGCGGGGCTCGCGGGGCTGTTCCTGCTCCTGAGCGTCCTCTACGTGATCGTGGTGCTCAAGGAGGTCCACCAGGGACCCGAGGCTCCGCAGAGCGAGGACGTCGAAAGACTCGAGAAGGAGATAAGGGAGATAATCCCCGGGCGGAGGGCGCTGCAGGAGCGTAGGAGGGAGGAGCCCATCGAGAGTGGACGAGAGGAGAAGGTAAGGGGGTAGCGGTGCAGACGATCTGGTTCATCTTCATAGCCTTCATCCTCACCATGTACGTCCTGCTCGACGGCTTCGACCTCGGGGCCGGCGCGATCTATCCCTTCGTGGCCAAGGACGACAAGGAGCGCCGGGCGGTGCAGCGGGCCATCCTGCCGATGTGGGATGGTAACGAGACCTGGCTGGTCGCCGCCGGCGGGGGGCTCTTCCTCTCGTTCCCACTGCTCTACTCGGCGAGCATGAGCGGTTTCTACCTCGCCGTCTTCGTCGTACTGTGGCTCCTGATCCTGCGGGGGGTCGGGCTCGAGATGCGACATCTCCTCGACAACGATCTCTGGCGCTCGTTCTGGGACGGCGTCTTCTTCCTCGGCAGCTTGCTGCTGCCGTTCTTCTTCGGTGTGGCGCTCGCGAACGTGATGCGCGGCGTCCCCATAGGGCGGGGCGGGAAGTACTTCTTCCAGTCGCTGTGGACCGATCCTCTGCACCCCTTGAGCAAGAACCCCGGCATCCTCGACTGGTACACGGTAATGATCGGGCTCCTCGCGCTCTGCGCGGTGATCCTGCACGGAACCACCTACCTGACGATGAAGACCACCGGAGGGCTTCGCAACAGCAGCAGGATCTTCGCCGGGGCCTTCTGGGTGGCCACCGTCGGGCTCACGGCGCTCGCCACGCCGCTCACCTTCTACCTGCTGCCGCAGCGCCTCTCCCACTTCGAGAGCGCTCCCTGGGGGTTCGTGTTCCCCGCGGCGGCGATCGGGGGCATCCTGACGGTGGGGTACGCCCTGGCGAAGGGGCGTGACGGGCTCTCCTTCGGCGGCTCGTGCGCGTACATCGCGGGGATGATGTCCTCGACGGCCTTCGCGATCTACCCCAAGGTACTGCCCGCCGTCGACCCCTCCCGCAGCCTGACGATCTACAACGCCTCCGCCCCGCACCACAGCCTGGTGGTCGGCCTGATCGCCTGGGGGCTCGGGCTGCTCCTCGCCTGCATCTACTTCGCGATCATCTACCGGATGTTCCGCGGGAGGGTCGAGGTCTAGCCTGCTTCTCCGGCCCTCTCCTCGAGCCTGACGAAGACCTCGTCGAAGGAAGGGGTGTGCACGTCGGCGGCGAGGACCTCCGCCCCTTGCAGGGCCCGGAAGACCTCCGGCAGCACGGGGTCCGCATCGTCGACGATGAGGCGGATGATCGTCTTCGTCTTGCCGCCGGCGGAGAACCTGTTTATGTCCGAGACGTGACCGAGGCGTTCGAGAGCCTGCAGGTACCCTCCGGCCCGACCGATGTCTCCTCCGAGCTCCAGGCGCACTATCTCGCCGCCGAAGGCCTGGCGCAGCAGCTCCCGGGGGGTTCCGGCGGCGATCATCCTTCCCCCCGAGAGCAGCCCGACCCGATCACAGCGGCCGGCTTCCTCTACGTACTGGGTGCTCACGATGATCACCTTCCCCTCGTCGCGCAGGGCCTCGAAGCGCTCCCAGAGCTTGTTGCGCAGGATGGGGTCCAGGTTCGCCGTGGGCTCGTCCACGAACATCAGCTCCGGCCGGTGTACCATCGCGGCGGCGAGCTGGAGCCTCCGCTGCATCCCCCCGGAGACGTTCGCCGCCCGTCGCCTGCGGGCGTCCCAGAGCTCGACGAACTGCAGCACCTCACGCACGCGCCTGCGCCGCTCGCGCAACCCCAGGCCGTATATCCCGGCGATGAAGCTGAGGTTGCGTCTCACGGAGAGCTGGGGGTAGAGGACGAACCCCTGCGGCATGAAGCCGATCCGGCGCCGCTCGTCCGGTCCGAAGGTCGCCGGGTCTTCTCCGAAGAGGCGCACCCCGCCCCCGCTCGGCGGGTAGTACCCGGTGAGGGTTCGGATCAGGGTGCTCTTGCCCGAGCCGGAGGGGCCGATGAGCCCGAAGATCTCCCCGCTCTCGACCGCGAGGTCTACCTTCTGCAGCACGGCGTTGCGCCCGAAACGCTTGGAGAGGTTCTCCGCCTCGACCACCGGCACGGCTTTCAGACCTTCCTGCGCCGCAGCAGGGAGAGCGCCAGCGCGAGAGGGATGAGCGTCAGGGCCACGAGCGCCGCGAGATCCCGGACCGAGAACCACCGTCCGTCGAGCAGCGCGCTCTGCATCGCGTCTATGCCGTAGGTCGAGGGCAGGACGTAGGAGACGGCGCGGGCCGGACCGCTTATCATGTGGAACGGGAAGAGGAACCCGGCGAAGAAGACGCTTCCGATGAGGACGAGCATCGAGATCTCGACGGCCTGTATCTCCCTCCTGACCAGGACCGAGAGCAGAAGCCCGAGCGCGACCGAGGAGAGTGCGACCAGCACCATCGAGGTCGCCAGGCTCTCGAGCGCCCTCGTGCTCACGGGCAGGTGCAGGTACCAGATGAGGGCGGCGGCGACCACCGCGTTCGCCGCGAGCGCACTCAGGACGTAGGTGAGGAATTTCCCGAAGAGGAGCTCCGAGTCCCTGAGCGGGGAGACGTCGAAGAGTTCCTTCGACCCACCCAGGTACTCCCGGACGATCGCGAGCGAGGCCAGGCTGAGCGCGACGTGCTGCACCAGGAGCGAGAGCACGCCGGGCGCGTAATACTGCACGATCGTCGGCTGGAAGCGGGCGACGTTCTTCAGGTCCAGCCTGAGCGGGGAGACCAAAAGCTTCGCCGAGACGTCGGGTGGTATCCGGGAGGTGGCCCGCCGCAGCAGCGAGAGCTGCTCATCGAGCCTGGAGAGCGTTCCGTTCTCCTTCGCCTTTTGAGCCTGATGTTCGAGGCGTTGTACCCGGCCCAGGAGCTTCTCGGTGCTGCGCACCTGCCTCAGGGCCCCGGCGACCCTGTCGTGCAGCCCGTCGGGGGCTATCCCTTCGATCGCCTTCAGCGTACCCTCGAGGTCGCTCAGGGTTGAGCGGAGCTGGTTCGTGGTGCGGCGGGTCTGGGGGGAGGACAGGGTCCGTTCCAGGCTCCGGGCCTCTTCGAGCTCCGTGCTCAGCGCGTCGAGGTTGCCGCGTGAGGAGCGCAGGGCGCTCAGCTCGTCCGAGAGGAGCCTCCTGACGAAGAGCCGGTTCAGGCTCTGGACCAGGGCGCTCGCGCGGCTCGGAACCACGTAGCCGAAGAGCTCGTTCTGCGAGCGGTAGCGGACCTTCAGCGTGGCGTGCTTACCGCTCCGTATGCGGTCGAGCGGCCTCGGTGGGACGACGACCACCCCGTCGAGCTTGCCGTTCCTCAGCAGCTGCTCGGCCCGGCCCTCGTCTTGCGTCACGAGCGCGACGTCGACCCGGGACTCGAACCGTTTCCGAAGTTCTTCGAAGAGCTTGGCCCCCGGACTTCCAGGCTCCACGACGACCGCTACCCGCGGCTTGCCGAGGGTGAAGTGGAAGCTCAGGGCGAAGACCACCATGATCAGGACCGGCCCCGCCAACAGCACCGCGAGGAGCCTGGGCTGGCGCAGGAGCATCCCGACCTCCTTGGAGGTCACCGCGCCGAGGCGCAACCGAGAGTCACCCAGGTGCCGGAGGCGGCCCATACACCCGCATGATAACCCTGCCCGCCGGCTGCGGATGGATTTTCGGGTCAGCCCTCGGTGAACCTGTAGCCTGCGCCGCGCACCGTCTGTACGTAGCGGGGGTTCTTGGGGTCGGGCTCTATCTTGTGGCGGATGTGCTGGATGTGCACGTCGGCGGCGCGGGCCTCGCCGAAGAATTCCCCGCCCCACAGATGGCGCATGATCTGCTCACGGGTGTAGACCCTGCCGGGGTGTGAGGCGAGCAGCGCCAGGAGATCGAACTCCTTCGCCGTGAGCTCGACCGGTTCTCCATCCGCGGTGACCAGCCGACGCGAGAGGTCTATCTCCAGGCCGGGGAAGACGAGCCGGTGGACGTCGTCTTCGGGGCCGGAGGAGTGGCGGTCCATCTCCCGGCGCCTGAGCTGCGCCCGGACCCGGCTCACGAGCTGTCGGGGCGAGAAGGGCTTGGTGACGTAGTCGTCCGCCCCGACCTCGAGCCCCACCACGACGCTCGTCTCGTCGTCCCGGACGCTGAGCATGATTATGGGCACCTCGCTCTCGGCGCGCACCCGGCGGCAGAGCTCGACCCCGTCCATGCCCGGGAGCATGATGTCCAGGATCATCAGGTCACACCGGCCGCCCTCGTGCAGGTACTCCAGGGCCGACTCGCCGTCTCTGAACTCCTCGGTCTCGAGGCGTTCCCTCTGCAGGGCACGCACCACCACGTCCCTCACCGCCGGGTCGTCCTCGACTATGAGAACCTTTTGCATCCACCATCCCGCTGGTCTTCGTGGAACATACGGTTTCGAGGATTGTAGCCGGAAAAGCCCGCCCACACTACGGCGGGGGCAGGCTGAGGGTCACCACGGTCCCGCGGTTCTCCTCGGAGGAGATCTCTATCCGGCCGCCCATCGCCTCCACGTTCTCCTTGCAGATCGAGAGGCCGAGCCCGAATCCCTCGGTGTTCCCTGACCCTCTGTAGAACCGCTCGAAGACGTGCGGCAGGTCCTCGTCTCTTATCCCCTCGCCTTCGTCCTCGACGCTCACGGAGCGTCCTCGCAGGCGCAGCGTGACCACGTCTCCCCTGCTGGAGTGTTTGATCGCGTTCTGCAGCAGGATGAGCAGCGAGTGTTCGAGACGTTCTGCGTCGGCGAGCACCGGCTCTGCTTCGCCGGTGAGCGTGAGATCGATACCCATCCTCTCCGCTAGCGGGGAGATCTGGGAGAGCACCGAGCGTGCGGTTTCTTCGAGGTCCGTCCTTCTCAGCTTCGGGCGGTCCGCCTCGAAGCCGGTGCGGGCCATCCTGAGCAGGGTGTCGGAGAGCTGCTGCATCTTGCGACTCTCGTTGAAGATGTGGTTCAACAGCCGACGCCGTACGGTGGGGTCCTCGTCGTCGCCCGAGAGCAGCAGCTCGGCGGCGCCGACTATCGTGGTGATCGGGGTCTTCAGCGTGTGGGCGGCGTTGGCTATGAACCGCTGCTGGTTGACCTCGAGCCTGCGTCCTTCGGAGAGATCCTGCATCACGACGAGGGCGCCCCCGCCGTCTCCGTAGAAGCCGGAGATGTGTACGACGTTGACCCGCATGAAGGTCTCCCCGTCCTGCACCATCGCCTCGATGCGCTCTTCGCTTCCGGCGCACCGGGCTATCGCTTCCCTGAGATCGAAATCTTCCCAGGGGTCGGGTACGGTTCCTGCGTCGGTGTCCAGCACTCGGCGGGCCGCCCGGTTGGCGAACGTGATCTTCCCGTCGGAGGTCGCGGCGAGCACGCCCTCGCTCAGGTTGTCGAGTATGGTTCTCAGGTTCTCTTCTCCACGCCTGAGGGTCTCGAAGGATTCCTCGAGCCTGTCGGCCATCTCGTTGAAGGTCCTGGCGAGCTCGCCCAGCTCGTCGCCGTGGTCCGGAACCAGCCGGTAGGAGAGGTCCCCGCCCGCTATCGAGCGCGCGCCGAGCGCGAGGCGCTCGACCCTGCGGCCCATGACCGTGGCGAGGAGCAGCGCCACGCCCCCGCTCGCGATGAGCGAGATGAGGGCCGCCTCGAGCGAGCTGCGCAGCAGGATCTGGTCGAAGGTGCTCTCGAAGCCGCCGGTGGCGAGCACCACGCCGCCTTCGAGCCGGTCCCGGTAGAAGATCGGGGTGACGGCCACGTCGTAGCCCTCGATCTCCTGGAAGAGCCGCTTCCCAGAGGCCGCCGTGCGGATGAGGGTTGCAGGGGCCTCGAAGTCCGCTTTCCCCTCGCTCGCCACGACGTTTCCCGCACGGTTGACCACGAGGACCTTCGTCTCCCCCGGGCGTGCATAGAGGTTGATGGTCCGGTGCAGGAGCCGGTTCGGGCGGGCAGGAAGGTGGGAGGCGTTTTTCTTCTCGCTGAGCATGGCGTGCCACTGACCTCCGGTATTGCCGGTTATGGCGTCCGCCGTGGCGGCAGCCTGCGCCAGCGTGACTTTCCTGGCGTGCTCGGCGACCCGGCGTTGGATCGTGGGCAACCCGTACAGCAGCAACACCCCGACCGAGAGCACGACAGCCAGGGAGACCAGAAGCGTCAGAGAGATCCTGAACCCGAGCCGCATGAAACGATTTTAACGGAACCGGACCGATTGCCACTTCTCACAGACTTTTACCGAAACTTTACCGAAAGCTAACCCTTCCTTACGGAAGGTTAAGCCGGCGGGAGGAGAATGGTACCGAGAAGGAGCTGGCGTCATGGAGGGTTTCGTTTGAGACCCTTTGGAGGCGGGTTTTGAGGATGAAGGAGATCAGCCTCCCGGCGATGCTGCTCGGATGGGCCGTCGCGGTGGTCTGCGGGGGGGTGCTGGAGCGCCTGCTGCGGGCGCTCTACGTCGCCGTTACGGGTGTCGCGCCGGCATCCGGGGGCTTCTCGGCGGCCGTGGTGGTGGTCGCGCTCGTCGCCGGGTTTCTGGCTTATCTCGCCGGTGGTTTCGCGGCCAGCAGGCTGGCGCCGCGCCGGGGCGGCCTCAACGGCGCGATGTGTGCCGTCCTTGGGCTCGTACTGGGGGTGATCCTGGCGCTCATACTCTCAGGCTTCGGGCGATACTTCATCGGGGCCGTAGCCCTCCCGCCGGTGAGCTTCGGGCTCTCCGGGAGGGAACTTCTGGCGGCGCTGGGCCTCTTCCTGGCCGATCTCTTCGGCGGGTACGTGGGGGGGAAGCTCGGCGAGCCGCCGTTCCCCAACGTGATCCGGCGCTAGATGGCACGTGCCCGGGGGCTGTGGTAGGAATGTCTTTCGGGCGGCCATGATCAGGATTCTCGACCACACGGCGGACGTGGGCTTCGAGGCCGCGGCCGAGAGCCTTGAGGGGTTGTTTCTCGAGGCCATGCGGGGTGTGTTGCTCCTGATGTTCGAGCGGCCTCCACAGGGCGGCGGATGCCTGCGTACCGTCGAGCTGGAAGGGCCGGACCTCGAGGTGCTGCTCGTGCGGTGGCTGAGCGAGCTGTTGTACCTGGTCCAGGAGGAGGGTTTCGTCCCCGCCGACGGTTCCCTCCGGCTCGACATGGAGGATTGCTCTCTCCGGGCCCGGCTTCGCGGGAGCGCGCTGGACGTCGAGGAGCAGGGCTGGATCGGTGAGATCAAGAGCGTCACCTTCCACGGGCTCGAGGTCGTAAGGGAGGGGGGCCTCTGGAGGTGCCGGGTGATACTCGACGTTTGAGGAGGTTGCGGTGGATTTCGAGCGGCTCTCCGAGAACAGGTACCGGATACCGCGCGAGGGCGCGATGCGGGTCGACGCCATCTTCTACGCTTCGGAGAGGATCCTCTCGGATCTCGCCGCCGAAGACTACGCTTCCCTGAAGCAGCTCGAGAACGTGGCCACGCTCCCGGGGATCGTCGGGCCGGCGCTGGCGATGCCGGACGTCCACTGGGGGTACGGCTTCCCCATCGGTGGGGTCGCAGCCTTCGAAGCGGGGGGAGAGGGCGTGGTGAGCCCCGGCGGGGTCGGCTTCGACATCAACTGCGGGGTGAGGCTCCTGGTCTCGGACCTCGAGCGCGAGGATCTCGTGCCCCGGGCCCGCGAGCTGGCGGACGCCCTCTTTGCGGCCGTGCCCTCCGGCGTGGGGAGGGGCAGGAGAGACCTGGGGCTTGGCCGCAGGGAGCTCTCCGCCATCCTGCACGAGGGGCCGCGGGCTCTGGTGGACCGCGGCTACACGGATCCGGCCGACCTCGAGAACGTCGAGTCCCGGGGCATGCTGCCGGGGGCGGATCCGGAGGCGGTCTCGGAGCGGGCCTACAAACGCGGGGCTTCCCAGCTCGGGACGCTGGGCTCGGGGAACCACTTCCTCGAGGTACAGTACGTCGACGAGGTCTACGACCGGGAGGCGGCCCCGGCGTTCGGCCTGCAGGAGGGGAGGGTGACGGTCCTCATCCACTCCGGGTCGCGCGGGCTCGGACACCAGGTCTGCCAGGACTACGTGGAGCGCTTCCTCGATGTGGCCCCGAAGTACGGCATCGAGCTGGTCGACAGGCAGCTCGCGGCGGCGCCCATAGACAGCCCGGAGGGACGCTCCTACCTGGGGGCAATGGCGGCCGCGGCCAACTTCGCCTTCGCGAACCGCCAGCTCATAACCCACCACGTGCGCCGGGCTTTCGAGAGGACCGGCTTCGGCGGGTCCCTGCGCGTCCTCTACGACCTGGCGCACAACAACGCGAAGTTCGAGGAGCACGGGGGAAGGAGGGTTCTGGTGCACCGCAAGGGCGCGACCCGGGCTTTCGGCCCGGGAAACCCCGAGCTCCCGGAACGCTACCGCTCCTATGGGCAGCCCGTTCTCGTGCCCGGCGACATGGGGCGCTACTCTTTCGTGCTCGCCGGGACCGAGGGCGCGATGCGCGAGACCTTCGGGTCGAGCGCGCACGGGGCCGGGCGCAGGATGAGCCGCCGCCGGGCCAAAAAGGCGGCGCGGGGCCGTGATCTCATAGGGGAACTGGAGAGGTGCGGCATCCTGGTGCGCGCGGCGGGACGCGCCACCGTCGACGAGGAGATGTCCGAGGCCTACAAGGACGCGGCCGAGGTGGTGGAGGTCACCGACGCGGCGGGTATCGGGAAGAAGGTGGCCCGCCTGAGGCCCATGATCGTGGTGAAGGGATGACCACGGGCTCCAGGCGTAGCCCGGCGCGGGTGGAGCCTAGCGGTGGTGCGAAAGCCCGCGCCCCGCGGTCTCGAACCTGTAGACGGTCGTCGAGGTGAAGGTGTCCCCGGCCCGCAGCACCGTCGAGGGGAAGCCCGGTTGGTTCGGTGAGTCGGGGAAGTGCTGGGTCTCGAGCGTGAACCCGTCGGTCTGCCGGTAGGTCCTGCCGCCGGTGCCCACCAGATCCCCGACGAGGAAGTTCCCCGTGTAGAACTGCACGCCGGGCTGGTCGGTGTAGGTGAGGAGGACCCTCCCGCTGCGCGGATCTTCGGCGACCGCGATCAACCGCGTGCCCGAGCCGTTCAGCACGAAGTTGTGGTCGAAGCCGTGGGCTATGGTTATCTGGGGGTCACCGTCGCGGATGTCGCGCCCGATGGGCTTCATCCTGCGGAAGTCGAACGGTGTGCCGGCGACGGGAGCGAGCTCTCCGGTTGGGATCAGGCTCTCGTCTATCGGCGTGTAGCGGTCGGCGTTGATCCTGAGCAGCTGGTCGTAGACGTCCCCTGAGCCTTCCCCGGTCAGGTTGAAGTAGGTGTGGTTGGTCAGGTTTATGACCGTGTCGGTCTCCGAGATGTTCTTCGCCTCGTAGTGTATGTAGAGCGCGTTCTCCCGGGTGAGCCTGTAGGTCACCGTCGCCCGGATCTGACCGGGAAACCCGTTGAAGTCGGGCGGGAAGGTGTGGCTCAGGGCCAGCTCCACGTAATCCTTCCCGCTCCCGGTGCTTGCGTCCCACACCTTGGTGTTCCAGGAGTCGGGCCCGCCGTGCAGCGTGTTGGAGCCGTTGTTCTGCGGCAGGTGGTAGGTCTTGCCGTCGAGCGTGAACTCGCCGTTGGCGATCCTGTTGGCATACTGACCGATGATCGCCCCGAAGTACGTGTCCCCCGAACCTCCCTCGGCCGGCCAGGGCTGGTTCTCGAAGTCGTTGACGTAGTCCTCGAGCTTCGGAAAGCCCAAAGCCACGTTCTCGACCCTCCCCGCCCGGTCCGGCACCCAGATGGACTGTACCACCCCGCCGTAGTTCGAGATCCTGACCGTCATCCGCCGACCGCTGGTGAGCGTGTACAGATAAACGTCCTCGCCGTGCGCGCTCCCCCAGAGCTCCCGACTTGCGCCGAGGCTCCCCCCGTGATGGTGCCCGCCCCCGTGCCGGGGCGTAGCCGATACCTTACGCGCAGCCTCCGCCGGGGTCCCGGCCGCGAGAAACGCCGCACCGGCGAGCCCGAAACCTCCGGCCTTCAGGAAATCTTTCCGGCTGAAACCAGCCGATCCGGACCTGACACCGCCCTCCATCTCTCCCCTTCCCTCGTTTCCACCTTCCAACATTAGAGCACAAGACGAAAGGCGAATCAAACAACATATGACATCATGGCCCCGCTCTTCGAACGGAGTGCGCTTTGGTAGTGTGTTCGGCGCCTGGGGTCTCTCGGTCGGGGAGGTGACTCAGGCGTCGTAGAGGCCGTGGTGCCGGTGCCACTCCTCGAGCGAGGAGTCCGGGTACCTCTCGAAGTGCCGATCTTCCTCTCCTTCCGGCACCTCGACCCATGGGGCCTTGAAGTCGAGCATGATGTGGTAGCGTTCCGGGGGCTTCGGGAGCGGCGTGTCGATCGCCGAGGCGAAGGGGTGCACCAGCTCTGGCCAGCGCGGGTCGTAGAGCCACAGGGCGCTCCCGCAGCGGCCGCAGAAGTGTCGCCGGGCGGGGCTCTCCTCGTAGCTCTGCGGGTCTTCCGGATCGTAGAGCTTGGCGTGGAAGGTGCTCACGTTCTCCTCGCCCTCGACCTCGAGCGTACGGTAATCCGCGCCGAGGTTTATCGCGAAGCCGCCGCCACCGGCCGTCTTGCGGCAGATGCTGCAGTAGCACGCCTGATACGGGTATGGACTCTGTGATTCGACGGTGAACCGCACCGCCCCGCAGTGGCAGGAACCTGTGAGCTTCATTCGTCTTCTCTCCTTTCGGATCCTCCTTTACTTTGATGGTAGCCTGTGTTTTGCTGGGTTTTCGCTGCCCGTCCCGGCGGGTAGATAAACCATTGAGTGTATAGTGCGGGTATCAGGACCAGAAGCGGGAGGTGCGACGTGACATCTCAGACGGGCACGACGGCCGTAAGAGCCGAGCGCTGGCACGCCCTGGCGCAGCAGCTGCGGGCGGACTCCGTGCGGGCGAGCCACGCGGCGGGCTCCGGGCACCCGACGTCGTCGATGTCGGCGGCGGATCTCATGGCGGTGCTGCTCGAGAAGTACCTCGTCTACGACTTCGACGATCCGGACAACCCGGGCAACGATCACCTGATCTTCTCCAAGGGCCACGCCTCGCCGCTGCTCTACTCGATGTACAAGGCGGCCGGTGCGATCACCGACGAGGAGCTTCTCACCTTCCGCAAGTTCGGGAGCCGGCTGCAGGGGCACCCCACCCCGGCTATCCCCTGGGTGGACGTGGCGACCGGCTCGCTCGGGCAGGGTCTCCCGATAGGCGTCGGGGTCGCTCTCGCGGGCAGATACCTCGAGAAGCGTCCCTACCACGTGTGGGTGCTCTGCGGCGACTCGGAGATGGCCGAGGGTTCGATGTGGGAGGCCTTGCAGCACGCCTCCTACTACAGGCTCTCCAACCTGATCGCCATCCTGGACATGAACCGTCTCGGGCAGACCCGCGAGACCATGGACGGCTGGCACGGCGAGCACTACGAGGCCCGCGCCCGCGCCTTCGGCTGCCATACGATCACCATAGACGGCCACGACGTCGAGCAGATAGACCGCGCCTACGCCGAAGCGCTGGAACAGGAGGAGAAGCCGACCTTCATCATCGCCAGGACCAGGAAAGGGCGCGGCGTCTCCTTCGTCGAGGACAAGAACGGCTTCCACGGCAAGCCGCTCGACCCCGAGCGGGAAGAAGAGGCGCTGCGGGAGATAGGCAGCCAGGGGAACATCGTCGTAGAGGTGAACAAACCGGAGACGGATCCGACGAACGGCGGCGCGGCTCCTTCGGGCGCCCTGGAGCTGCCCACCTACGAAGTCGGCTCCTCCGTGGCGACCCGCAAGGCGTACGGCGAGGCGCTGAAGGCGCTCGGTGCCGCCCGTCCCGAGGTCGTCGCACTCGACGGCGAGGTCTCCAACTCGACCCACTCCGAGGAGTTCGCCGAGGCCCATCCCGACCGCTACTTCGAGATGTTCATCGCCGAGCAGCAGATGATCGCGGCGGCCCTCGGGCTCAACGTGCGTGGATACGCGCCCTTCGCCTCCACGTTCGCGGCCTTCCTGACCCGAGCCTACGACTTCATCAGGATGGCCTCCATCTCCGAGGGGGACATCAGGCTCTGCGGCTCGCACGCGGGTGTTTCGATCGGTCAGGACGGCCCCTCGCAGATGGGGCTCGAGGACATCGCGATGATGCGCGCGGTGCACGGCTCGACCGTCCTCTATCCCTGCGACGCCAACCAGACCGCGAAGCTCGTCGCCGAGATGGCCGACACGAAGGGCATCAGCTTCATAAGGACCACCCGCGGCAATACCCCGGTGATCTACTCCCCGGATGAAGAGTTCCCGGTCGGCGGCTCCAGGGTCCTGCGGTCCTCCGACGAAGACGCCGTAGCGGTGGTCGCCGCCGGAATAACGGTGCACGAAGCCCTCGAGGCCGCCGACGAGCTCGAGAAGAGCGGCATCCCCGTCAGGATCATAGACGCCTACTCGGTGAAGCCGATCGACGCCGACACCCTGCGTGAGGCCGTCCGCGTCACCGGTGGCAGGCTGGTGGTCGCCGAGGACCATCATCCCGAAGGCGGCCTCGGCGAGGCCGTACTCTCGGCGCTCGCGGAGGACGGTGACGCCCTGCAGCTCCGGCATCTCGCCGTCAGGAACATGCCGGGCTCCGGTACCCCGGACGAGCTCCTGCACGAGGCCGGTATAGACGCCGAGGGCATCGCCGCGGCCGTCCGCGAACTCGCCGGGCTCTGAGCCATCGGACATCCTCGTGGGAAGCTCCTCTATAGAGGAGCTTCCCACGTCCATTTGACAAGCGAATACGAACGAGTATAATTCCTTTTTCCGGAGGAGCAGAAAGCCCCCTCACCACTTCAGAGAAGGTCCGAGAAAAAGCCCGAGGACGGTCGGTACGGGCGGGATGTGATCTCCTTCTCTTTTGGAGAGGCAAAAAGGGTTGCGCGGGAGGCTCCCGCGGGTAAAAGTAGCAGTAGTTGGTCGGACAGAGATTTTATACCACGAGGAGGGAAGATGGAAAAGGCGAACGAGCGTCGGACGGTAAACAGGGAAGAGGCTCCGGGGCTGCTCCCGAGCTACTTCGCGCACATAGACACCGGTCCCCTTTTGACCCATCAGGAGGAGATAGAGCTCTCCAGGAGGGCGAAGAAGGGGGACAAGAAGGCTCGTCAGAAGCTGATAGAGAAGAACCTCCGGCTGGTCGTCTCGGTCGCGAAGAAGTACCGGGGGATGGGTCTACCCTTCGAGGACCTTATTCAGGAGGGCAACATCGGGCTGATGAAGGCGGTCGAGAAGTTCGACCCCGAGCGGGGCTACCGCTTCTCGACGTACGCCACCTGGTGGGTGCGTCAGGCCGTGCAGCGGGCGGTCGCGGACAAGGGCCGCACCATCCGCGTCCCGGTGCACATGACCGAGAAGATAAGGAAGATGGCCCGGGCGTACAACGAGCTCTCCACCGAGCTCGAGCGGGAGCCCACCGACGAGGAAGTCGCCGAGAGGGTCGGCTGGACGCCGGAAGAGGTGCGGGACGTGAAGAGCGCCATGCCCGACGCCACGAGCCTCAACCAGCCCTTGAGCCAGGAGAAGGACGCCTCCGAGATCGGGGAGTTCATCGAGGACGAGGCCGCCTCGAACACCCCGGAGAGGGTCGTGCAGGGCATGGAGGCCGCGCGCATCGGTGAGATGATCCGGCGCCTGCCCGAGCGCAACCGCTACGTCCTGATCCGTCGCTACGGCCTCGACGACAGGAAGGCGGCCACGCTCGCCGAGCTCTCGGACGAGCTGGGGGTCTCGCGCGAGCGGGTGCGGCAGCTGCAGCGTGAGGCCGAGCAGATGCTGCGGGCCGGCGAGTTCGGCGGCAACGGCACGAAGCGGTCGAGCAGCGCCGCGGCCTGAGCGTCGATCCAACAGAGACGAAGAGAGGGGCCCCGCCAGGGGCCCCTCTCTTCGTGCTGCGGCTTTTACGCTTCCAGGAGATCAGGAGGGAATTTCGAGCACGATCTTTCCCATCCCGCTGCCCTCTTCCATGTGGTTCATGGCCGCGGGCGTCTCCTCCAGCGGGAAGGTGCGGTCCAGCAGCGGCTCGAGGCCCTTTTCGGAGTAGAGCTTCAGCATCGCCTCGAACTCGCGGTTCGTACCCATGGCGGTGCCGAGCACGTCGAGCTGCTTGAGGAAGACGCGGGGCATCGTGAGCGAGACCTTCGGGCTCGCGGTCGCCCCGAAGGTGACGATCCGACTCCCCGGTCTGGCCAGCGCGAGCAGCGCGTCGAAGACCTCCCCGCCGACCGAGTCGACCGAGAGGTCCACGCCCCCGGTCATCTCGCGCAGCGTGCGCGACCAGTTCTCGTCCTCGTAGGTGACCCCGCCCTCGGCGCCGAGCTCTCTCGCCTTCTCTACCTTCTCTGCGCTCGAGGAGGTGACGAAGACGCGCCCGCCAAGGGCGGAGGCAAGCTGCACGAGGAAGGTGGCGACGCCGCCCCCGACGCCGGGGATGACGACGGTCTCGCCCGGCTGTAGGTTGCCCCGGGTCACGAGCGCCCGGTACGCGGTCAGCGCGGCGAGCGGGACCGCCGCCGCCTGCTCGTGGGTGAGATGGGCGGGCTTCTCGAAGACGTTCTCCGAGGGTACCTTTACGAGCTGGGCGAAGGTGCCATCGTCCGGCAGCCCGAGGATGCGGTAGTCCCTGCCCGGTATGCGCTCGTCATCTCCCCAGTAGAGTGCGGGGTTTATAACGACCTCGCTCCCCTCCGGCGGGAGCCCGCCGGCATCCTCGCTCCCGTGCGCCACGACTTCGCCCGAGCCGTCGGAGCCGAGTATGACCGGCAGGGCCTCGGCCCTCGCGCCGGGGTAGAGCCCGCGCGTCACGAACACGTCGCGGCGGTTCAAAGCTGCCGCGCGCAACCTGACGAGCGTCTCGCCGGGGCCGGGTTCGGGGTCGGGGGCTTCTTCGTAGGCGAGGCTCTCCGGACCTCCGAGCTCGCGCAGGATCACTGCTTTCATGCATCCTCCCTCTTCGTGGAAAGGTCACGCCACACATTATTGCCCGGAGGCGGGAGAAGAGTAACCGCCGGGGCGCCCTCCAGGACGCCCCGGCGCCGGAAGAGCAAAGCCTTACTGACCCCTGCGGCTCGGCGCTATGGCCTGCACACCGGTTATCTCGCGCCCGACGATCAGGGACTGCACGATATCGGTGCCCTCGTAGGTGTAGACGACCTCCATGTCGGCGAGGTGCTTGCCTACCAGGTATTCGAGCAGGAGCCCGTTGCCGCCGAGGATGTCGCGGGCGTCGGCGCAGATCTGCTTGGCCTTCCTGGCGACGCTCATCTTGGCGAGCGAGGCCATTCCCTCGGTCATCTTGCCCTGGTCGAAGAGCTGGCCGAGCCTGAGGCACATCAGCTGGATGTGGGTGAGCTCGGCGAGCATGTTCGCGAGGCGGTTCTGGATGAGCTGGTAGGTGTTGAGGGGCCGGTAGAAGACCTTGCGCTCCTTCGCGTACTGCAGCGCGGCCTCGTAACAGGCTACGGCGTGCCCCACACCCTCCCAGGCCACGCCGTAGCGGGTCGCGGTGAGCACCTTAGAGGTATCCTTGAAGGAGTTTGCGTGCTCGAGTTTGTTCTCGGCCGGAACCCGGGCGTCCTTCAGCTCGATCTCCGCCTGCCAGACGGCCCTCTTGCCGGTCTTGCCGGTCTGGACCCTCGTCGAGAGCCCCTCGGTTCCCTTCTCGACCAGGAAACCCTTGACCTGCTCGTCCTCTGCGTCGCGGGCCCAGAAGACGATCACGTCGGCGAAGGAGGCGTTCCCGATCCACTTCTTGTGCCCGTTGAGGACGTAGTGATCGCCGTCGCGCACGGCGCTCGACTCGAGCGCGACCGCATCGGAGCCGTGCTCGGGCTCGGTGAGCGCGAACGCCCCGATCTTCTCCATCCGCGCCATCTGCGGCAGCCAGTGCTGCTTCTGCTCCTCACTGCCGAGGATGGCGATGGAACCCATGGCGAGCCCGGAGTGTACCCCGAAGAAGGTGTTGAGGCTCCCGTCCCCCCGCGCGAGCTCCGCTCCCACGAGCCCCTCGGCCACGTGGCTCATCCCCGGACACCCGTAGCCTTTTATGCTGGTGCCCGCGATCCCGAGCTCGGCGAACTTCTCCACGAACTGGAACGGAAACTCCGCCTTGTCCCAGTACTCGTTTATGACCGGGATGACCTCCCGGTCACAGAAGTCCCTGACCTTCTGCCGGACCTGCCGCTCCTCGTCCGTGAGCAACTCGTCCAGAAGGTAGAAATCGGTCCCCAACGAGCCGGATACGTCAGCAATCACCGGAACTCTCCTCCTTCGCGATCCTCTCTCGTCGACAGATCACTCTACCACGCCCCCGCAGACCAGCAGGGTTCCTTGAAACTATCATACGTGTTATTATCATCTATGACAACATTCTACAGGGTCAGGGAGAGGTTGTCACATGCAGAAGGAGCAGGAGGCTGGCACGACCTACGTCGGGGGCGAGAAGAGACCGGCGCTGGTCGAGACGCTGTATGAGAGGACGGTGACGGATCCGGAGAAGGCTGCGTTCGTGCGCAGGGAGGGGGAAGAGTGGCGTCCTCTGAGCTACGGGGATTTCTGGCGGCGGGTGGAGCGCTTCGCCTCGGGTCTCGCCCGGCTCGGGGTCGGGAGGGGGTCGAGGGTCGCGATCGTCTCGGGCAACCGTCCGGAGTGGCCGATCGGTGACCTCGCCGTGCAGAGCCTCGGGGGCGTCGTGGTGCCGGTCTACCCGACGCTGGAGGAAGAGCAGATCGGGTACATCCTCGGGCATTCGGGTGCGGGCGTGGCGATCGTCGAGGGGGAGGAGCTGCTGCGCAAGGTGAGGGAGGCTGGGGAGGGCCTTTCGCACCTCGTCTCGATGGAGGGGAGTACTGGGGTGCTCTCCTTCGGGGAGGTCGAGGCGCTCGGGGAAGAGGAGCCGCTCGGGGATGCCTGGGAGGAGGGCTGGCGCTCTCTGCGTCGGGAGGACGTGGCGACGGTGATCTACACCTCCGGGACCACCGGGCGGCAGAAGGGGGCCGTTCTCACCCACGGCAACATCCTCTCCAACCTGGAGGGGATCCGGGATGCGCTCCCGGTCGTGCGCGAGGACGTCTTCCTCTCGTTTCTGCCGCTCTCGCACGTCTTCGAGCGCACCTGCAGCCAGTTCCTCTCGCTGTACGTCGGCGCGACCACCTACTACGCCGAGTCGATGGAGAAGATCCCGGAGAACCTGCGCGAGGTGAGGCCCACCCTTATGCTCTGCGTGCCCCGGCTCTACGAGAAGATGTACGAGCGGGTGCGCGAGCAGGGAGAATCGGGCGGGCCGCTGCGCAGGGCCCTCTTCGAGCGGGCGGTCGAAGCCGGCAGGGAGAAGTACCGCCTCGAGAGAGAGGGGCGGGAGCCGGGGGCTCTGCTCAGGGCCCGGCTCGCGCTCTACGATAAGCTCGTCTACCGCCGGGTGCGCGAGGCCACCGGTGGCAGGGTGCGCTGCTTCGTCTCCGGCGGGGCCAAGCTCGAGCAGGAAGTCGGCGAGTTCTTCTACGCCTGCGGGGTGAGGATAGTAGAGGGGTACGGTCTCACCGAGACCTCGCCCGTCATCTGCTGCAACCGGCTTCCGGTCCCGCGCTTCGGGACCGTCGGGCGGCCCATCTTCGGCACCTCCGTCAGGATCTCGGAGGAAGGGGAGATACAGGTGAAAGGTCCCGGGGTTACGGGCGGCTACCTCGACGACGAGGAGGCCACCCGCGAAGCGTTCACCGAAGACGGGTGGTTCCGGACCGGGGACATGGGAGAGTTCGACGCGGAGGGTCACCTCAGAGTCACCGGGCGGCTCAAGCACATCCTCGTGCTCTCCACGGGGAAGAACGTCGCCCCGGAGCCGGTCGAGGCGGCGATCGCCGCGCAGCCCCACGTTTTGCAGGCCGTGCTACTCGGGGACGGTAGGAAATACGTCGCGGCGCTCGTCGTCCCCGACTACGACGCCGTGCGCCGGACGCTCGGCGTGGACGACGGCGGGGAAAGACTCGCGCAGGACGAGCGCTGCCGGGAGATCGTCGGGCGGGAGATCGAGGAGGCCTGCCGCCGGTTCGCCCCCTACGAGCGGCCCAAGAAGTTCGCGCTGTTGCCGCGCGAGCTCTCGGTCGAGGAGGGGGAGCTCACCCCGACGCTCAAGGTCAGGATGCACGTGGTGCGCGAGCGCTACGCGAGGGAGATAGAGAGCCTCTACCAGTCGTAGGCTCCGAGGAAGGGGGAGGATGCCCGATACGACCACCACGGGGAGCGGGAAGAGAGCCGGGAAGGCCCCGGCGAGCCCGCGGGACATACTGCTCAGCGAGGTCAAGACCCGCAGCATCTTCCCGCTTCTCATCCTGCACTTCGTCCGCAGGAAGCCCGAGTACGGCAACAGCATCATCCAGCAGATAAAGGAGCTCTCCGGTGGGTCGATGAGCGTCTCGCCGAACACCGTCTACCCGCTCCTGCGGCGTCTGGAGGAGAAGGGGTACATCGTTGGGGAGTGGGAGAAACCCGAGACCCGCAGCCGGCGCTTCTACACGATCACCCCGAGGGGGGAGCAGAAGTACGCCGAGATAAAAGAGCGCTTCGAGGAGCATCTGCTGCGGGTCATAGAGGTGGCGCAGCGGCTGCACGAGGAGATCTATGGCTGAACCGGAGTCGCTCGCGAGCCGGCTCTTCAGAATCGGGATGAACTTCTACCCCGCCTACCGGGGGACGGGAGGCAGGGTCGTGCGCATCTCCGGCGACTGGCGGGAGGTCGAGATCCGGCTGCCGCTCGGATGGCGCACGCGCAACTACTTCGGCACGATCTTCGGCGGCAGCATCTACGCCGCGGTGGACCCCTTCTACGCGCTGATGCTCATCAAAAACCTCGGCAGCGGGTACATAGTCTGGGACCGGGCGGCGAAGGTCCTCTACGAGAAGCCCGGCCGGGAGACGCTCTACGCCCGCTTCCGGCTGAGCGGGGAGGAGGTCGAAGCCGTCCGGAGGGCCGCGGAGGGCGGGGCGCCGGTGGAGCGGACGTACCCCGTGGAGCTGAGGGATGCCGCCGGGGGGGTGCACGCCCGGGTGGAGAAGACCGTCTACGTGAGGAAGAAGCCGGTCTCCGCAGGGGATCGGTCGCAGGATCAGCCAGGAGGAGGCAGATGAGACACATACGCAGGGTAGCGGTGCTCGGGGCCGGGACGATGGGTGCGGCGATTGCCGCCCACTGCGCGAACGCCGGGCTCGAGGTCGACCTGCTCGACATCGCCGCGGAAGGCGAGGACAGGAACGCTGTCGTGAAGGCCGGTTTCGAGCGGATGAGGAAGGCACGGCCCGCGGCGCTCATGAGCGGGCGGGTCGCGGAGCGCATCCGCCTCGGGAACTTCGAGGACGACCTCGGGCGCCTCTCCGAGGCCGACTGGGTGGTCGAGGCGATAGTGGAGAGGCTCGAGCCCAAGCAAAAGCTGTGGGCGAGGGTCGAGAAGCTGGCGCCGGAGAGGGCCGTCCTCTCCTCGAACACCTCCGGGATACCGCTGCACAAGATCGCCGGGGGCCGCAGCGAGAGCTTCAGGAGGCGCTTCCTCGGGACCCACTTCTTCAACCCGCCGCGCTACCTGAAGCTGCTCGAGATCATCCCGACCGGAGACACCGACCCCGCGCTCGTCGAGGAGGTGCGCACCTTCGGGGGGCGCGTTCTCGGCAAGGGCGGTGTGATCGCCAAGGACACCCCCAACTTCATCGGCAACCGGCTCGGCAGCTTCTCGGGGATGAATTCGATCCGCTACTTCCTCGAGAACGGCTTCGGGATCGAGGAGGTCGACGCGCTGACCGGTCCCCTGATCGGACGCCCCAGGACCGCGACCTTCCGGCTGATGGACCAGGTGGGGCTGGACATCGCGGTCGGGGTAGCGGAGAACCTCTACGAGCTCGTCCCGGAGGACGAGTCGCGCGAGCAGCTCAAAGTCCCGCCGCTTCTCAAGGAGATGCAGGAGAGGGGCCTGCTCGGCATCAAGACCGGCGGGGGGTTCTACAGGAGGACGAAGCGCGACGGGAAGACCGTATTCGACGTCCTGAACCTCGAGACCTTCGAGTACGAACCGCCGAAGAACCCGGAGGTGCCGCTCGCGGAGGAGGCGTGGAAGCAGGGGGATCTCGGGGCGAGGCTGCGCTTCATCATGCGGAAGGCCGACGAGGATCGCCACGCCCGCATGCTGCGCGACACGATCCTTCCCGACCTCGCCTACGCCTCGCGGCGGGTGCCCGAGATCTCGGACACCCTCGAGGACGTGGACCACGCGATGGAGTGGGGCTTCGGACACGAGGCCGGGCCTTTCCGGACGTGGGACCTCCTCGGCGTCAGGGAGACCGCAGAGCGGATGCGATCGCTCGGCATCGAGGTCGCGGGCTGGGTCGAGGAGATGCTCTCCTCCGGCAACGAGAGCTTCTACAGGAAGGAGGGCACGAAGGAGCTGCAGTACAGCCCGCTCTCGAAGCGCTACGAGCCGGTGCGCGAGGACCCGCTGAAGATATCGCTCGGTGCCCTGCGCGAGGAGGGCGGGGAGATCGCGCGCAACGACTCGGCGAGCCTGCTCGACCTCGGGGACGGGGTGCTCTGCTACGAGATCCACTCCCCGGCGAGCGCCATCGACCAGAAGGTGGTGGAGATGGGCTACCGGGCGCTCGAGGAGCTCGAGAGCGAGCGCTGGGGGGCGCTAGTCATCGCCAGCGAGGCGCGCAACTTCTGCGTCGGGGCGAACCTGGGCGAGATCGCCCACGCCGTGAAGAACGGCGCGCTGGAGGAGGTGGGGCGGAGCATCGACGCACTGCACGGGCTGCTCATGGGCTTCCGCTTCGCCCCGAAGCCCGTCGTCGCCGCCCCGCACGGGCAGACGCTCGGCGGGGGGGCCGAGATCTGCCTGCACTCCGACCGCGTCGTCGCCGCGGGCGAGACGTACATGGGCCTGGTGGAGGCCGGGGTCGGCCTCATCCCGGCCGGGGGCGGGACCAAGGAGATGGTCAGGAGGCTCGTCTCGCGCGAGATCACCTCGTCCTCCGTACCGCCGCTGCCTTATCTGCAGCGGGCGTTCGAGACGATGGCGACGGCGAAGGCCTCGACCAGCGCGCTCGAGGCGCGCGAGCTCGGCTTCCTCGATGAAGACGACCGCGTCGTGATGAACGCGGACCATCTCGTCCACGCGGCCAAAAGGGAGGCGCTCGAGCTCGCCGACGGATACGTTCCTCCCGTTCGCGAGAAGAGCGTCTACGCCGCCGGGCCCGCCGCCCGCGCCGCGCTCGAGCTCGCGGTGCGCACCATGCAGTGGGGCCGCTACGCGACCGAGTACGACGGCGTCATAGCCTCCAGGCTCGCGTGGGTGATGACCGGCGGGGACATCACCGGCCCGCAGTGGGTCACCGAGGAGTACATACTCTCGCTGGAGAAAGAGGCTTTCCTCGATCTGCTCGGGAACGAGAAGACGCAGGAGCGGATAGCGGGGTTGCTGAAGACCGGGAAGCCGGTCCGAAACTAGGAGGTGGAGGATGAAGGAAGCGGTCATCGTCTCCGGGGCGCGCACGGCGGTCGGCCGGGCGCCGCGGGGGACGCTCAGGGAGATGCACCCGGTCGATCTCGCGGCCGCGCCGATACGCGCGGCCGTGGACCGGGCGGAAGGGCTCGACCCGCAGGAGATAGAGGACGTGATCTACGGCTGCGCGATGCCCGAGGGGACGCAGGGGTACAACATCGCGCGGCTCGCGGCGATGCGCGCCGGCCTGCCGGAGAGCGTGCCGGCGCAGACCGTCAACCGCTTCTGCTCCTCGGGGCTGCAGACCATCGCGATCGCGGCTGAGAGGATCATGGTCGGACATGCCACGACGATCGTCGCGGGCGGGGTCGAGCACATGTCCTCGACGCTGGAGATGCCGAACTTCGCCCCCAACCCGGCGCTGGTCGAGACGAACCCGGCCGTCTACATGGGGATGGGCCTCACCGCCGAGCAGGTCGCCAGGGAGTTCGGCGTCTCCCGGGAGGATCAGGACGAGTTCGCCCTCAGGAGCCACACGCTCGCCGCGAAGGCCGTCGACTCCGGGCTCTTCGACGAGGAGATCGTACCGCTCGAGGTCTCCTTCAGCTGGGTCGACGACGACGGGGAGGTGCGCCACCACAAGACGACCTTCAGGCGTGACGAGGGGCCGCGCCGGGACACCTCCGCCGAGGCGCTCGCGAAGCTGAAGCCCGTCTTCCAGCAGGGCGGGACCGTCACGGCCGGTAACTCCTCGCAGCGGAGCGATGGCGCGGCGGCGGTCGTCGTCATGGAGCGGGAGGAGGCCGAGCGGCGGGGCCTCGAGCCCCTGGCTCGCTTCCTCGGGTTCGCCGTCGGCGGGGTGAGACCGGAGGTGATGGGCATAGGCCCCACGGTCGCGATCCCGAAGGTCTTGAAACAGGTCGGGCTCTCGCTCGATCAGATAGACCTCATCGAGTTCAACGAGGCCTTCGCGGCGCAGGCGCTCGCCGTCATCCGGGAGGTCGGCCTGGATCTGGAGAAGACCAACGTCAACGGTGGGGCGATAGCGCTCGGCCACCCGATGGGTGCGACCGGCACCAAGCTCACCATCCAGCTCATCCACGAGATGAAGCGGCGGGGCTCGCGCTACGGGATGGTCACGATGTGCATCGGCGGCGGGATGGGCGCCGCGGGCGTCTTCGAGAACCTGCAGTAGCGGTCCGGCAGTCGGTTTTCTCTGCGGGGCGGGGAGAACTCCCCGCCCCTTCGCCTCCTGCCGGGGTCGCGGCGGCCCCGGAAGTGATCTAGAATGCCCGCAGGACTCCGGTTGTGGCCGGAGAGTACATGAAGCATGGCGGTGCAAGTCGAGTATCCTCGGTGATGAGGGCGTGAGGGAATAAGAATCCTTGTTGGGGGCTGGGGGGAGAAGGAACTCATCGGGCCATACCTCACCCGTGCCCGGCGATGCAGGCGCCGTCGTTCTTCTCTCTCCCGCCGGGCAGATCCTCGCGCAGAGCCTCTCCGCCGGCGGCCTGCTCGGGTGGAGGCCGGACGAGACGGTGGGACGGCATCTGCGGGAGATGGTCCACCCCGAGGATGCGGCCTCGGTGCGGGAGATGCTCGACGGTTCCGGGTACCCGGGGGGCGTCCGGAGGCTCCGACTGCGCCGCTCCGACGGCTCGTGGCCGGGCTTCGAGGTCGCGGTGAGCTCCCTGCGCGGGGGGATGGAGGGTCTGGCCCTGACGCTGCGCGCCCCCGCTGGAGCACCGCAACGGGAGCCGGGGAGAGAGGAGACGATCACCCGCTCCGTGCTCGACGCCGTGCCGGGCGCCGTGGTCGTCGTGGGCAAGGACGGCATCGTCCGCCTCTTCAACCGGGTGGCGGAGAGGATCTTCGGTTACGAAGCCGGGGAGGTCGTCGGTCGGCCGCTGGAGATTCTCATCCCCGAGCGCTTCCGCCGGGCGTACAGGGAGGGGTTCGCGCGCTACCTGAGGACCAGGGAGCCCCGCATGGTGGGCCGGGGCTCCTTCGAGCTCCTCGGGCGGCGCAAAAATGGTGAAGAGTTCCCGGTGAGCCTGAGCATCGGGGTGGCCGACGACGGTGAGGAGACCATCTTCACGGGCGTCATCCGGGATATCACCGGGCACGAGGAGGCCGAGGCCCGTTTCCGGGGGGCGTTCGAGAACTCCTCCAGCGGGATGGCGATCGTCGGGCTGGACAACCGTTATCTCAGGGTCAACCGGGCGCTGTGCGAGATGCTCGGCTACGAAGAGGAGGAGATCGTCGGGAGGAGATCCTTCGAGTTCACCCACCCCGACGATCTGGAGGAGAGCCGGAAGAGGGCTCGCAGGATGCTGGAGGAGGGCGGGCCGGAGCGGCTACTCCTCGAGAAGCGCTACGTGCGCAAGGACGGGGAGGTCATCTGGGCGATCTCCGACGCTGCGCTCGTGCGGGGAGATGGCGGTGAGCCGCTGTACTTCGTCACCCAGTTCCACGACGTGACCGCCCGGAAGCGGATGGAGGAGGAGCTGCGCAAGAACCAGCTCCTCCTCAGGGAGACCGAGTCCCGCTACCGCACGCTCATAGAGCAGATCCCGGCGGTGACCTACATAGACCGCGACCAGGAGGTACGATCGGCCGCCAACATCGCCGAGTACACGAGCCCGCAGATAGAGGACCTCACCGGTTACACCGTCGAGGAGTGGCTGGACCCGAACCGGGACCTCTGGCGGGAGAGGCTGCACCCGGAGGACCGGGAGAGAGTGCTCGCCGCCGACGATTACTCGAAGAGGACCGGGGAGCCGTTCAGCGAGGAGTACCGGCTCATCGCCAGGGACGGCTCGGTGGTGTGGGTCCTGGACAAGGCGGTGCGGCTGGAGGACGACGGAGTGGGCGGTCGGCTCTGGCAGGGCATCCTGCTCGACATAACCGACCGCAAGCGGGCCGAGGAGGCCCTCCGGGAGAGCGAGGAGCGGTTCCGCGCCGTGGTCGAGAGCATGGACGAGGGGCTCATCATCACCGACGCCGACGACGTGATCCTCTACGCCAACCCACGGCTCTCCGAGCTGAGCGGTTACGAGCAGGAGGAGATCCTCGGCCGCAAAGCCTACGAGCTCCTGCTCGACCCCGGGCATGAGAAGACGATGCTCCAGCGCAACCAGCGTCGGATGCAGGGCGTCTCGGAGCGGTACGAGATCAGGATGCGCCGCAAGGACGGCTCGTACCTGTGGGTCGAGGTGAGCGCCGGTCCCTATCGCGGCTCCTCCGGTCGGATCGTCGGCACGCTCGCGGTGGTCAAGGACATGAGCGAACGCAGGAAGCTCGAGGAACGCCTGCGTTACCAGGCGTTCCACGACCCGCTGACGGGGCTCGCGAACCGGGCGCTCTTCATCGACCGGCTACGGCGGGCTCTCTCCCGCTCCGGGAGCGATGGTTCCCGGGTGGCGGTGCTTTTCATGGACCTCGACGACTTCAAGGTCATAAACGACTCGCTCGGGCACGACTGGGGAGACAGAGCGCTCGAGCTGGTCGCCGAGCGGCTCCGGTCCCGGCTGAGACCGCGGGACCTGATCGCCCGTCTGGGAGGCGACGAGTTCGCGGTGCTGCTCGAGCAGGCCGATGAGGAGGAGGCGGTCGGGGTGGCCCGGCGCATAGAGGAGGGCTTCGGGACCCCGATCCAGCTGGGCGGGCTGAGATGGCCGGTGAGGGTGAGCGTCGGGATAGCGACCGGGGTCGCCGGGCAGGAGCCGCTGGAGCTCCTGCGGCAGGCGGACATGGCCATGTACCGGGCGAAGGCTCGCGGGAAGGCCGGACACCAGGTGTTCGGGGCGGAGCCGGAGGAGGGGCGTCCGGCGACGCGTCCCGGGGCCGGACGCGACCTCCGGCGGGCGCTCGAACGGGGGGAGTTCGAGGTCTGCTACCGGCCGGTGGTCGAACTGAAGGGGGGATCGATCGGCGGGATGCAGGCGATCCTGTGCTGGCGTAGCCGGGAACGGGGGGTGCTGGGCCCCGAGGCTTTCACCTCCTCCGCTGAGGAGAGCGGGCTGATCGTCGAGCTCGGCCGCTGGATGCTGCGCGAGTCCTGCCGACGGGTGAGAGGATGGGCCGGGACCCGCCGCGGAGATCCGATCCCCCTGCACATCTGTTTCCCGGCGCGCTTCCTGCGCCATCCCGGGCTGGTCCGGGATGGTGTGGAGATCCTGCGGGAGGAGGGGCCGGGGCCCGGCGGGCTGGTGATCGAGCTCTCCGGGAGCGCGGCGGTACGGGAAGATCCGGAGGGCGTGGAGGCGGTCCGTCGTCTGAGGGAGTGCGGGGCCCGGGTCGCGGTGGACAGCCTGGACCTGGGGGACGCTCCGGAGCCTTTCCCCGCCGAGCAGCTCGTCATCGGCGCGGCGCGCCTGGAGGGGCTGGAAGAGGCCGGAGGGTTCTTCTCCGGCGTCGTACGCGCGGCGCACGCGGCCCGCCTTCTGGTGCTGGCCGACGGGGTCGAGAGCGCCGCCCGGCTCGAAGGATTGCGTGAGGCCGGGTGCGACCTCGCCCGCGGCGGTTATTTCTCCGGGCTCCTCTCTGCCGCCGGAGCGGAGGAGCTGCTGCGGTCGGGTCCCCGCTGGTGAGGGACTACCGCGTGGCGGGTTCCACCACCGCGGACATCGAGCCTTTGCAGCGCGGGATGCGCGGATCGGGGCCGAAGCTCTGGATCTGGTCCCGCCTCAGCTCCGCCTGCTCGAGGTTCGTCGTCGCCACCACGACCCGCCCGGCGGTGTCCACCTCCCTGGCGAGCGCGTACCCCTTCTGCGGCGGGTAGCCGAAGATGGCCCCGAGCATCGTGATCACGTACTCGTAGCTGTGCTCGTCGTCATCCAGCAGGACCACGTTGTACGGGGGCATCCCGCGGGTCTTGCTCTGCTCCTTCTCTGCCGGTTTCGTGGTCGTATTCGTCATCGCGCACCATGCTTTGCGTGGCTTACGACTCCAGCGACGTATCTTAATGCCCTGTAGGCGCTCTGGCCAGGGGTGTCCGTGCAGGGCTGGCTCTAGCGGCCCTTCCACTCCGGACGGCGCTTCTGAAGGAAGGCGCACATACCCTCCTGGGCGTCCTCGAAGGTGGCGTTGAAGGACATCACCTCCTTCGTGTAGGCGTAGGCCTGCTCGGTTGGCATCTCGAGCTGCCGGTAGAACGCCTGCTTGCCGAGCCCCACGACGAGCGGGCTCGCCTCGATGATCCTCTCCGCCAGCGCGCGGGTCTCCTCCTCGAGCCTCTCCGCCGGGACGACCCTGCTCACGAGCCCGGCTTCTCTCGCCTCCTCGGCCGGGACGAAATCTCCCGTGAGCAGCATCTCCATCGCCTTCTTCTGCCCTACGGAGCGGGAGAGCGCGACCATCGGGGTCGAGCAGAAGAGCCCTATCTTCACCCCCGGGGTGGCGAAGCGGGCCTCCTCGGAGGCGACGACCAGGTCGCAGGTCGCGACGAGCTGGCAGCCGGCGGCGGTCGCGGTCGCGTGTACCCGGGCTATGACCGGCTGGGGGATGGAGCGGATCGTCATCATCAGCTCGGTGCAGACTTCGAAGATGCGCCGGTAATCTTCCGGGGTGCGTCCGATCATCTCTGAGAGGTCGTGACCGGAGCAGAACGCCGGGCCGTTGGCCGCGAGGATGACGATCTGCGCCTCGCGCTCCTCGCCTATCCTGCGGAAGCAGTCGGTGAGCTCGCGCATGTGCGCCATGGAGAGGGCGTTGCGCTTCTCGGGGCGGTTCATCGTGACGAGGGCGATGTCTCCCTCGCGCTCGTACAGGATGTTCTCGTAGGTCCTCTCGCCGAGCATCTCTCTACCTCCTCAGTTGACGAGCTTCTCCCTGCCGGTCCACTCCTTCTCGCGCAGGACGAACTTCTGCACCTTGCCGGTGGACGTCTTCGGCAGCTCCTCGACGAACTCGACCTTCGCGGGAGCCTTGAAGCGGGCGATACGCCCCCGGCAATGCTCGATGATCTCCTCTTGTGTGGCCTCTCTGCCCTTCTTGAGCGTCACGAACGCCTTCGGTCGCTCGCCCCACCTCTCGTCCGGGATCGCGACGACCGCACACTCGAGCACGGCCGGGTGGCTCACGACGGCCTGCTCGACCTCGATCGTCGAGATGTTCTCGCCGCCGGAGATGATCACATCCTTGCTCCTGTCCCTTATCTCGACGTAGCCGTCCGGGTGCCACACCGCCACGTCCCCGGAGTGGAACCACCCGCCCCGGAAGGCTTCTCCGGTGGCCGCCTCGTCCCTGAAGTAGCCTTTCATGACCATGTTGCCGCGCATCACGACCTCGCCCATCGTCTCCCCGTCGCGCGGGACGTCGTTCATCTTCTCGTCGACGACCCGCACCTCCTCGGAGGTCACGTATCCCTGCCCCTGGCGGGCGACGAGACGGGCCCGCTCTTCGGTGGTGAGATCTTCCCACCCATCCTGCCGCACGCACGCCGTGATCGGACCGTAGGTCTCGGTGAGGCCGTAGACGTGCAGCGGCTGGATGTTGATGTTCTCCAGGCTCTCTATGAGGGTCGGAGAGGGCGGGGCTCCCGCGACGACCGTCCGGACCGGCTTATCGAGGCGGTGGGCCTTCTCGTGGTTGGCTATCCCTATCTGGACGGTCGGCGCGCCGCAGTAGTGGGTTATCCCTTCCTCGTCGAAGAGGTCCCAGATCTTCTCGGGGTCGACCCTCCGCAGGCACACGTGGATGCCTCCCGCCGCCGTGACGGCCCAGGGAAAGGTCCAGCCGTTGCAGTGGAACATCGGGAGCGTCCAGAGGTAGCGGGTATCGTAGCCCATCCCGGCTTCGATGACGTTCCCCAGAGCACACAGGTACGCCCCGCGGTGGGTGTACATCACTCCCTTGGGCCTCCCGGTGGTGCCGGAGGTGTAGTTTATCGAGATGGTCTCCTCCTCGTCCTCCAGCACCGGCTGCAGGGGCTCCGGCGAGCCCGCCGAGAGGTACTCCTCGTAGGGGTCCTCCGGCCCCCCGGTGTCTTCCACGCGCACGCGTTCTATCCCGCCCGCCTCTGCGAGGAGCCCCTCCAGATCCGCGTCGTAGAAGACGACCCTCGCCCCCGAGTGCTCGAGGATGTAGCCGACTTCGCCCTTGGAGAGGCGGGTGTTTATCGCGACCAGCACGCACCCCGAGAGCGGCACGGCGAAATGCGCCTCGAGCAGCGCGGGGATGTTCGGGCACAGGAAGGCGACCCGGTCGCCCCTGGAGAGCTCCCGGCGCAGCCGGGAGGCGAGCCTGTCTACCCTCTCCCCGAACTCGCGGTAGGTGTACCGGCGCTCTCCGTGCACCACGGCGGTCTTCTCCGGGAACAGGGCGGCGCTCCTCCTGAGGAAGCTCACCGGCGTGAGCTCGCTGCGGTAGACCTTCTCCTGAGGCATGAACGTTTCCTTTCCCCAACTCTTCTCGGCTCACAGTATATGCTCGCCCGAATTCATCCGCACTCCGCGGATCTCTATCTCGTGGGTTATCTTGTCCTGGTGTGCGTTACCGGAGGAAAGGGTGAGGTCTTGAGAGAAGAGGACGAGCGCCGGCTCGGGAGGCTGCACCGCCGCGCGGGGGAACTTCGCCTCTGGCGCAACGCGAGGGAGCGGAACATCGAGGTCTGGCGTTTTTCTACCGGGAACGGCAGGATCGAGAAGGTGAGCCTCGGGGATTTCTGGCCGGAGGTCGCGCTTCCGGTAAGCCTCTCGTCCGAGGTGGAGGTGCCGCTGGAGTGGGTCGGGGAGCCGGTCGAGGTCGAGCTGTGGCTCGGGGGAGAGGGGTTCGTGCGGCTCTCGACCGGCGCGAGCGGTGGCCTGAACCCGTACCACACGAGCTTCCGGGTGACCGATGAAGCTCGCGGCGGAGAGAGGATAGAGATCGAGGCCGAGGTCGTCCCGCACGGCGTCTGGGGCGAGATGGTTCCGGAGCCCAGGATCGAACGCGCCGCGCTCGTGGTGCCCGAGAGGGAGGTGCGGGGCCTCGAGCGGGACCTCTGGGTCTCGCTGGAAGCGGCGAGGCAGCTCGGGGAGCACGACGCGGTGCCGCTGCTTCTGGACGCGGCGGAGGAGGCGTTCGCCTCTCTCGCCGGGAGCTGGCCCACGGCGACGGACGTCTTCCTTCCGCGTCACCTCAGGAGGTACTCCTCCGCCGGGGAGAGGCTCCCGTGGAGCCTGCCGGAGGATCCAGGGAGTGTCACCCCGCTCCCGCCGGAGGCGCGGCAGGCCGTACGCCGGGCGCGGAGGCTCCTGGCGAAGAGGATCGAAGAGATCGAGGCCGGGCACCCGCCGGCCGGGCGCCTGGCGCTGACGGGACACGCTCACCTGGACCTGGCCTGGCTCTGGCCGGTGGCGGAGGCGCGGCGCAAGGGGCGCCGGACGTTCGCGAGCGTCCTCTCGCTGATGGATCGCTACCCGGAGTTCACCTTCAACCAGTCCTCGGCGCAGCTCTACGCCTGGATCGAGGAGGACGACCCCGAGCTCTTCGAGCGGGTCAGGGAGCGGGTCGCGGAGGGACGCTGGGAGCCGGTTGGCGGCTCGTGGGTGGAGAACGACTGCCAGATACCGGGCGGCGAGTCGATGGTGCGCCAGCTCCTCTACGGGCAGCGCTACTTCGAGGAGAGATTCGGCGTGCGCTCGAAGGTGGCCTGGCTCCCCGATGCCTTCGGGTTCTCCCCCGCGCTGCCCCAGATCCTTAAAGGAGCCGGCATCGAGGGCTTCTTCACCTACAAGCTCAACTGGAACGAGGCCGATCGCTTCCCGCACGACCTCTTCCTCTGGGAAGGGCTCGACGGAACGACGGTCCTCGCCCACCACTTCGACAACCCCGGCCAGGACTACAACGGAAACGTCACCCCGCACGATCTGCTCGGGACCTGGCGCAACTTCCGGGGCAAGCGGTACCATCCGGAGAGCCTCTTCTCGTTCGGATGGGGCGACGGCGGCGGGGGGCCGAGCGAGGAGATGCTCGAGAACTACGCCCGCCTGAAGGAATTCCCCGCCCTTCCACGCCTGAGGATGACCCGCGTGGAGGATTTCTTCGCCTCGCTGCCGCGCGAGGGGCTCCCGAGGTGGGTCGGGGAGCTCTACCTGGAGCTGCACCGGGGGACGCTCACCACGCAGGGTCGGATCAAGAAGCTCAACCGCGAGGCCGAGCACCGGCTCGTGGAGGCCGAGGCTCTGCGCGCCGTGGCACACGCGCTGGGGCGGGAGAAGTACCCCGCGCGAGAGCTGGAGCGGGCCTGGAAGACCCTCCTGCTCAACCAGTTCCACGACATCCTGCCGGGTTCTTCGATCCACGAGGTCTACGATGAGGCCGTGCCGCAGCTCGAGGGGGTGGTGAAGACCGCAAAGGAGGTACGCGACGGTGCGCTCGGCGGTCCGGCGGGGGACGGGACCTCGAGGGTCGTGAACGCCTCGGTGTGGCCCCGTCCTCTCTCGGTCGTGGTCCCGGATCTCGACGAGGGCGTCGAGCTGGAAGGGGAGCCCCTGCCCACCCAGCGGGTGGAGGAGGGGGTGCTGGTCTGCGACCCGGAGCGGCTCGTGCCGCCGCTCGGATGGGTCACGCTGCGCCGCGGCGGGGCGGGTTTCCGAAAGCCCTCTACGACCGTCCGGGCCTCGGAGGAGGACGGGCGGTTCGTGCTCGAGAACGAGATCATCCGGGCCGAGGTAGGGACCGACGGCACGCTCTGGCGGGTCTTCGACCGGAAGGTCGGGCGGGAGGTGCTCGACGGGCGGGGCAACCAGCTCTGGGCCTACACCGACGAGCCGCGCGAGTGGGAGGCGTGGGACGTAGACGAGGACTACGGGCGTGAGGGGGAGGAGGTCGGCGGGGTCGAGGGGATCGAGGTCGTCGAGGAGGGGCCCCTGCGGGGTTCGGTGCGGGTGCGGCGCCGCTTCCGGAGCTCACGCATCGTGCAGACCTACCGGCTCCTCGCGGGATCGCGGCGTTTAGACGTCGTGACGGAGGTCGAGTGGCACGAGCGGCGGGTGCTGCTGCGCTCGCTCTTCCCGTTGAGGGTCCGCAGCCACGAGGCGACCTTCGAGACGATGTTCGGCGCGCACCACCGTCCGACCCACCGCAACACCTCGTGGGACGCGGCGCGCTTCGAGGTCTCGGCGCACCGCTTCGCGGACCTCTCCGAGCCAGGCTACGGGGTGGCGCTGCTCAACGACGGGCGCTACGGCCACAGCGCCGAGGGTAACGTGCTCGGGATCAGCCTGCTGCGCGGCCCCTTGTTCCCCGACCCGCTCGCGGACGAGGGCCGCCACCGCTTCACCTTCTCTCTCCTGCCGCACCGGGGGGATTGGACGGAGTCCGGGGTGGTGCGGGAGGCGCTCTGGCTCAACAGCCCTTCTTTCGTCGTCTCCGGTGGTGGAGGGTTGCCGGATGCTTTCTCGTTTTGCGGCGTCGAGGGCGTGGAGCTCGCCCTGGGGAGCCTGAAGCTCGCCGGGGACGGGGAGGAGCTGATCTTGAGGCTCTACGAGCCGCACGGGGCGAGGGGGGAGTGCGCTCTGCGCTTCGGGGTCCCGGTCGAGAGGGTGCGGCGGGCGAACCTGCTTGAGGAGCCCGGGGAGGAGCTGGATGTGAGAGGGGATGCGGTGCGCTTCTCTGTCCGGCCTTTCGAGGTGGTGACGCTGCGCATCGGGCTGTCGAAGGAGTAAGATACCCCGCGGACCACACGAGGGAAGGGGTTTTCAGGATGGAGTACCGGAGGCTCGGCAGACTCGGCAGGATGAACTCGGTCCTCATCTACGGGGGAGCGGCGCTCTCACGCGTCGACCCCGACGAGGCGGACCGTTCGATCGCGCTCGCCCTCGAGTCCGGGGTGAACCACTTCGACACCGCCCCCGACTACGGCGACTCGGAGCTCCACTACGGACGCTGGATGCCCGAGATCCGCGACCGCATCTTCCTCTCCACCAAGATCGAGGCCCGCGACCGCGACGGGGCCTGGCGCGACATCCACGCCTCGCTCGACCGGCTGCGGACGGAGAGGATAGACCTGATCCAGCTGCACGCCGTAGGTGACCTGGAGGACCTCGACCGGGTCACCGGTTCGGGAGGAGCGCTCGAAGCCGCGGTGGAGGCACGCGAGCAGGGGATCGTCGGCGCGATCGGCATCACCGGTCACGGCAACGGTGCCCCGGCGACCCACCTGGAGGCGCTCAGGCGGTTCCCGTTCGAGACGGTGCTCACACCCTGGAACTACATTCTCTTCACCGAGGATGGCTTCCGCCGCGACTTCGAAGCGCTCGTGTCCGAGGCGAGGCGGCAGGACGCCGCCCTGATGACGATAAAGACGATCGCGCGGCGCAACTGGCAGGGTGACCGTCCGCTGGAAGGGCAGCGCTACGCGACCTGGTACGAGCCTTTCGACGAGCAGTGTCACGTGGACGCGGCCGTCTCGTGGGTGCTCTCACACGAGGAGATCACAGGGATAGCGATGGCCGGGGACGTGCGGCTCGTACCGAAGATGATAGCCGCCGAGCGTGAGAGGATGAGCCGGATGGACGCGGAGGACGTCCTTCTGCGGGCCCCGGACTACTCCTCGCCGTTCATCGAGATGCCGATCTAGAGGTTTGGAGGTGATTTTGGAGAAACGTGCTTTCGGCAGGACCGGTATGCAGATAACCCCCATAGGCTTCGGGAGCTGGGCCATCGGCGGGAGCGGGTGGGCGGCCGCCTGGGGGCCCCAGGACGATGGGGAGGCTATCGGGGCGATAAGGCGCGCCGTCGAACTGGGGATCAACTGGATCGACACCGCCGCCGTCTACGGCCTCGGCCACTCCGAAGAGCTCGTCGCCCGCGCCCTCAAGGACATCCCCGAGTCCGAGAGGCCCTACGTCTTCACCAAGTGCGAGCGGCGCTGGGACGAGAGGGGCAACGTCTACGGCAGCCTGAAGAAGGACTCCATAAAGCGGGAGTGCGAGGACAGCCTGAGGCGTCTCGGGGTGGACGCGATCGATCTCTACCAGATCCACTGGCCCGAGCCCGAAGAGGACATCGAGGAAGGCTGGGAGGCGATGGCCGAGCTGAAGGAGGAGGGCAAGGTCCTCCACATCGGGGTCTCGAACTTCGACGTCTCCCAGATGGAGCGCTGCCAGAAGATAGCCCCCATCGAGACGTTGCAGCCGCCCTACTCGATCATCCGCCGCGGGATAGAGGATGAGATCCTGCCGTACTGTCGCGATCACGGCATCGGCGTGATCGTCTACTCCCCGATGGCGAGCGGTCTCCTCTCGGGCCGGATGACCCGCGAGCGCGTCGAGAACATGCCCGACGACGACTGGCGCAAGCGCGCCCCCGATTTCAACGAACCGCGCCTCTCGCGCAACCTGGCGCTGGTGGAACTGCTGCGCGAGATCGGCGCAGACCACGGGGGGTACTCTCCGGCCGAGGTCGCCATCGCCTGGACGCTGCGCCACCCGGCGGTCACGGCGGCCATCGTCGGCGGACGCCGCCCGGAGCAGGTGGACGGCGTGGTCGGCGCGGCGGATCTCACGCTTACGGACGAGGACCTCTCCCGCATAGAGTCTTTCCTGAAGGAGAACCCTTGAGCGGCGCCCTGCGGCCGCGCGAGCTGGGTCGGACGGGCCTGCGCGTCACCCCTCTCTGCTACGGCTGCGCTCCTTTAGGGAGCATGCCCGAGACCTTCGGATACGGTGTATCCGAAGAGCAGGCGCTCGCCACGCTGCGCGAGATCTTCCGCGGCCCCGTCAACTTCATCGACACCGCGGCCTCCTACGGCGACGGGGAGAGCGAGCGGCGCATCGGGCTCGCCCTGAAGGAGCGCGGTGGTCTCCCGGAGGGTTTCGTCCTCTCGACCAAGGCCGACCGCGACCTCTCCACGGGGGAGTTCTCGGGGGAGCAGATGCGCCGCTCCGTCGAGCGCAGCCTCAGGCTCCTCGGCCTGAACAGGCTGCAGATCGTCCACCTCCACGACCCCGAGCACACCACCTTCGAGGAGGCGATGGCGAAAGGAGGGCCGGTCGAGACCCTCATGGAACTCAAGGACGAAGGCGTAATAGAGCACCTCGGCGTCGCTGGAGGGCCGGTGGATATGATGATCCGCTACGTAGAGACCGGTTGCTTCGAGCTGGCCATAACCCACAACCGCTACACCCTCCTCGACCAGAGCGCGGCTCCTCTGCTGGACGTGGCGGCCTCGCATGGGGTGGCCGTCCTCAACGCGGCGCCCTACGGCGGGGGTATCCTCGCCCGCGGCCCGGAGGAATACCCCCGCTACGCCTACTCCGAAGCCCCGCCACGGCTGCTCGAGCGCGCCCGGCGCATCGCCGAAGTGTGCCGCGAGGCCGGCGTGCCGCTCGCCGCGGCAGCCCTCCAGTTCTCCCTGCGCGAGAGCCGCATCGCCTCGACCATCGTCGGCGTGAGCAGCCTCGAACACGTCAGGGCCACCCTCGAGCTCGCCGCCACCCCCATCCCCGATGCACTCTGGGACGATCTGGAGGATGCCGCTGGCTTCTGATCTCGCCTTGGATACCATCCTCTGTCGCTGTTAACCTCTTCGGGGGTTGGATCGTGTTGTGTTAGAGGGAGAAAGGACGTGCGGATTTGAGGTATCGTGAGCTTGGAAAGACCGGAATGCGGGTCTCGGAGGTGAGCATCGGGACCTGGGCCTTCGGGGGAGACTGGGGAGAGGTGGACGACGAGGAGTCCTACGCCACCCTCAACCGCGCGGTGGACCTCGGGGTGAACTTCTTCGACACCGCCGACGTCTACGGCGACGGCAGGAGTGAGCGGCTTCTGGGCAGGCTCCTCGCGGAGCGCGAGGAGGAGATCTTCGTCGCCACCAAAGCCGGGCGGCGCCTCGACCCACACACCGCCGGAGGCTACACCTACGACAACCTCGCCCGCTTCGCCGAGCGCAGCCTGAAGAACCTGGGGGTCGAGGCCCTCGATCTGCTGCAGCTGCACTGCCCGCCGACCGCCGTATACACCCAGGACGAGACCTTCGAGGCGCTGGATCGCCTGGTGGAGCAGGGGGTGGTCAAGAACTACGGGGTGAGCGTCGAGAAGGTCGAGGAAGCTAAGCTAGCCCTCGACTACCCCGGTGTGAAGACCGTCCAGATCATCTTCAACATCTTCCGCCAGAAGCCGTCCGAGGAGTTCTTCCCCCTCGCTTCCGAGCGGAACGTCGGGGTGATCGCGCGCGTGCCGCTCGCGAGCGGGCTCCTCTCCGGCAAGATGCGCCCGGACAGGGAGTTCTCCCCGGACGACCACCGCAACTTCAACCGCGAGGGGCAGGCCTTCGATCGTGGAGAGACCTTCTCCGGGGTGGACTTCCAGACCGGGCTCGCCGCCGCCGAGGAGCTCAAAGGGCTCGTGCCCGAGGGATACACCCTGGCCCAGCTCGCGCTGCGCTGGATCCTTATGCACCCCGAGGTCTCCTGCGCCATTCCGGGTGCCAAACGCCCGGACCAGCTCGAGGAGAACCTCGCCGCTTCGGAGATGCCGCCGCTCTCCATCGAGGAGATGGACCGCATCCGCGAGGTCTACGACCGCAGCATCCGGCCGCAGGTACACCACCTCTGGTAATCTGCGTCTCTGTTTAGCCGCCGCACCCTGCGGGTAACGCTCTCTCTGGTAGATCGGGCGAACCCGGAAGGAGAGCTGATAAGGGTGGCAGGAGAGCTTCGGGGCAAAAAGGTCGCGATACTGCTCGCGCCCAAGGGTACCGAGCAGGTCGAGTTCACCGAGCCCAAGAGGGCACTAGAGGAGGCCGGGGCGTCCGTCGACGTCGTCGGCGTCGAGACCGGAGACGTTCAGACGATGAACCACGACACCGAGCCCGGAGATACCTTCACGGTCGAGAGGACGTTCTCCGAGGTCTCCGCCGAGGACTACGACGGTCTCGTCGTCCCCGGCGGCTGCGTCGGCGCCGACCAGCTGCGTGCAAACGAGGAGGCGGTCGGCTTCGTGCGGTCGTTCTTCGAGCAGGGCAAGCCGGTCGGGGTGATCTGCCACGGTCCCTGGACCCTGGTCGAGGCCGACGTGGTGCGTGGCAGGAGGCTGACCTCCTACTGGAGCATCAAAACGGACATCCGCAACGCCGGGGGCGAGTGGGTCGACGAGGAGGTCGTCACCGACGGCGGGCTCGTGACCAGCCGCCATCCGGGTGATCTCGAGGCCTTCTGCTCCAAGGTCATCGAGGAGTTCGCCGAAGGCCGGCACGAGGCTCAGACGCGGAGCGTTTGAGGGGTAAAACCCGATGAGGGCGACGAGGGGCTCCCGGATGGAAGCCCCTCTAATTCTGCTACGAGGAAGCTCCGGGGAGCCGGTCCACCTTCGCGGCGAAGATGAAGTCGCTCTCGGTCAGCCCGTCGATCTTGTGCGTGAAGACGGTGAGTTCCACCCGACCCCAACCGAAGCTTATGTCCGGGTGATGCCCCTGCTCCTCGGCCAGCTCGCCGACACGGTTGACGAACTCGAGCGCCTGCTGGAAATCCTCGAAGCGAAACTCCCGGCGCAGGTGGTGCTCATCTACCACCTCCCATTCCGGGACCTGCCGGGCCAGCTCCTCGAGCTCCTTACCTTTGAGCGGCGGGGTCCCGCCCTTGCAGGGCACGCACGTCTTGCTCGCGAGGTCGGACATCTCGGCACCTCCTCTTGCTCGCTCCACCAGGGATCATATATACCCGTTCGCCCCGGGGTTCACCTTCTTACCGAATTCTTCATAACGAAGATTAAAATGATCAAGCAATGGGTGCGGAAGACGAGAGGTTTCTGGAGGACCGGGTGAAGGTCCTCGGGGAGGATGCGCTGGTCGTCTTCGTCTCGGACTGTCACATAGGCGGGGACCCCGGGTGCGACGGGTTCGAGGCCGCGGAGGAACTCACCCAGCTCGTCGAGGACATCTCCACCCACGAGGGGCCGGTCGAGCTGGTCCTCGCGGGGGATTTCCTTGATCTGCTGCTGGTCGGAGAGCCGGCCGCGGGAAAGGACCGGGCCGGGATCATCCTCGAACGCCCCGAGTACGAGCGTCTCTTCGAGGCGCTGCGCCGTTTCTCTCGGTCCAAGGACCGGCGCATCGTGTATCTGCCCGGCAACCACGACGCCGAGGTGTGGTGGAACGAGAGGGCCCGCGGTAGCCTCGAAGAGGGGATCGGGGTGGACGAGTTCGCGCTCTCCTACCTGGTGGGGCTGCGAGGGAGGGATGGGGAGCGGTATACGGTCTACTGCGAGCACGGGGATCAGTTCGACCCCCCGAACCGCGTGGACGACTACTCTTCGCCGTTGAGCACCCCGCTCGGCTTCCACATCGTACGGGATTTCGAGCGCCGGATCGTACCCCTCGGCAGGATCTCACGCAACCTCGACCTCTCGGAGATGCGGGACGTCCGTCCGCTCTCGGCGATCCCGCAGTGGATGTCGAGCAAGTACTTCTACAACGTGCTGGGGAGCATAACCGGGAAGCTCATGCTTCCCTTCATGCTCCTCTACCTCTTCTACCGGGCCGCGGCGTTCTTCTCCACGGTCTCGGATGATGCGCCTCGGATTTTCTACAAAGCATACCTGCTCGTTCCCAGGGTGGATGCGGCCATAAAGGATGCCGTCTTCTTCGTCAGCATAACGTTGCTTCTGTTCGCCGCGTTGGTGCTGTTGCTCGGGCGTACGCTGCGCCGGTTCGTCTCGGCGATGCACGAGGTGAATACGGACTCGGGCGTCGGGCCGTCCCAGGAGCAGCGGATAGACGAGCTCGTCGTCCAGGGCCGACGCCCTCCGATGCTCGACCGCGACGTCCCGCACATCGACGCTTTCGTCTCCGGTCATACCCACACGCCCGATCTGAGGGTGCTCGACCGGCACGATGGACGACGGACGATCGTCGCGAACAGCGGCTGCTGGCTGCGCTGGCTCACCCCGATTCGGGCCTGGCTGAAGGGGCCGCCGGTCTTCGTTCCCACCTTCATGCTCACCCACGTGAGGGTCTTCGTGCGGGGGACCAGGCTCAGGGTGGAGCTCTGGCAGCATCCCAAGCCCACCGCCCTGCAACTCACCCGGCTGGAGCGGCTGGCCACCTTCGGCAAGAGGCCCCGTCAGCCCGCTCCGGGGGCGAAACCGCGTCTGCTCGGGGCCGCCGAGACTTTCGCCGACTTCGGAGCGGTGGGGAGGAGGGTTGGCGAAGGGTAGAGAGACCGGGCCGGACGGCTCTCCCGCCGGGCGCGTCCTCATCCTCACGGCCGCCGTGGGGAGCGGTCACGTTGTGGCCGGGGAGGCGCTCGGGGAGGAGCTCGGGCGGGCGGGCTGGGAGGTGGAGTTGCGCGACGGGCTCGAGATCATGAGCCCGGTGCCGGCGGAACGGCTCGGCGGGATGTACGTGGGGCAGGTGCGACACCTGCCGCGTCCTCTGGCGCTGCTCCTGTGGACGATCTCCTTCCGGGGGACCGCGGACCTGGTCAGGGTCTTGGTCGGGGCACTCTTCGGGGGTAGATTGCTCGAGGTGGTCCGTACTACGTCTCCCGACCTCATCGTCTCTACCTACCCGCTCGTCACGGCGGCGCTCGGGCACCTGCGGCGGCGTGGCAGGATCACGGTGCCGGTCGCAGCGCTCGTGACCGACTACGGGGTGCACCCGATGTGGGTCTCGCCCGCGCTGGACGTCCACCTCGTAGCCTCGGAGGTCTCGGCCGGGATGGTCGAGCGGGCGGGGGGGAAGGCGACCGTGGTGAGGATGCCGCTCCGGGAGGGTTTCCGGCGACCTCTCTCGCGGGAGGAGGCCCGGCGGACACTCGGCCTGCCGCTGCGGGTTCCGGTCGCGCTCGTCGTCGGTGGAGCGTGGGGGATAGGGGACCTGGCGGGTTGTGTGCGCACCGTCGCGGGGACACGGGCGTGCCACGTCGTGGCGGTGACCGGGCGCAACGAGGTGCTGAGGAGACGCCTGCAGCACGAGTACGCGGGGAGGGACGACGTACGGATCGTCGGGTGGACGGAGGAGATGCCGCTCCTCATGTCCGCGGCCGACTTCCTCGTCCAGAACGCTGGAGGCGTCACCTGTTTGGAGGCGGCCGCCCTTGGGCTCCCCGTGCTCCTCTACCGGCCCATACCCGGCCACGGCGCCATAAACGCCCGCGCCATGGAGCGGGCCGGCGTCGCCCTCTGGGCGCGGTCGGCCGGTGAGCTGGAGGCGATCATCCGTGGGCGCACCTTCGAGAGGGCCGTGCATCCTCCTTCCGTGGAGCGGCTCCCGGCGGCACCGGACGTTCTCAGCGCACTCCGCGCGAACTGGCGGAGATGGTGAGCGCCCCGGCGACGGTGAGGACGATCCCGGCTCCGAGTATGGTTTGAGGGATGGTCCCCGAGGGCCAGGCCTCCCCGAAGAATGCAGGAGCCACGGCCACGGGGAGCACCGTGTGCAGGGCGAGTATCACCGGGGCGGCGATCGAAGCCTCCATCTCGCGCAGGGCTCTGAGCTGGGCGTCGAACGCCGCGGCGCTCGCCGCTATGAGCCCGGCGAGGAGGAGGGCGGAGCCGATCAGATGTGGGGGCAGGAGGTCTCCCAGACCCGCGTTCTGGGGCAGGAGGTCGATCAGGCCCTTGGTGAGGATTCCGGAGAGGGCGTAGGAGACGCCGGAGGAGATCGCGAACAGGAGCGGGCGCGCCGGAGCCCGTCCGCCGCGCAGCGCGTAAGGAACTGCGGTCACGGCGCCGGCGGACGCGACGAGCGCGGCCCACTCCCAGGGTGTGGGAGATGCGCTACCGTAGGAGGGAGGGAAGACGCCGGCTGCCGAGAGCCCGGCGACCAGGAGCACCGCCCCTGCGAGCTTGGCCTTCCCGAGCGGTTCTTTCAGGGCGAGGCTGGAGAGAAGCAGCAGGAACCCCAGCCCGGCCGCACTCACGATGCGGGCGAGCGTCAGCGGGATGAAGGTCAGAGAGGCGGCTTCGAACACCCAGCCCGCGACGTCCAGCGCTATCCCGGCGATGCCCGAGGAGCGTTTGCCCGCGGAGACCGCGAGCGAGGCACCGCCCCCGCGGCTCCTGCGGGCGGCGAGGGCGAGCAGGATCACGGAGGCGTTGTAGGCGAGCGTCGAGGCGACGATGAGCACGATGCCGACTATCATCGGCTGCGGGCCAGGAGGTTTTCGAGGGCTTCGACAGCGGAGGGCAGGCCCTCTTCGCGCTGCGGGGCGGGGGGATGTCCGGCGGTGAGTATCTCTTCGAGAGCCCTCGTGTCGCGCGCCCAGAGCGCCACCCCAGCCTCCTCCATGATCCTGGCGTTGTACTCGCCGTGGCCGGCTATCGGGTCGAAGGAGACGAGCGGCACGCCGAGGTCTATCGCCTCCAGGGCCGTCATCCCGCCGGCGTTCTGGATCAGACAGTCCGCGGCCGCCATCACCTGCGCCATGTCTTTGCGCCAGCCGAGGATGAGCACGCGCTCCTCGCCCCCCAGCAGATCCCGCAGGCGTCTCATCAGTGCCTCGTTTCCGCCGGTCGCCACGATTGCATGCCAGCCGCACCCAAGCACTGTGCGGGTCGTCTCCCCCAGGTTCCCGGCTCCCCAGGCTCCACCCGAGATCAGGGCGACGGACGCCCCTTCCTGCGGGACGCCCAGGTCATCTCTCGCCCTTCGGCGGTCTACCCTGGCGTGCGACGCGCGTGTGGGGATGCGCACCGCCAGGGCCTTGCCACCCGCTCGCTCGACCAGACCGGCCGAGATGCGGGAGGGGACGAGGTTGAGGTCCACGCCCGAGGCGACCCACAGAGGGTGCGCCCCGTAATCCGTGATGAGCGCCGCGACTGGGCAGGGAAGCTCCCCACTGCTGCGCAGACGGCCCACGGCCGCGCTCACGAGCGGGTAGGTCGAGACCACGAGGTCGGGGGCGGACGAGCGCAGAAGGGCCCGCAGCTCTTTCGTGAAAGCCGGGCTGCTCGTCAGACGGTGGATCATGCGCGACCCGTGTCGGTTGGAGGTGACCTTGAAGGCCATCCCCCACGATGTCGGGAGCCGACCGGTCGAGCCCCTCGTGAGGCCCTTCCGGTAGGAGCTCACGGCGAGCCGTTCGATCCACCCGGACATGAGGTTCAGACCGTCCTCGACGAGGACGTGGTGCCCGGCTGAGGCGAGCTCGCCGGAGAGGGCCTCACCGGCGGCCTTGTGCCCTCCTCCCGCCCCGGCGGTGAGTATAAGTATGTGGTGTCCTTGGGTCATCGAGCGGATCCGGGTTCCTCTCTCGCCGCGCCCTTGCCAGGCGTTTACACGTTTCCGCAAGGAATAATAGGATATCCGGGAGGTGTGAGAGGCACGTGAGAGCGGCCGGGTTCGGGCCGAGGTCCGCGGTGAGAGCATAGAGTTCGAGAGCACTCCCGGCGATGGAAGCACCTTCTCGCTCTTCGTTCCGTCTTCTTGAGCGTACTCTCATCCACCTCTTACTCCTCTCTGATAACCTGAGAGGATGAACCCGAAGGGAGCGGGCGGCAGAGGTGGGCCGCGGCATACCCGCCGCGGGGGGCGTGATGCGTGGGGTGCCTCCTTCCTGGGGGCCTCGGCCCTCCTTCTACTCGCCGCGTTCGCCGTGCTCGCCTACGTCGTCTCCCGCGGTGTGACCCGTCCTCTCGACGTCGCCGTCATGATGGAGGTGCACGGGGTGTTCTCTCCCTCCATCGAGGGGCTCATGGTCGCAGCGACCACGCTCGGGTATTACTCGGTGGTCACGGTGTTGCTCGCGGTCTGCGTCGTCCTTTTCTATCTGCGGGGTCTGCGGTGGTATGCCCTCTACATGCCGGTGTGCACCGTCGGGGACATGGTTCTCACCACCATCGTCAAGGACACCGTGGAGAGGATCAGACCGCACCTCTTCCACTTCCCCGGATATCCGATCCCGCACTCCTTCTCCTTCCCCAGCGGGCACGCCGACATGGCCGTGGCCTTCTACGGGGTGCTCGCGCTCCTGCTCGCCCGACTACTCTCCGGTGGCTGGAGGTGGCTCGTGCTGGCGGCCGGGGTGTTGCTGGTCCTCGTCATCGGCTTCAGCAGGATCTACCTGGGGGTTCACTACCCCTCGGACGTGCTCGGCGGCTACCTGCTCGCCGGATTCTGGGCCTCGCTGACAGGGAGTGCCTTCGTGCTCCTGCAGGAGCGCTTCTAGCACTGGGCCTTGTAGAGGTATTTCGACACGTTGGGGTCGTTCACGTTGCCTCTGGTGACGACGGTGAAGCCGGTCGTGACGTTCTTTTTCTGCGGCTTCTTCTTGGTGTCGAGATACTCTACGGCCATCTTGACGCCCAGCCTTCCTATATCCCCGGGATGCTGGGCGATCAGACCATCCACGCTTCCCTTCTTGAGGTCCTTGACTTCTGTGGGGGAGGCGTCAAACTCTATGATCTTCACCTGCCCCTTCTTGCCTGCCTGACGCACGCCGGTGGCTGCGCCCTCCCCGGCGTAGATGTTGGTGCCGAAGATTCCCGCGAGATCGGGGTTCTTCTGCAGTACGGCCGAGGTTATGGAGGCTGCCTTGGTGGGATCGTCGTTGTCGTACTGGGCCCCGAGGTATTGGATGTTCGGGTACTTCTTTATGGCGGCTTCGAAACCCTTCTGGCGAGCGTCGGTCGTGGATATACCCGGCTTGACGTTGACCACGAAGACCTTACCCTTCTTGTTTACTGCCTTCGCGAGAGCGTCTCCTGCGACCTGCCCACCTTTGAAGTTGTCCGAACCTATGTGGGCCAGAAGAATGTCCGTCTTGTTTATCGTCGTGTCCACGGCTATGACGGGGATGCCCTGGTTCACCGCGCTCTGTATCGGGGCGATCATGGCGGTTTTGTCCGTCGGCGCGATGAGTATGGCATCCGGACTCGACTGGATGGCGGCGTTCAGGATAGGGGTCTGCTCGCTGGGGTCGAAGTCCTTAGGCCCCTGTATCTTGAGATCCACCCCGAGTTTGTTCGCCTCCGCTGAAGCTCCGCAGCCCATCGTGGTATAGAACTCGTCCCCGAGGACGCCCACGATGAGGACGATCCTGTAGTTCTTTTTGGCTTTGGCCTGTCCACTACCTGTACTGCTCGTTGCTCCGCTGCTTGACCCTCCTCCGCAACCGCCGAGCAGCATCGCTCCGAAGCCGCCCGCGGCCGCCACGCCGAGGAATTCCCGCCGACTGAAGGCTCTCCTACCGCTCTGGCGTTCCATCGCTTTCCTTTCTCCCTCTTTCATGAACGTTCTTCTGCACTCTTGCGTCTCTGGTCTATGTAGACCGCGAGGATGAGGATCACCCCAATGGTGGCCTGCTGCCAGAAAGCCTGGACACCTTCTATGATGAATCCGTTCTGCAGGACCGCGGGTATGAAGGTGCCGACTACCGAGCCCAGGATGCTCCCGATCCCGCCGAAGAGGCTTGCTCCTCCTATAACCACGGCAGAGATTACATTTAGATTGTCAAGGGTATGCGTCCCCGGAGATGCGGTATTGAACCGGGCGAGGTCTATTATCCCGGCGAGCCCGGAGAGGAAGCCGGAGAGTACGTATACCTTGAGTAGGTGACGCTCGACGTTTATCCCCACCTTGCGTGCCGCCTCCGCGCTGGAGCCGATGGCGTACGTGTAGCGCCCGAAGCGGGTCTGCCGCAGAGCGAGAGCGGCTATCACGACGACGACGATGGCGACCGCGATCGGGACCGGCAGCATACCGAACAGATTGCGCGTGCCGATCTGGGACTGGATCGCCGGTGGTACGTAGGGAACGTTCACCCCACCAGAGAGTATCTGGGCCGTACCCAGGAAGAGTCCCAGCGTGCCTAGCGTTGCTATGAACGGCGTCAGCTTGAGGCGCGTGATCACGAGCCCGTTTATGAGCCCACAGACCACGCCGACAGCGAGCCCGACGAGTATGCCCACCGGTATAGCGACATTTTGGTGCGGGTAGATGTAGTGGTGCACCTGCTGCGGAGTGCCGGAGAGCGCAACCATGGTGTTGGCGGCGACCACGCTAGAGAGCACGAGGGTTGCACCGACCGAGAGATCTATGCCGGCGGTTATGATGACGAACGTCATCCCGACGGCCATGAGCAGGAGCTCCGAGGCGTCAACGGCTATGTTCATGAAGTTCTTGCCGCTCAGGAACGCTCCGCCCTCCAGGATGGAGAAGATGACGATCAGCGCGAGCAGAATCAGGAATATGAACGCCGATGAGATGCCAAAACGCCGCAGACTCTGCTCTCCAACCTCCTTACTTGTCAACCTGGCTTTCAGCTTCACCATCTCAGGCCACCTTTCCACCGCCAGCCGAACCGGTCATGGCCGCAACCACATCGTCCATGGAGCACGAGGCAGGGTCTAGCTCGGCCGCCACCTGCCCGAGTCGCAATACGACAATGCGGTCGGCTACCTCGAAAACCTCGGGTAGGCTGTGGCTGATGAAGATGACCGGTATCCCGGAGTCCCTCACTTTGCGGATTATGTCCAGAACCACCCTCACCTGGTTGACACCTAGTGCGGCCGTGGGCTCGTCCATCACGATGAGCTTGCTCGCCCACATCGCTGCCCGGGCCACCACCACGCCCTTGCGCATCCCCCCGGAGAAGGTGCTCACCGGCTTTCGCATGTCCTGTACCCGAATTTTGAGGCGTTCCAGTTGCTCCTCGGCTTCCTTTCTCATCGCCTTGTGATCTAGGAACCCGAGCCGTCCCAAAATCCCTTTCCTGTACTTCTCACGCCCTAGAAACATATTTGCGACCGCATCGAGATGCGGGGCGGCGGCAAGATCCTGATAAACTGTTTCTATGCCCCGCTCGCGTGCGTCCTGCGGCGTGGAAAACTCAACTCGCTCGCCTTGGAAGAAGATCTCCCCAGAATCCGGTGGAAAGACCCCCGTGATGATGTTTATGAGCGTGGACTTTCCCGCCCCGTTGTCGCCGCATAGGGCTACGACTTCGTCTGGATAGACCTCGAAATCTACATCCCTCAATGCCTGTACGGCACCGAAAGACTTGCTTACCCTGCTAACCTGAAGAACGGGTTCCTTGTCAGTTCCTACAAGATCTTTTTCTGGGTTACTACCCGTCACGACCTACCTCCGCCGCGGGTTCCCTTTCTCCACCGTATTGACAACCTTGTCAAAACGCACAGTATCACAAGCCCCCCGTACGTGTCAAGCATCGGATCAGGAAGGTACGCAGCCACAGGACTCACGCACGATGAGGCGGGTGGGAAGGATGATCCGGCTTGGAGAAGAAGATTTCTTTCCCTCAAGCCGATCGAAGAGAAGCTCAGCGGCTTTACGCCCCAGTTCGTCGACTGGTTGTCGCACCAGGGTGAGGCGAGGTCGGAGGGAGGAGGCGAGGGGAAAATCATCGAAGCCGGCGAAGGCGATATCGTAGGGGATGCGTAGTCCGGCACGGGCGATGGCTTCGAGAACACCGATCGAGATCAGGTTGTTCCCCGCGAAGATGGCGGTGGGATGGTCGGGAGCTTCGAGCAGCTCGAGCATTGCTTCCTCTGCTGCGGAAGCGGTGCTGCAGCCTAGCCGAAAACATTCTCGCAATCCTGTGGTTCTCGTGGCTTCAAGGTAGCCTTGCAGCCGCTTGCGGGTCGTGTGGAGGCGTTTGCCGCCTCCGATGAAGGCTATATGCTGGTGGCCGTGGGAGATCAGGTGCTCCACGGCTTTCCTGGTGCCGGCTGCGTTCTGGACCGTCACCGTGTCGGTGCGGATGCCCTCTGCCGGGCGATCGATCGCGACCATGGGGAGGCCGGCCTCCAGCTCCCTGCGCAGATGGCTGCCGTCGCCGGGTGCCGGGACAAAAAGAAGCCCGTCAACCCGTCGCCCGGAGAGCACCTCGACGTACTCACGTTCTATCTCCGGATCCTCCGAGGAGGCGCACAGGATCATCGTGTACCCGCGAGAACGGGTCACCTCCTCGACCGCTCGCGCTAGCGCCGCGTAGAAGGGGTTGGAGATGTCGGCGATCATGAGCCCAATCGTACGTGTGTGGCGACCCTTGAGGCTGCGGGCAAGCTCGTTTGGACGATAACCTAGCCTGGCCGCCACCTCAGACACCCTCGCCGCCGTCTCCGGATTGACCTCGCGCTCGCCGTTGATCACGCGGGAGACCGTCTTGATCGAAACCCCGGCCTCTTGCGCCACGTCGCGTAGTGTAACCCGCCCCAAGTTCCGAGATGACCCTCCACTCATGGGTGCTGACAAGTTTATCATCGGGGCTTGGTCGAAACTCTCCTGGGGTTGCTATCGACAGATTGACGAGCTCTGATGCTGAAAGGGTTCCCCAAGTCGAGATGGGTGGTTGATCCCGTGTCATACGACTGTGGTGATACCGTGTACTGAAGGTATGCCTGCATGGCTCCCGGTGTGAGACTTCGAACGATCTTCTGCTTTGAAACGGGATTTTGGTGCTATCCTCTCCGCCCTGTGGAGAGGTTTACACGGAGATCTGGTGCAGGGCAGGAACGCGCTGTGTGGATGGAGTTCCCCTTCGATTCGACGGTTGCTGTGGCTCACAGGGGGGCGCACGGGGAAGGGCGACCGGAGAACTCTCTTGCGGCGGTGGAGCGCACCGCGGAGATAGGTGCTCGGGCGGTGGAGTTCGACGTCGTGGCGCTCCGGGACGGAAGGCTCGTCGTCTCGCACGATGAGCCCACAGGAGAGAGGGCCGAAAGCCTGCCGGACATGGAGCAGTTCCTCAGGGTGGTCGCAGGCTCGGACATGATCCTCAACCTCGACTGGAAGAGGCGCGGGGGGGAGGAGCGGGCCTGCGGGATGCTGCGCCGGTACGGGCTTCTGGAGAGGACGCTCGTCAGCTCCACGGACCGCCGGGTGATCGCCCGTTTCAAGCAGGAGGCGCCGGGGGTCGCGACCGGTATCTCGCTCGCGCAGAGAAGGACATCTGCGGCGGAGGCCGCTCGTGAGGTGAGCCGGGTGGTGCGGGAGAGCAGGGCGGATGCGGCGATGCTGGAGTACAGGGGCGCCTCGGAGGAGATGGTGAGGGTTCTGCGCGGTGCCGGGGTGGGTGTGTTCCTCTGGACGGCCCCCGACCAGGAGACCTACTCGGAGCTCGCCTCTCTCGAGCCCGACGGCATCGCGACGGACGCGATCGAGCAGCAACTCGACCCGCAGCACCGCCTGTAGCAGGCCCGACGGCGGCACATCCGGATTCTCGCGGGCGTTACCGCTATGATATCGGCGGTCCGCGCGGTTCGCCGTGCGGGTGAGGGAGATGTGTGGCGCTGCCCTTACGGAGGGGAGAGATGCAGACAAGAGATGGTGTGTTCATCGTTACCGGTGGGGGATCCGGGCTCGGGGCTGCCACGGCGCGCATGCTGGTCGGTGAGGGGGCGGGCGTGGTGATCGCCGAGATAAACGAAGAAGCCGGGGAAAAGACGACCTCGGAGCTCGGTGGGCGGGCAACCTTCGTCCGCACCGACGTCACCGACGAGGAGAGCGTGAAGGCGGCCGTCGAGGCGGCGCGGCGGATGGGGACGCTGCGCGGGCTCATCAACTGTGCGGGGATAGGCCCCGCAGCACGGGTGGTGAGCCGCAAGGGCGTCCATGACCTGGGGTTGTTCACCCGCACGATACAGGTCAACCTGATCGGCACCTTCAACGCCATCCGACTCGCAGGGGCGGTGATGGCCGAGAACGAGCCCACCCGGGACGGGGAACGCGGGGTCATCGTCAACACCGCCTCCGTCGCAGCTTTCGAGGGACAGATCGGGCAGGCCGCCTACTCGGCCTCCAAGGGAGGGGTGGTCTCGATGACGCTCCCCATAGCCCGCGAGTTCGCCCGCTACGGCATCCGCGTCGTCTCGATCGCGCCGGGCATCTTCGACACTCCGATGCTCGCGGCGCTCCCCGAAGATGCCCGCGAGTCGCTCGGCCGGCAGGTGCCGTTCCCCGCGCGCCTCGGCAGGCCGGAGGAGTACGCGGCTCTGGCGAAGCACATAATCGAGAACCAGATGCTCAACGGCGAGGTCATCCGGCTCGACGGCGCGATCAGGATGGCCCCCAGATAGAGGAGGTGAGGGGTTGAAAAGGGGCCTGGTGGCCCGTCGAACACCCTCTGGATGGGCGATGCCTTTCCCCAGCGGAGGATGTAGAGTCGGAGAGGGGCGGCCCGAGACTATCGGCGGAGGTGCGAGATAGAGATCCCGGCGCGTAGCTTGAGGCGGATCGCCGCCCTCGGGGCGGTGCAGGAGGAGCTCGAAGCCCTCGCCCGCGAGGTGAGGGACTTCGGTCCGGAATATGCCCGGCTCGCCGAGCGTCTGCTCGAGGATGCCGCGATGGCCGAGGTAGGGATGTGCCGCGAGGAAGCCGCCATGCCCCAGCCGCTCACCTACGAGGATTTCATCGCGGACACGAAGCCCTGAGCGGGTGTGCCCGCGGGTTTAAGTTTCCCCGTCCGCCACCCGATAATATGGGCGTGGTTTCTTGAAGAAGAGAAGCGTGGTCTTCCTGGAGGGGGGAGTACATGGGACGTCTCGCACGTTTTTGGGCTGCCGCCGTCACCTCGGCCTTCTTTTTCTGTCTCCTTTCGGGCGTGGCCCTCGCCGCCTCTTACTCTCAGGTCGTGGACAACGCGACCCCGGGTCGCTTCCGGGCCTCGAGCGCCTGGGGGACGAGCTCCTACAGCCCGCAGAAGTACGGGGCGAACTACCGGTTCACCACCCCGAAGGCGGTCTCCGACGCCGCTGCGTTCAGGGTCAGGATACCGGCTTCCGGCAGCTACAGGGTCTACGCCCGATGGCCCGCGAGCCCGGGCTACAATCCTTCTGCCCCCGTGGGGATAAAGACCGCCTCGGGCATGGAGTGGGTGCGGGTGGACGAGACCAGAAACGGTGGGCGCTGGGTGTTGCTCGGCACCTTCAGGATGAACGCGGGGGATCGCTACAGCATCCTGTTCTCCCGCTGGACCGGATCTCCCGGGTACATCGTCGCGGACGCCGTGAAGATAGTCGCCGTCGGGGCCGGAGCCACCGGCGGTGGTTCCGTCACCGGAGAGGACGTGCTGGCCGAGGCGAAGACCTGGCTGGGGGTGCCGTACCTCTACGGTGGGGATTCGCGGCAGGGCGTCGATTGCTCGGGGCTGACGATGGAGGTCTACGCCCACTTCGGCATCTACCTGCCTCACTCCGCCGCCGCGCAGTACTCCTACGGAACCGCGGTCTCGAGCCCCGGCCCCGGGGATCTCGTCTTCGACGACTTCGACGGTAGCGGCACGATAGGACACGTCGGCATAGCCACGGGCGACGGCAGGATGATCGACGCCCCCTATCCGGGGACGGTCGTGCGCTACGATCCCATCTACCCGCAGTACACCGTGGGGTACAAACGTCTGGTCCCGACCGGCACCTCCGCCGCTCAGGGCAGGACCCTGCACCGTGCCTTCGCCGTCAGCAGACCGGCGCGCCTGCCGGTGGACGAGGATTCCCGGGCGGCCCGATCCAGAGGTTAGCCCCCGAGACGGGGAGACAGGAGCGCCGACAAACATTACACTGTGCGTCAGAGTAGTGTGAAGACGGAGGCGTGTCGGGAGGTGAACCGAGTGAGGCTCCGCATAGGACGAGGGAGGAGGGGTATCGCTTGAAGCTCGAGCTCTCAAGCGAGGGACGTTACGGGCTCCGGGCGCTGGTGTATCTCGCGCAGCACGATGAAGGTGGGCTCATCACGGCGGACGTCATCTCGAAGGAGGCCAGGATACCCCGCCGCCTGCTCGCCAGGATCCTGGCGAAGCTCTCCCACAGCGGCATCGTCGCCAGCCGGGAGGGCAGAAGAGGAGGCTCACGACTCGCGCGTCCGCCGGAGGAGATCACGCTCGCCGACGCCGTGAACGCTATCGAGGGGCCTTTCGAGATGACCCGTTGTATATTGGAGGAGAGGGCCTGCGGCGAAGGCAGGCCCTGCGCTCTGCACGATGCCTGGGAAGAGGGACAGGACGCCATCCTGGGCTACCTCGCCTCCCAGACCCTGGCGGATTTCGTCTCCGACGCCGCCACGCTGGGTACCCCGGACAGCCCGGCGCATACCTGAGCGATGCAGGCCTCTCGCCGGTGATCGCAGCCACACCGCCCGCTACACTTACTATTACGCGGATGGTAATATTGTGATGAGAGAGGTGCAGTCGGTCCAGAGGGGTTCAGGAGATGGTCGAGGCTATCGTTCACACGGTGCACGTGTTGCTCGCGGGGGTCTGGCTTGGCGGGGTGGTGTTCACGACCACGGTGGTCTCGCCGGCGCTCAAGGCGATGAAGTGGTCTGATGCCGAGCGCATCGGCGTACGCTCGGTCATCGGAGGCTATTACGCGAAGGTCGGGACGCTCAATCTGCTGTTCCTCTTCCTCTTCGCGATCCTCGACGGCGTCTTCGGCGGGTTTGGGGGGATTCTGTACGCGGAGTACGCGCTCCTCGTCATCCTGTTCTTCCTGGTTGCCTCCCACGGGGCCTACTTCGGGCGCCGTCTGCGCGAGCTGGCCGAGGCCGAGGAGGCCGCGGAGGACCGGCGGGAGGCTGCGGAGATCTCAGCCAGGCGTCGTTCGCTGCAGGGGCTCTCGTTCGCCGTCTCGATGGCAGATATCCTGATCAGCGTGGTAGTCGTCGTGCTCTCGGTGAACGCGCTCTGATCCACACCGGTTCGCTACTCACTTCCGGGGTCGTAACCCCTTCTCCTCCTGCTGGGTTTCCTGCCCGTCTGCGGAGGGTAATTACTGAACAGGCACGCTCTCCGTAACAGCAGGTCTTTGTGCGCCAGAGAGACGGGAGGTGGCCTCGATGACGGAAGGGAAAAGCGGCGCCGAGCTCTGGGAATGGGCCGAGTACTACTGACCGTGGTGCTACATCGCGGCCGTGCGCCTGCACAGGCTGATGTCCGAGTATGAAGGACGCGTGAGGGTGGTGGAGAAGCCCTTCCCGCTGGAGGTCTTCGGGAGCGGAGGGCCCGACCGCGGGCTGCTCGAGCAGGAGTGGTGGATAGCGGCTATCCAGGAGCCTTTGGCCGAGTTCAACCCCTACGAGGGGGATGATTTCCCCGAGACGACGCTGCCGGCTTTCGAGGCTGCCTGGTGCGCTTTCCAGCAGGGAGAGGACGCCGGCCACGACTACGACCTGCGGGTGAGACGGGCCTTCTTCGCCCAGGGGCGCAACATCGGCAGGAGGGAGGTGCTGCTCGAGATCGCCGAGGAGGCCGGGCTCGAGATGAGCCGCTTCGAGCGGGATTTCTCCGGGGATGAGCCGCGCCGGGCCGTGCTCGCCGAGGCGAGGGAGGGGGTGGAGCGTTACCGGGTGCGCGGGACGCCGACGGTGATGCTCCCCTCCGGGAAGAAGCTGAGGCACCCCATAGCCTTCCCGAGGATGGAGGACCACCGGGTGGTGGGGGTGCGGCCTCTTCCCTGCTGCGGCGAGGGGTGTCTTGAGGAGACGAGGACGCTCTTCGAGGAGGCCGCGGCGGTAGAGTGAAGAAGGAGGTGGTGGCGTGTGCAGATGAGGATAGACTACACCAAGGTTGCACCGGGGGCCGTGGAGGCCATGGGTGGCCTGGAGCGCTACGTGCGCGGGAGCGGGCTGGAGGACTCTCTGCTCGAGCTGGTGAGGCTGAGGGCCTCGCAGATCAACGGCTGCGCCTACTGCATAGACATGCATACCAAGGACGCCCGGGCCGCCGGAGAGAGCGAGCAGCGGCTCTACGCCCTGGATGCCTGGCGCGAGACGCCCTTCTACACCGGGAGGGAGCGGGCGGCGCTCGAGTGGACCGAGGCGGTGACGAAGGTCTCCGAGGGGCACGTCCCGGATGAAGTCTACCGGCGGGTGCGGGAGCACTTCGACGAGGAGGAGCTCGTCGCTCTCACGATGGCCGTCATCGCGATAAACGGCTGGAACCGGCTCGCGATCAGCATGCGGGCCGTTCCCGGGAGCTACCAGCCGCGTCCTGTGGAGGTCCGGGCATGACCCAGGTGGAGGAGCTCGCCCGGTTCGTCGAGGGGGCCTCCTACGAGGATCTCTCGCAGGAGGCGGTAAGGGAGCTCAAGGTACGCATCCTCGATGCTCTGGGGTGCGCGATAGGCGCCCTCGACGGCGAGCCGGTGAGGAAGATCCGCGCGGAGATAGAGGAGTTCGGCGGCAACCCGCTCGCGACCATGATAGGGGGCGGCAGGACCGCCCCCGACCGGGCCGCCTTCTACAACGGGGCGCTCGTCCGCTACCTGGACTACAACGACTCGTTCCTCGCCCCCGGAGAGACCTGCCACCCGTCGGACAACCTCGGCGCGGTGCTCTCCGCCGCCGAGTACGCCGGGAGGACGGGGAGGGACCTCCTGGTCGCGCTCGCGGTCGCCTACCAGGTGCAGTGCCGCCTCTCGGAGGTCGCGCCCGTGCGGGCCAAGGGCTTCGACCACACCACCCAGGGGGCCTACGCCGCCGCGGCGGGCGTGGCGAAGGCGCTCGGCCTCGACGCAAAAAGGATAGCCAACGCCGTAGCCATAAGCGGCACCGCGAACAACGCCCTGCGCGTGACCCGCACCGGGGCGCTCTCCAACTGGAAGGGCCTCGCCTACCCGAACACCGGGTTCATGGCTGCGCACGCGGCCTTCCTCGCCGCGCGCGGGATCACCGGGCCGCCGGAGGTCTTCGAGGGCAACAAGGGGTTCATGGACGCGATCGCCGGTCGCTTCGACGCCGGGTGGGCGGATCAGGACCTCGAGCTCGTACGCCGCACGATCGTCAAGCGGTACAACGCCGAGATCCACTCCCAGTCCGCCCTGGAGGGCATCCTGGAGCTCAGGGAGGAGCACGGCATAGACGCCGGGGACGTCGAGTCGGTCGAGCTCGAGACCTTCGACGTCGCCTACAACATCATCGGTGGGGGGGAGGAGGGGGAGAAGAAGACCGTCCGCACCAAGGAGGAGGCCGACCACAGCCTGCCCTACCTCCTCGCGGTCGCCCTCCTCGACGGCGAGGTCTACCCGGCCCAGTACCGGCCCGAGCGCATCGTCGCGAAGGACGTACAGGATCTCCTTAAGAGGGTCGAGGTGCGGCCGGCGGACGACCTGAGCGCCCGCTTCCCCGGGGAGATGCCCGCGCGGCTCAGGGTGCGCCTCCGGGGTGGGAAGGTCTTCGAGAAGGAGAAGTCCGACTACGAGGGGTTCTTCACCAGGCCGATCTCCTGGGAGCGGGCGCAGGAGAAGTTCGAGCGCCTCGCGGAGCCGCACGCGGACTCGAGGCTCAGGGAGGAGATCTCCGAAGCCGTACGACGCCTGGAGGATGTAGAGGTCGGGGAGCTCGCGAAACTCCTCGCCCGCACAGGGAAACTGTAAGGAAGGAGGACGAAAGGATGAGCGAGACCGTTGCTTCGGCCAAGGGGAGCGCTTTTGGCTTCCTGCGGATGAACGAGCGCGAGGAGAAGCCGCGCACCCGCGGGATCACCGAGATCCGGGGGCCCTACTACGCGGCGATGGGCAAGCGCTACCTCTCCGACGTCTTCGAGACGATGGGCCAGTACATAGACTCGGTGAAGTTCGCCGGCGGGGCGTTCACCCTGATGCCCGAGCAGGCTCTCCGGGAGATCATAGAGACCGCCCACGAGCACGACGTGATGGTCTCGACCGGCGGGTTCATGGAGACCGTCCTCACCCAGGGATACGACGCGGTCGAGAAGTACATCCAGACCTGCAAGGACGTCGGCTTCGACATCATCGAGATCTCCGGCGGCTTCATCACCATCCCGACCGACGACTGGCTGCGGGTGGTGGACAAGGTGCAGAAGGCGGGCCTGAAGGCCAAGCCGGAGGTCGGCATCCAGTTCGGCGCCGGCGGCACCACGACCGCCGAGGAGCTCGAGGCCGAGGGTACCCAGGACCCGGGCTGGATGATCGCCCAGGCGAAGCGCTTCATCGACGCGGGGGCTTACCTGATCATGATAGAGTCCGAGGGCATCACCGAGAGCGTGAAGACCTGGCGCACCGACGTGCCCGCCGAGGTCATAAACACTTTGGGGCTCGAGAAGGTGATGTTCGAGGCGGCCGACCCCGAGGTCTTCGAGTGGTACATCAAGAACTACGGCCCGGAGGTCAACCTCTTCGTGGACCACTCCCAGATAGTCCAGCTCGAGGTCTTGAGGCGTGGCCTGTGGGGTACGAAGAGCACCTGGGGACGCGTCCTCACCTACAAGGGCTAGCGGACGGAGGTATCCCCGTCCCGGAGGGGCTGGCCGACCGCCGGCCCCTCTTCTGCTACCCTCCCGGCGACGATCCTGAACCACGGCGTGTAAGAGGCGGGGTTCTTCTCCAGATCCTCGAGCACCGCCTGCGGCTCTTCCCACCTCCACGCTCCGATCTCCTCGGGGTTCGGATCGGGCTCGCCGTCGAAGCGTCCGTAGAAGACGTGGTCGAACTCGTGCTCGGTGAGCCCGCTCTCTTCGTCTGAGGCCCGATAGACGAAGCTGAAGGCCTCCTCGAGCCCGGTGTCGAAGCCGAACTCTTCCTTCAGCCTCCTGTGGGCGGCCTCCTCCAGTCCCTCGCCCCAGCGGGGGTGTCCGCAACAGGCGTTGGTCCACAGCCCGGCGAAGTGGTACTTCCCCGCCGCCCGGCGCTGCAGCAGCATCCTCCCTTCGCGGTCGAAGATGAAGATCGAGAATGCCCGGTGCAGCCTTCCTCCGCCCTCGTGCGCCCGCAGCTTGCTCTCCGGGCCGAGCGGCTCGTCGTTCTCGTCGACCAGTATGATCTCTTCGGCACCCTCCGCCGGATCCATCCTCTCCTCTCCTGCTTCGTGGTGCGATCCCGTGATGTTAGCACGCCCGGAGCGCTTTTCTGCTATATTCCCCCCGTGGAACGCAGGCACCCACGCAAGTTCGATCCCTCCCGGGCGGGCAACCTCGACCGGCCGGAGCGCCAGCGCTTCCTGCCCAACGACCGGGTGCTCGACCTGCTCGACCTCGCCGGAGACGAGACCGTCGTGGACTACGGCGCCGGGACGGGGACGCTCACCATCCCCCTGGCCCACAGGCTCCCCCGCGGCACCGTCCACGCCATAGACGAGAACCCCCAGATGATCGAACGCCTCCGCGAGCGGCTCGCCGCCGAACACCTCCCCAACGTCTCCGTGCACCACATCTCAGACGATGCCGTCCCCCTCCCTGACGGCTCCGCCGACCGCATCCTCGCCGTCAACCTCCTGCACGAGCTCGAAGAGAAGGCCCTGCGCGAGATGCAACGCCTGCTCACCCCCAGCGGCTTCCTCCTCGTCGTCGATTGGAACGCCGAGGTCGAGCGCGACGCCGGCCCCCCCGCCGACGAGGCCCTCTCGCCGGAGCAGGGCCGCGCCTTCCTCGCCTCGGCCGGATTCTCCTGCCAGACCCTCGATGCGGGCTTCCCCTACCACTTCGTCTTCCGTTGCCCCCGACCCTAGAGATTTTTGTTCGACATATAGGGTAGGGGGGTATAGTATATGAATAGAGGCTCCGATCTGAAAGGAGTTCTATGAGCGAGACCAAAGAGCGGAAGATGTTGGTTCTTCCGGTGAGGGGGATGAGTTGTGCCTCGTGTGTCCGGAGGGTCGAGAAGACGCTCTCCGGGGTCTCCGGGGTTGATTCTACGAGCGTCAATCTGGCAACGGGCACGGCCCGGGTCGAGTATGGGGAGGGGGCCCCTGATCCCCGGGCGCTGGTCGAGGCCGTGCAGGGGGCGGGCTACGAGGTGCCGGTCGAGCGGGTCGACTTCGAGGTCCGGGGGATGACGTGTGCCAGCTGCGTCCGCAGGGTCGAGCGGGCGTTGGAGGGAGTTTCCGGGGTTTTGGGGGCCAACGTCAACCTGGCGACCGGCAGGGCTACGGTGGAGTATCTGCCCGGGGAAACCGGGAGAGAAGACTTCGAGCGGGCCGTCACGGGAGCCGGCTACGAGGTGGTCTTCGATGCGGAGGATGGCGGCTCTGCCGAGCCGGAAGATCGTAAAGAGCAGTCCATATTGAAGAAGGATTTCCTCGGGGCGGCCGCACTCACGCTCCTCGTAGTGCTCGGGAGCATCCCACACATGTTCGGTTTCAGACCGCCGGTTCCCGGGCAGCTGTGGAACGTTGGGCTGCTGATCCTGGCGACGCCGGTCCAGTTCTGGTTCGGGCGGCGCTTCTATCGGGGAGCCTGGGGGGCCCTCAGGCACCTGCAGGCCGACATGAACACGCTGGTCGCGCTCGGGACGAGCGTCGCCTACCTCTACAGCGCGGTGGCGACCTTCGCACCGGGGCTCTTCGCCGGCAGGGCGGACGTATATTTCGACACCTCCACCCTGATCATCACCCTCATCCTGCTCGGCAGGTTGCTCGAAGCCCGGGCTAGGGGGCGGGCCAGCGACGCGATAAAGAAGCTCGCCGGGCTGCAGGCGAAGACGGCGCGCCTCGTGCGCGACGGTGAAGAGGTCGACGTGCCCGTCGAAGAAGTCGCTGTCGGGGACGTCGTGGTGGTGAGGCCCGGAGAGAAGATCCCGGTCGACGGCGTCGTGATCTCCGGGGAGTCCGCGGTGGACGAGGCCATGATCACCGGTGAGTCCCTGCCCGTCACCAAGCGGGAGGGGGACGAGGTGATCGGGGCGACCATCAACAAGAGCGGGTCCTTCAGGATGCGGGCCACGAAAGTTGGGCGCGATACCGCTCTCGCCAGGATCATGAGGATGGTCGAGGAGGCGCAGGGTTCCAAAGCCCCGATCCAGCGGTTGGCCGACAGGATCAGCGCCGTGTTCGTGCCGGCCGTGATACTGGTCGCGGTCTTCACCTTCTTCGTCTGGCTCATCGTCGGTCCGCAGCCCGCCTTCACCCACGCGCTGCTCAACGCGGTCGCCGTCCTGATCATCGCCTGCCCGTGCGCGATGGGGCTTGCGACCCCGACCTCCATCATGGTCGGCACCGGCCGGGGGGCCGAGCGAGGGATACTGATCAAAGGCGGCGAGGTGCTGGAGAACGCCCGCCGGGTGGACACGGTCGTCTTCGACAAGACCGGCACGCTCACCCGAGGGGAGCCCGTTCTGACGGACGTGATCGCGGGCGACGGCTTCACGGAAGAAGAGCTTTTGCGTCTCGCCGCCGCCGCGGAGCGCGACAGCGAGCATCCGCTCGGAGAAGCGATAGTGAGGGGGGCCGAGGAGAGAGGGATCTCGCCGGAGTCCCCCACCTCGTTCGAGGCCCCGACCGGTCGCGGTGTCAGGGCCGGGGTCGACGGTCACGAGGTGCTCGTGGGCAACTTCAGGCTCATGCAGGAGGCCGGTGTTCCCGTGGACGGGCTTGCGCCGCGGCTGGACGACCTCTCCGCCGACGGGAAGACGCCCGTTCTCGTCGCGGTGGACGGGAACCCCGCAGGGATCCTCGCCGTCGCCGACGTGGTGCGCGAGGAATCCAAAGAGGCGATCGAAGAGCTGCACCGGATGGGGCTCGAGGTTGCCATGATCACCGGCGACAACCGCCGCACGGCAGAGGCCGTCGGCCGGGAGCTCGGCTTGGACCGCGTCCTCGCCGAGGTCCTGCCGGAGGGCAAGGAAGAGGAGATCCGGAAGCTCCAGAAGGAGGGCAGACGCGTCGCGATGGTCGGGGACGGCATAAACGACGCCCCGGCGCTCGCCCGGGCAGACCTCGGTATCGCCATCGGCACGGGGACCGACGTGGCGATGGAGGCCGGGGACATCACCCTGATCTCGGGCGACGTTCGCGGGGTCGCGCGGGCGATCCGTCTCTCCAGGGCCACCGTGCGCAACATAAAACAGAACCTCTTCTGGGCCTTCGCCTACAACGTCGTCCTGATACCGGTGGCGGCCGGCGTACTCTACCCGGTCTTCAGCGGCGGAGGAACGCCCGGGGTGCTGCACCCGTTCCTCGGTCAGTACGGGTTCCTGAACCCGGCCCTCGCGGCTCTGGCGATGGCGCTATCCTCTGTGACGGTGGTGAGCAACGCGCTTCGCTTGCGCAGAGAGGAGATCGGCTGACGGATGGAGAGCGCGAAGAGCCAGGAGGCCCACGGCTACATCAAGGCTCAGGACAAGGAGAAGATCCTGGCCCGTCTGAAGAGGATCGAGGGACAGGTGCGGGGCGTGCAGCGCATGGTCGAGAACGACGAGTACTGCGTCGACGTCCTCACCCAGATCTCGAGCTTCATCTCCGCCTCGGAGAAGGTGGCCCTGTTGTTGCTCAGGGACCACACCGACCACTGCGTGCGCCGGGCGATCGAGAGCGGAGGCCGGGAAGCGGACGAGAAGGTCGATGAGCTGCTCGAAGCCGTAGAGCGGTTCATGAGAGTGTAGGAGATCGACGGGAAAGGAGAAGACGCTATGGTCGAGCGAACCCTGAACGTGGAGGGAATGAGCTGCGCTCACTGCAAGGCCGCCGTCGAGGGCGAGCTGAACAAGCTCGATGGCGTCGAGCACTCCGACGCGGACTTCGAGAAGGGCACCGTCGAGGTGCGCTACGACGAAAGCCGGGTGACCGATGACGACCTGAGGGCCGCTATCGAGGAGGCCGGCTACACCCTGGTCGCCTGATCCCCGAAAATGGCGGGGAGATTCGGTTGTACGCTCCGGATCTCCCCGCTCAGTGCCTGGGAGATGTTTCGTGGATAGGGGTAGGGGGTACGTGTACAAAACCCTTCGATCCGAAACCGGGAAGGAGACGAGAGCCGTGGACGATCTGAAGCCTGAAGAGACTTCATGATAAGCCCTCTCGAACAGTACGCGTTGCTCCTGGTGATGATCGCGGGTACGGCCGGGCTCGTGGGGTGTGTGTACCTGATCGGGCGCTCCTTCGGGAAGCCCCGGCGGGAGGAGGGCAAGGATGTCCCCGCCTCTTCCGGAAGGCTCTCCTCCGAGCCGGTCTGGGTACGCTACCACGTCCGGTATTACGGTCTCGCCCTGCTTTTCCTGGCCTTCGACATGGAGATGGCCTTCATGTACCCCTGGGCCGTCGTCTACAGGAAGGTGGGGCTGGAGGCCCTGCTGGACATGGGGGTGTTCCTCGCGATCCTGTTCCTGGGGCTGCTCTACGGCTGGAGCCAGGGGGCGCTGAAGCGCAGGTGATCACCGGGGCGCGCAAGGGGGAGACGTCCTGGCTCAGGCGGCTGGCCGCCCGCGCCTCGTCGAAGGAGCTCGCGGCGTTCGTCGTGCCCGGCCCCGAGGTCGCGCGTGCCTTCGGCCTCGATCTCGGGGCGGCTGGGCTTCGGGTGGTTCCATCCCCCCGTCACGCCAGCGTGCTCGTGGTCGTAGGCGGGCTGCCAGAAGGACTGCGGGACGCAGCCTCGGTGATCTATGCCCAGATGATGCGGCCCAGGGCCGTTCTCGTCCTGGGTTCCGATACTGCCTCCCCGCTACCCGGGCCGGACGTTTCGGCCCCCATGGATCAGGAATCGCTCTCGGCCGCGGTGGCGAGGCTGCGCCGGGCGTTCGCCGAGGGGGCCTGGGACCCGGGGGTGGAGGATTACGCACCGGAGGCGGCGGCGACCGAGACCCGCTACACCTGCCCCATGCACCCCGAAGTCGTGCAGAAGGAGCCCGGCGCTTGTCCCAAGTGTGGTATGGACCTGGTGCCGCGCGAAGTCTCCTCCGGAGAGAGTGACGGAGAGGAGGAGGAAGAAGAGGCCGGCGAACTGCACCACGGTTCGATGGACCATGGAGAGCACGGCTCCGGAGGCCACGAGCACATGGACCACACAGACATGGGGTTCATGTCGATGGTCGAGATGACCAGAGACCTGCAGCCCAGCGGCGACGGCCTCAGGATGGAGTGGGTGGAGGTCCCTTTCGGTCCGCTCTTCCCCGGGCTTCCCGGCGGGCTCGCACTCACCTTCACGCTCGACGGCGATACGGTGGCCTGCGTTCAGAGCGGGTCGGCGGTAGGGAGAGGGGGGAGATGTCTGCAGGGAGTTCCGGTGGACGATCTGTTGGAGCATCTGGGCCGGATCGACCCGCTCTCCCCGGTCGCCTACCGCGTGCTCGCCCTCAGGGCCGTCGAGAACGCGGCCGGGGTGGAACCCGCGCGGGCTACCGCGTACCTCGGGGCGCTGGAGCACGAGCGGGTGGTGAGCCACCTGGGATGGCTCTCAAGCTTCGGGTACCTGATAGGGTACGAGTGGTTGCATCGGCGGGCCGCTGGTCTGCAGCTCGCCCTGCTGCGCGACGATACCGGTGAGGGAGAGACGCTGTGGGGTGACCTGTCGGATCTCCTGCAGAGGCTGCGGGGTGCCCCGCTCTTGCGGCGCAGGCTGGAGGGCGTCGGACGTCTGCGTACGGCGCGGGCCGCAGAGTACCCGGGGCCGGTCTCCCGCGCCGCAGGGCTTCCCTACGATGTCCGCTCGGAAGAGAAAGCTTACCAGGATCTGAGCTTCGAGCCGGCCGTGCAGGAGGGGAACGACGCATACGCTCGTCTGATGTTGCACCTCGACGAGATGGAGCGGAGCCAGGAGATCGTCCAGGCCGTGGGTTCCGTCTCGGCGCCGGACGAGCTGGGGGTGCAGGATGGCATCTCGGGAGAAGGTGCCGCCACGGTGGAGACCCCACGCGGTCCGGCGAGGCTCCGCGTGCGGATCGAGGACGGGATGGTACGCTCCGCGGAGCTCGAGACTCCCTCCGGGCGGCACGCGCAGCTCGTAGAGGATGTGGCCCTCGAGCACGAGGTCGCGGACGCGCTGGCCGGGGTTGCCTCGCTCGACCTCTCACCGTGGGGGATGACGCGATGACGGTGTTCCTCGTGCTGGTGATGCTCTTCGCCGGGGCGTACCTCGTCGCCGTGCTCGAGGGATGGACTTCGACCGGACGCCTCAGGTTCGCCGGCCCGTTCTGGGCCGCCGTTGCGCTCCTGGGACGCGAGTCGATCGTACCCCGCAAGCCGGACCGCGTCCTCTACGAGACCGCCCCCGTTCTGCTCCTCGTCTCGGCGGTGCTGGCGGCGGCGGTGCTCCCGCTCGGGCCGCACCTCGTCATCGCCGACCTCGCCACCGGCGCTCTGGCCGTCAACGCCGCGCTCGCTTACGTCATGGTGGCGCTCGTCATGGCCGGCTGGGGGCCGGACGGGGCGTACGCGATGGTCGCCGGCTGGCGCTTCCTCGGGCAGCTGGTCGCCTACTCCATGCTCATCGTCATGCCCATAACCGCGGTGGCGATGCGTGCCGGCTCACTCGTCACGACCACCATCGTCGAGTCGCAGGCCGGGATCTGGAACGCGCTCACCCAGCCGCTCGGGTTCGTGCTTTTCTTCCTGGCGGCGATGGCGGTCTGCTTCTTGCCGCCGTTCGACCTGCCCACCGCGCCGGGCGAGCTGGCGGGTGGGATCGAGGCCGAGTACGCAGGACCGCGGCTCGCGGTGGTGCGTCTGGCGCGCATGGTGCTCGTGGTGAGTCTCTCGCTCGCCGTCACGGTCTTCTTCCTCGGCGGGTGGCTCGGGCCTTTCCTGCCTGGCTGGGCGTGGACCTCCTTGAAGACGCTCGTGGTGGCGGCGACCATGCTCACGGCCGGGCGGTACGTCCCGAGGCTGCGCGGCGAGCACGTCATGGAGTGGGGCTGGAAGCTCGGCATACCGCTCGCGCTGGTCAACATATTCTGGGTCGGCATAACCCTGGTCCTGAGGAGCATGTGATGGCGCAGGCTTTCTTCACCGGTTTCTTCGGGCTCGCGGCGATCTGGTTCGGCGTGGTGGTCTTCCGCACCTCCTCGATGGTCCGCTCGGCGCTCGCGCTACTGTTCTCGCAGGCCGCCATCGGCGCGATGTTCCTCGCGATGCAGACCGAATTTTTGGGGGTGCTGCAGATCATGATGATGGCGACCGAGATGGCGATCATGGCGATCTTCATGGTCATGTACATGATGGACCCGGGTGGACTCGGCGGGATGGACATGACGCACCAGAAGCGCCTCTCGATAGCCGCGGGCATCTTTGGTGGGGCCGCCGCGGTCGCCGTCTCGTTGCTCGGCGGGTGGGGGCCGGTCGGCCCGTCCACCATGCCGGAGGCTCAGGTCGCCGCGCTCGGGGAGGAGCTCCTGGGACGCTCGATGCTCGTCTTCGAGACCGCGGGGATCACCATCCTGACGGCGATGATCGCCGCGACGGCGGTAGCCATAGAGAGGAGGCGATGATGGCTACGCTGCTGGTCGCTCTGGTCGCCGGGGCGGTGCTCTTCGGGATCGGGCTCTACGGCGCCCTCTCCCAGACGAACCTGGTCATGATCATGATGGGCGTCGAGCTGATGCTTGGGGCGGCGATGGTCAACCTGGTGGCTTTCTGGCGCTTTTTGCACCCCGCAGCCTACTCCGGGCAGATGTTCGTCCTCATCGTGATGACCGTGATGGCGCTCGAGATGGCGGTGGGCTTCGGCGTGGGCACGGCCCGCTTCCGCTCCAGAGGGTCGGTGGAGATGGAGGAGGCGGAGGATCTCAAGGGATGACGGTAGCCGCCCTCACCATCCTGGGCCCCCTCGCCGCGCTCGTCGCGATCCTTCTCTTCCGACGTGCCCCGGCCGCACTGGCCCTGCTCGGGGCCGGGGTGGAGGTGGTCTCCGCCGCGGTCACGCTGGTCCGGGTGGCTGGTGGAGCGAATTTCTCCGCGGCGCTGCCCGGGCTTCCGGGTTTCCCGCTCAGGATCGTGGTCGAGCCGCTCACTGCGATGCTCGCCGTGCTCGTCGCGGTAGTGAGCGTGCTGGTGATGGTCTACGCGGTGGGTTACATGGAGGGAGCGCGCGGCAGGGTGCGCTTCTTCGCCAAGATGTCCTTCTTCGCCGCCATGATGCAGACGCTCGTCGTGGCCGGCGACTGGGTCCTGCTTTTGGCGGCGTGGGAGCTCATCGGTCTGGCCTCCTACCTCCTGATCGGATTCTCCCACGAGAAAGGGAGGACGGGGTCTGCGGCCACCCGTGCCTTCCTCTACACCCGCACCGCAGACCTGGGGCTCTACGTGGCGGTCTTCGTCCTGATCTCGCGCTCCGGCACGAGCGAGATCTCCGGGACTTTCGGTGTCGGTGGTCCGGCCGCCTTCGCCGCGGGGATCTTGCTCCTGCTCGCCGCGGCGGGCAAGTCGGCGCAGGTCCCGCTCCAGGGCTGGCTGCAGGACGCGATGGTCGCGCCCACCCCCGTCACCGCCTTCCTCCACTCGGCCACCCTGGTGGCGGCGGGGGCGATACTCCTGATCCGGACCTTCCCGCTGCTTTCGCCCGGGGTGCTCCTCGTCGTCGGGCTCCTCGGCGGCGTGACCGCCGTGGCGACCGGCGTGACCGCGGTGGCCGAGCGCGACCTCAAGCGCCTTTTGGCGGCCTCGACCTCCAGCCAGTACGGGTTCATGCTGCTCGCTCTCGGGGCGGGCTTTCCGGCGGCCGCGCTCTTTCACCTCGCCGCCCATGCTGCGATGAAGAGCGCCCTGTTCGCCGGCTCGGGCATCTTCCAGCGCGCCCGGGGCTCGACATCCTTCTCCGATCTCGGAGGAAGCGGGCGCGAGCGACCCCTCGTCTTCACCGCCTTCACGGTCGCCGGGCTCGCGCTCGCCGCCGTCCCGCCGCTCGCCGGGTACTTCTCCAAGGACGCTATCGTCGCCGCCGCCTACGAGTCCGGCTACGGCTTCGTTCTCCTCCCGCTCGCGCTCGCCGGGGCTCTTCTGACCGGAGCGTACGTCGCACGCGCCCTGAGGCTCCTGTGGCGGGGCGAGAAGAGAGCGGAGCCCGTCGCCGGTATGCGGTGGATGTGGGCTGGGCTCGCCTCTCTCACCGTGCTGGCCGTCTTCGTGGGGTTCCTGAAAGGAGCTCTCTCCGGGCTGATCGGGGAGGAGATACCGGACGAGCTGGTGACCACGGTCGTCGGCACCGCCGCCGCCTTCCTCGGGTTGTTTCTGGGATGGACCTTCACCGCAGATCGTTTGCTCGGCCCGCTGCGCGCGGCCGCAGAGAACGGGTTCCGCCTCGCGGGCGGAGTGGACGCGCTGGTGGCGAAACCGGCGCTCGCGCTCGCCGAAGCGGTGCGGGTCGCCGACGAGCGTGGGATCGACGGTGTGATCTTCGCGCTCGTACGTGGCGCCCGCGGTCTCGGTGAGCGTGCCCGCGCGCTGCAGAGCGGGCTGGTGCACAGGGAGCTCGCGCTCGCGGCGGGCGGGATGGCGCTGTTGCTGGTGTTCCTCGCGGTCGAAGCCATGAGAGGCCTGTAGGAGGAGGTTTTGGTGTTCCCGGTCGTCTCCGTGACCCTGTTCGTCCCGCTTCTGGGAGCGGCGCTCTTGGTCGTGCTGCGCAAGATCCCGCCGCGCGGCGCGCACGCCATCGGTCTCGTCTCTTCCGGGCTTGCGCTGGCCGGGTCGGGGTTGATGTGGGTGCGCGGCGTCTCGGGGGCGGGGTTCTCCCAGGTCGAGGAGGCCTCCTGGATGCCCTCGATAGGGGTGGCCTACCGGGTGGGTGTGGACGGGATAAGCCTGCCGCTCGTGCTGTTGACGGCGGTGCTGTTCTTCCTGGCCCTGGTCTTCTCCGTCGGGGTCGAGAGGGACGCCCGCTCCTACGTGGCGCTGTTTTTGCTGCTGGAGACGGCGTGCATCGGGGTCTTCGTCGCTCTGGATACGATCCTCTTCTACGTCTTCTTCGAGGTCACGCTGGTCGCGATGTACTTCATCATCTACGGCTGGGGTTACGAGGAGCGCCGGCGCGCCGCGATCACGTTCTTCCTCTACACCCTGCTCGGGAGCCTGCCCTTGCTGCTCGCGATCCTCGTCCTCTACGCCGGGAGCAGCCCGCACACCTTCGACGTGCAGAAGCTCGTGGCCTCACCGCCCCTGACGGGGCTTGCGGCCGCGTTCGCCTTTCTCGCCATGCTGGTCACGTTCGCGATCAAAAGCCCCATCTTCCCGGTGCACACCTGGCTGCCGCTGGCGCACACCGAGGCCCCGACCGCGGGCAGCGTCATACTGGCGGGTGTCCTGCTGAAGATCGGGACATACGGTCTGATCCGGTTCGCCCTGCAGATGACCCCCGACGCCTTCCGGGTCGCGGCCCCCTACGTGGCGGGGATCGCGGTTGTCAGCGCTCTCTGGGGGGCTTTCGCCGCCCTGGCCCAGAAGGACCTCAAACGGCTCGTCGCCTACACGAGCGTCAACCACATGGGCTACGTCTTCCTGGCCGTCGCGGCGGCCGCTGCGGCAACGAGCGCGCAGGTGAGGACGCTCGCGCTCGACGGGGCCGTGCTGCAGATGGTGAGCCACGGGCTCGTGACCGGCGCGTTGTTTTTAGTGGTCGGTGCGTTGCAAGAACGGGCACACACGCGCGAGATGGGCGCCTTCGGCGGGCTGTTGCGGGTCACGCCGGCGCTGGGGTGGTTCTTCGTCCTCTTCTCCTTCGCCTCGCTCGGGCTGCCGGGGCTCGCCCACTTCCCGGCGGAGTTCCAGATCTTTCTCGGCTCGTTCCGGGTGTACCCGGTCGCGGCGGCGGTCGCGCTGGTGGGGATCGCCGTGACCGCCGGGCTGTACTTGCGCGCGATACGGGTCTCCTTCTTCGGCAGGCCCGACGGGTGGCTGCAGGGGATGAGGGATCTCGGGGTGCGAGAGGTCCTGGCGACGGCGCCGCTCCTTGCTCTGACCATCGTGGTCGGGGTTTACCCGGCCCTGATCCTCGGCGTCGTACACCATACGACGAAGGCGATGGGGTTGTGATGTCGCTCGCCCGGATGGCGCACGATCTCACGCTGCTCGCGCCTCAGCTCGCGGTGCTTTGGGCGGCGGTGGGCGCGCTCGCCTTCGAGATGCTACGTCTGCCGAAGGTGGCGCTCGTCTACACGGTGGTCGGGCTCTTCTCGGCGGCGGGTCTGGCCGTGGCGTTCCTGGGGACGCAGACGAGCGTCTTTACCGGGACCTACCGGGTGGACTCCCTGAGCCTGTGGGCCGTGATCGTGCTCTCGAGCGCGACGGCTTTCGTCGCGGTGCTCGCCCGCCGCGAGGTCGGGGGCACCGACCGCGAGGGTACGGTCTACGCACTGCTCGCCTTCACGTTGCTGGGGGCGATCATGCTCGCTGGAGCGGGGGATGTGATGTTCCTGGTGCTGGGCGTGCTGCTCTCCAGCCTGGGGTCCTTCGCCCTGGTGGCCTACCCCAGGGACGACCGGGCGACCGAGGCGGCGATGAAATACTTCGTCTTCGGATCGGTCGCCGAGGCGGTCATGATCTTCGGCCTCACCTACTGGTACGGAGCTGTAGGCTCGACTTTGCTCTCCGAGCTCCCTTCACTCAAGGGATACCCGCTCGCGGCGGCGTTCGGGCTGGTCGCGGTCCTGGTGGGGCTCGGGTACAAGGCGTCCTACGTCCCGTTCCACTTCTGGGCACCCGATGCCTACGACGGCGCTCCGGTCTCGATCGCGGCGTTCCTGTCGATAGTGCCGAAGGTCGGAGCGATCTTCGCTCTCGCCCAGGTCGTGCACGACCTGCCGGAGGGGCTCGTCGCCTGGCAGTTGGTGGTGGGGGTCCTCGCCGCCTTCTCGATGACCTACGGCAACCTGGCGGCGCTCGTGCAGGAGAGGATCGTGCGACTTCTCGCCTACTCCTCGATAGCGCAGGCCGGGTACTTCCTGCTCGGCATCGTGGACGTGGGGCAGGGAGCACTGGCCACGCGCTCCCTCGTCGTATTCGCCGCCGCCTACGCCGCGATGAACCTCGGGGCCTTCGCCGTGGTCCTGCAGGCGGGGAGGCGCATCGGAGACTTCACCGGGTTGTGGAGGACCTCGCCGTGGGCGGCCGGGGCGATGGTGGTGTTTTTGTTCTCTCTCGTCGGGGTGCCGCCGCTCGCAGGGTTCGTCGGGAAGTTCCTCCTGTTCGGGGCGGCGATAGACGCCGGTTATACGTGGCTCGCGGTGGTGGCGATCCTCAACAGCGTGCTCTCTTTGGGGGTCTACCTGCGGGTCGTCGTCCCCATGTTCCGGGAGCCCAAGAAGGCCCCCGCTTCTCCGCCGCTGGTCGTCGCGGTCTGGGGGGTGGCCTTCTTCGCCACCGCAGCCATCGGGATCGCGGCGCAGGTCCTGCTGGGACGGGTGGTATAGACTGGAGGACCGTTCGATGCACTATTCGGAGGAGTTTCAGAGATGAGTCGGATGGAGGTCTTCTCGGATCTGAGGAACTGGCAGGCGCGGCGCTACGCCGTCGCCGCGCTCGCGGGTCTCGTCTGGCTGGTGGTCTCCGGTGTTCCCACCGGCCTGATAAGCACCCCGATCTACCACCGGATGATACCGGCCACGTGGTGGGACTACACGTTCTGGGTGGCCGGGGCGGTGCTGGGGGGGTTGCTGCTGGCGACCTACGTGAACCCCGCGCCCGTCTCCGGACGGTCCGGCACCGAAGGGGGACTGCTCGGCGGTATCTTCTCGGTGTTCGCCATAGGATGTCCTGTGTGCAACAAGCTCGTCGTGCTGGCCCTCGGGGCGAGCGGGGCGCTCACCTACTTCGCTCCGATCCAGCCGCTGCTCGGTTTCTTCTCCGTGGGGATGTTGCTCTATGCCCTCTATCGCCGGCTCGAGGGCGAGCGTGCCTGTCCGGTCGGCAGGGGGTAGAGCGAGGCTCCGCCCATGGGCGTCAGGGTGCTGGTGGTGGAGGACGAGAGGAGCCTGGTGAGGCTCCTGCGGGCCTACCTGGAGCGGGAAGGCTTCGAGGTGTACGAGGCTTTCGACGGCAGGGCCGGGCTGGATATCGCGGGTGAAGTCCGGCCCGATGTCGTCGTCCTCGACTGGATGTTGCCGGAGCTGGACGGCCTGGAGGTGCTGCGCAGGCTGCGGCGTTTCTCGGATGCCTACGTGATCCTGCTCACTGCGCGCGTCGAGGAGACGGACCGTATCGTCGGTCTCTCGGCCGGAGCGGACGACTACCTGCCCAAACCTTTCTCTCCGGGTGAGCTGGTCGCCCGCGTGAGGGCCATGCTGCGCAGGCCGCGTTCCGGGACGGGACCGGAGGAGGAGCCTCTGCGCGTCGGTGAGCTCAGCATCGACCCTTCCAGGCGCGAGGTGCGTCTTGGGGGTAGGGAGATCGCACTCACCGCGATAGAGTTCGATCTCTTGGCGGCGCTCGCCTCCCGTCCCGGGCTGGTCTTCTCCCGCGCGCAGCTTCTGGAACGGGTGTGGGGCGAGGGGTATTTCGGGGATGATCACGTGGTGGACGTGCACATCGCCAACGTGCGCAAGAAGCTGGGGGAGGACGCTGCGCATCCGCGTTACATAGAGACGGTGCGCGGCGTGGGTTACAGGATGAGGAGATGAGAGGTCCCTCCCGGATGGGGTTCCGGGGTCTGCTGCCCAGGCTCTTCGCCTCGCACCTGGTCGTGGCCCTGGTGGGGACGCTGACCTTCCTGGTCGCGGTCTCTGTCGTGGCGCCGTTGCTCTTCGGCAACCTCATGCAGGGTCCGATGGGTCCCTCACACATGATGAGCATGGGCCAGATGATGGACTCCGTCTTTAGGGCCTTCGCGCGTACGCTCCTCTACTCGCTCGCCGTCGCGGCGGTCGCCGCGATAGCGGTCGCCGCAGTGACGGGGATGTTCGTTGCGCGCAGGATCGTCGGTCCCCTGCGGGCGATGAGCCGGGCGACACGCCGCATAGCGGCCGGACGTTACGACGAACGCGTACCCGTGCGCGGCGACGACGAGCTCGGTGAGCTCGCCGAGAGCCTCAACGCGATGGCCCGGACCCTCCAGGCCACCGAACAGCGCCGGCTCGACCTCATCTCCGACGTTTCCCACGAGCTGAGGACTCCTCTGACGGTGATCGAGGGGTACATGGACGGGCTGATCGACGGTGTGGTCGAACCCTCGGAGGAGACCTGGTCTCTAGTGCGCGCCGAGGCCGGCCGTCTGCACCGTCTGGTGGACGAGATGCAGGAGCTCTCCCGGGCGGAGGCCGGCGGAATCCCCCTGCACCTGCGGGAAGTCTCGCCAAGGGAGGTCGTGGAGCAGGCCGCCGGTCTCCTCGGGCCGCTCTTCGCGGAGAAGGGCGTGAGGATGGAGGTCTCCGTCCCTGAGGATCTACCGCCGGTGCTCGCCGACCGGGACCGGGTCGTGCAGGTCCTGGACAACCTGCTCTCCAACGCGCTGAAGTACACGCCGTCCGGAGGCGAGGTCTCCCTGTCGGCGCGTCAGGCGAAGGACGAGGTGTCTTTCCGGGTCACCGATTCCGGGGAGGGCATAGCACCCGAACATCTGCCGCACCTCTTCGAGCGGTTCTACCGGGTGGAGGGTTCCCGATCGCGCGAGAATGGCGGGGTCGGGGTGGGGCTCACCATCTGCCGGACGCTCGTCGAAGCGATGGGCGGCAGGATACACGCCGAGAGCGCCGGTCCTGGCAGGGGGGCGGCTTTCGAGTTCACCCTGCCCGTGGCTCCCCGGAGAGAATCTTGATCCAGGCTTGATCTTTTCTCGAGCGGTGCTTGATCTGCGCGTACTACATTCTCTTCGTGAGACAAAACGACAAACGGAGGTACGACAATCATGATGGGCGGGTTCGGATTCGTGTGGATGATCGTCCCGGCGTTGCTCCTGATAGGCGTCATAGCTCTCGTAGTATGGGCCTTGGCCAGGGCCTTCCCGATCTCGCGTGACGGGGATTACCCGCGGAGGGACAGAGCGGAAGAGATCCTGGAGGAGCGCTTCGCCCGCGGCGAGATCACTACTGAAGAGTACAGGGATTCGCTGAGGGTGCTGAGGGAGAAGTCCGGGAAGAGGGTCTGATGACGAACGGGGACTGGAAGGAAAGAGTGGTGTGTGAAGATGGCTAAGCTGAGCCGCCGGGAGTTCTTCGGGCTTGCGGGGTTGGGGACGGGGGCCCTCGTCCTGGGTGCCTGCGGGAGATCTTCGGGTTCCGGAGCGGGCGCCGGCACCTCCCGCACTACCCCTGCTCCGTCCGGCACCAGAGAGTACGCGCTCGATGTCTCGCCGGCACAGGTCAGGATCGGCGGGCGCCGGGTGAAGACCTGGACCTACGGGGGAAACCTGCCGGGGCCCGAGATCCGGGTAAAAGAGGGAGAGCGGCTTCGGGTGAAGGTGAAGAACGCTCTGCCGGAGGGTACGACGGTACACTGGCACGGGCTCCCCATCCCCAACGGGATGGACGGTGTCCCGTACGTCACCCAGAAGCCGATAAAGCCGGGGGGGGAGTTCGTCTACGAGTTCACGGTCCCCGTCTCCGGCACCTACTTCTACCACAGCCACGTCGGGCTCCAGCTCGACCGCGCCCTCTACGGTCCGCTCGTCATCGAGCCCAAAAAGGAATCGCTCTCCTACGACCGCGAGTACACGCTCATGCTCGACGACTGGCTCGACGGGGTGCGGGGTACTCCCGAGGACGCGATGAAGCGCCTCAAGTCCGGAGGGAGCGCGATGATCGGGATGGGCGGTATGGGAGGCATGGGAGGTATGGGAGGTATGGGAGGCATGGGTGGGGGCATGCGCGGTATGTCCGGGATGGGGGGCGGGAGCGAACCCCGCCAGTGGACGCCGGATATCGTCTACCCCTACTACCTGATCAACGGCAAACCCCCGGATTCTCCCGAGGAGCTCATGGTGAAGCGCGGGGAGCGACTCCGGCTGCGCTTCATCAACCCGGCGAGCGCGACGATCTTCAGGGTGGCCCTTGCCGGTCATCGCATGACCGTGACACACACCGATGGGCAGCCGGTCGAGCCGGTAGACGTCGACGCTCTGCGGATCGGACCGGGTGAGCGTTACGATGTGATCGTCGAGGCGAACAACCCGGGTGTCTGGCAGCTCGCGGCACAGGCCGAGGGGACGGAGAAGATGGGACGTGCGATCCTGCGCTACCGGGGAAGCTCGGGCTCCGCTCCACCGGCAGGCCAGAAGCCGCCCGAGTTGGGAAAGAAGCTCCTCCTGTACGGTATGCTCAGGGCAGCCTCTGGGGTCGACCTGCCTTCCGGGAGCCCGGATCAGGTGACACCCGTCACCCTCTCCGGGAACGAGCGGCGCTACGTCTGGAGGATCAACGGGAAGTCCTTCCATCCGGGACCCAACGCCACACCGGACCCGATCACGGCCGGAAGGAACAAGCATATCCGCTTCGAGTTCATGAACATGTCCATGATGCCCCACCCGATGCACCTGCACGGACACTCCTTCCAGGTGGACAACGGTACAGGAAGGGGACCGTTGAAGGACACCGCCATCGTCGACCCGATGCAGAGGTTCGCCGTCGACTGGTACGCGGACAACCCCGGAGACTGGGCCTTCCACTGCCACCACCTCTACCACATGGAGGCCGGCATGATGCGGGTGGTCAGGGTGTAAGAATCCCTCGAGCCCGCCTCCCGTGGCGCTTGCCCGGATATATCTACATTTGTTAGAATGTAGATATGAATGATGACAGGTGCGAACTGCTTTGCGTGGATGCTCCGAGGGCGGAGGCGATTCGCGAGAAGCTACTGACGGAGAAGAGGGCGCAGGAGGCCGCCGGGAGGGCCAGGGCTCTCTCGGACCCGACGCGGCTCACGCTGGCTGCGGCGCTCGGGGAGGCCGGGGAGCTCTGCGTGTGCGATCTGTCCTGGATAGCGGGGCGCGGGCAGGGGTTGGTCTCGCACCACCTTCGGGTGCTGCGTTCGCTGGGGTTGGTACGCTCCAGGCGTGAGGGGAAGATGGTCATGTACTCGCTCACGGAGCGCGGGGCTTCGCTGCTCTCGGCTGTGCTTGGTGAGGAGATCGGGGTGTGAGCGGGCGGCCGGTCCGGGTGGGGCGAGGGCCCCTGCAGGGGGTAGAGGAGCGGATGCGTCTGGTGAAGAGAGCCAGGCTTTTGGCCCGGCTGGGGCTCGTCTGGCACGGGATAGAGGCCGGCGTGGCCATCGGGGCGGGGATCGTGGCGGGATCCATAGCCCTGATCGGCTTTGGAGCCGATTCGCTGATCGAGGCGGCCGCCGGGATCGTCATCCTCTGGAGGTTCGCTTCCGGAAGGATCTCGTCGGAGGGTGCCGAGAGGAGGGCGCAGAGGATGATCGGGCTCAGCTACTTCCTGCTCGCGGCTTACGTCGGGATCGAGTCCGGAAGGACGCTCTTGCTGCAGGAGCATCCGGCGACGAGCTGGGTAGGGATGGGGTTGTCCGTCGTTACGCTGCTCATCATGCCGCCGCTTGCCCGGGCGAAGGCTCGAGTCGGTGAGGAACTCGGATCGGCGGCGGTCAAGGGCGAGGGCACCCAGAACATGCTCTGTGCCTACCTCTCCGCCGCGTTGTTGATCGGGCTCGGAGCCAACGCCCTGTTTGGGTGGTGGTGGGCCGATCCTCTGGCGGCGCTCGTGATCGCGGGGGTTGCGGTGAGGGAGGGGCTGGAGTCCTGGCGTGGGGAGCAGTGCGGCTGCTACGCCGGGGAAGGGCCTGATCGCCGCGAGGATGGCCGCACTCTTCGAGCGCGATGACCGAAATCTGGTGCACAAGGGGTTACGTCTCGGGTGGTTTCGTGCGACCGGCGCTTTGTTGTTTTCGAAGAAGCGTGCGGCGGCGAAGCAAGGTGGTTCGTGGGATAATCCATAAGATTTGACTTTGTGCCGCACATACGCCGTCGTGCTGGCGGCCCTGCTGGTCGTCTTCGTGTCGTTCCACCCGCAGTCGGCGGGTGGAGGATGCGGTCCGGACGGATGCCAGCAGCCGCCACACGCGTCTTCCGCCGCCTGTCCGGCTTCCTGCGCTACGGTGGCGGTCCTCGCCGCCTCCGTCGTGGTTTTCGCCTTCGCCGTATTCTGCGGGAGGTGGCCAGCAGATCAGAGGCCACCCGCAGAGTTTTACCTCGCCCCAGATCCGCTCCCTCCCTGGAACCTCCTCACAACTGTCTAAGAGAGACGATTGCAATACACCCGCAGGCGAGCGTCGCCTGCGAGTGCGAGGTGGTTCCACGATCCCAAGAGGAGAAAAACTTGAGCAGGAACGACAGCCGGGGCCGGAACCGCGGTACGGGTGAGCGTGCTTCGGTAAAACGCAGGAACCCGAACGGAACCAGATCGATCGGGCTCGGAACGGTAGCGGTGGTCGTGGTTATCGTCGTCGCGGCGATGGTCGGCGCTCTGGCCTGGCTCTCACGCCCCAACCCCTACGAGCCTCAGGCTAACTTCAATAGCAACGGGGGCACAGGCCAGCCCATAGACGGGATAAAGTGCGCAACCAGCGAGCAGCTCCTCTTCCACATCCACGCCCACCTCGACATCTTCGCCAACGGCAGGAAGGTCAGGGTGCCCTCCCAGATAGGCATCCCCGGAAAGTGCATCTACTGGCTGCACACCCACGACTCCAGCGGCATAATCCACGTCGAATCCCCGGTCCAGCGCACCTACACCCTGGGCGACTTCTTCGATATCTGGGGTGCTCCGCTCTCCAGGAACAAAGTTCTCTCGTTCGATGTTAGCCGCTCAGAGCCGCTCCGCGTCTACGTCGACGGCAAACTTTACAAGGGGGATCCTCGCAAGGTCCCGATCAAAGAACACGAGGAGATAGCGCTGGTAATCGGCAAGATGAAGGGCAAGCCTCCCGCGTCTTACGAGTTCCCGCCCGGCGACTAGTCCAGGGTGGAGGCAGGGTCGAAACCCTGCCTCCGTATCATATTTGAAGAATTCTTCAGATGTGAGAGAATCATTCTCATGACGCACTTCAGGGAAGCTTCGCCGGGGGAGCGGCTGCTTGAGCCGCGGGACGTCTTGAGCGGGGAGATGGGTCGGGTGGACGAGAGGATCGCGGGCCTGATGGGGGCGCTCTCCGGCCCGACGCGGGTGAGGGCGCTCTTCGCGTTGCTGGAGCACGGCGAGCTCACGGCGGGAGAGCTGGCGAAGGTGGTCGGGATGAGCGGGTCCGCGACGAGCCATCAGCTCAGGGTGCTCAGGGACCTCGGGCTGGTGCGGCGGCGCAGGGAGGGCAAGAGGGCCTTCTACGCGCTCGCCGACGACCACCTCGGGGTACTGCTCCGGGAGGCGCTCTATCACGTGGACCACGCGCGGCTGTTCGAGCCGGGGAGGCGCCGTTGAGCGGCCGCGAGCACGGAGGCATCGTGCACCTGCTCTCGCATCTTCTTCCGTTCGGGCACGCGCACGAGAGCCACGAAGGCGTGGACGAGGCGCTCGAGGCGAGTGAGGAGGGCATAAGGGCGCTCAAGATATCGCTGGTGGGGCTCATGCTCACCGCGCTCTTGCAGCTTTTGGTGGTCGTCTTCTCGGGCTCGGTCGCGCTGCTCGCCGACACCATCCACAACTTCGGGGATTCGCTCACCTCGCTGCCGCTGTGGCTCGCGTTCGCGCTCGGTAAGAAAGCGGCTGACCGTGCACACACCTACGGCTACGGGAGGGCCGAGGATCTTGCGGGGGTGGCGATCGTCGCGGTGATCTTCTTCAGCGCGTGCGTAGCCGCCTACGAGTCTATTGAGCGTCTGATCCACGGCTCCGAGGTCTCGAACGTCGGGTGGGTCGCGCTCGCCGCCGTGATCGGCTTTCTCGGCAACGAGTTAGTGGCGCAGTTTCGCATCGGGGTGGGGAAGAAGATCGGGAGCGCCGCGATGGTCGCCGACGGGCAGCACGCCCGCGTGGACGGGTTCACCTCGCTCGCGGTGCTCGTCGGGGCCGGGGGAGTCTGGCTCGGGTACCCGGTCGTGGATCCCATCGTGGGCATCCTCATCACCATCGCCATCCTGTTCATCGTCAGGGATTCGGCGCTCTCGATGTGGCGCCGGATGATGGACGCCATAGAGCCGGAGATCCCCGAGACGATAGGCCGGGTCTGCGGGAGGGTGCCCGGCGTCGAGGGTGTGGAGAGTGTCCGGGCCCGCTGGGTCGGGCATCGGGTCCATTCGGAGGTGTGCGTGTTGCTGCCGCCGGCGATGACGCTGGAAGAGGCGCGCGAGGTGGAGCGGCGGTTGCGGGAGGCCGTCCGGGAGGCGATGCCGAAGCTCGGGCGGCTGGTCGTCGAGGTCGCGCCCGCGCGGAGGAGGTGAGGTGCTCGTGGAGCTCGTTACGCCGAGGCTCGTTCTCAGGGAGTTCTCGCCGCAGGAGCTGGATACGCTCGCGCGCCTCGATGCCGAGGAGACGACCCGCGGTTTCGGTTGGGCGGGGGGCGTTGATCGCGACGGCGTGGCGGCGGCCCTCGAGAGGTGGCTGGGTCTCTATCCTCGCGGTCTCGGGCAGCTCGCGATGGTCCACCGCGAGGACGGCGCGCTCATCGGGCACTGCGGGCTCGAACCGGCGGACGGCGGGCGTATCCTGCTCTCTTACGCGCTCTCGAAGGAGTACTGGTGCATGGGCCTCGCCCCCGAGGCCTGCCGGGAGGTGCTGCGATACGGCTTCGAAGAGCTCGGGCTCGAGGAGATCTGGAGCCACACCGGTGCGCGCCGGCGTGCCTGGAGGGGGATGATGGAGCGGCTCGGGATGGAGCTGCGCGAGGAGTTCGGGGGGATGGTCCGGTACGCCGTGCTTCGGGAACGTTTCCGGGAGGCATCGTAATCTTCCCCGTGAGACGCCTGTCCCGTCGGCCTGGTTGTGGCAATATCTCGGTGATGGGATTGGAGGAGAGCAGACCGGGGTCCGAGAGCGCGGCCTTCGCCGGGAAGGTAGGGGGTAGGTTCTGGGATGTCGACGTGGTGCGGGGGATCGCCATGGTCCTGGTCGCCACCTACCATTTCGTCTACGATCTGGACTTCCTCGCCGGCTATCCCGTGAACGCGGTGGGCATGTTCTGGGGCAACTTCGCAGATACGAGCGCCTTCATGTTCGTGTTTCTGGCCGGGCTCTCGCTCGCCTTGAGCCACCAGAGGGCGCGCATGAAGGTGGGACCGGAGGCGAACCTCTTCCCGAAGTATCTGCGGCGGGGCCTGAGGATCTTCGGCTACGGCATGGGGATAACGGTGGTCTTCTGGCTCCTCGGAGCGGGGGTCGTCATCTTCGGCATACTGCACATGCTCGGGGCCTCTATCGTCCTGGCCTATCCCTTTCTGCGGCGGCGCTGGACGAACCTGTTCTTCGGGCTCTCGGTGGTCGCGGCCGGGGCCTTCATCCAGGCCGACCAGAGCTGGTTCGTACTGCCGGGGGTCTGGGGATTTCTTCTCGCCCCATTCGGCGTTCTGCCCGCCGGGGTGTACATGGCAGATTACAGGGCGCTGCTGCCGTGGTTCGGGGTGGTGTTGCTCGGGCTTTTCGTCGGCAACACGTTCTACCTGCGGCGACGGGACGTGAAGCCTCTCGGGCAGGCGCCGCGCCCGATGCGTCCGCTCGCCTTCGTCGGGCGGCACACCCTCTTCATCTACCTGGTGCACCAGCCGGTGATCATCGCGCTTCTGTGGGCCTTCGGGGTGGTGAGCCCGGGCACGGTATAGGGTGCGCGTAGATCACGCTGCGATTGGGGTAAACTTTGTCGTGATGGCAGCGTACGCAGAACTCTCGTGGAGAGGGAGGAGGTCGGGATGCCTTCGCCGAGGCTGACCGGGGCCGGGTTGCTCTTCATCCTCCTCGCCAGCCTGAGCTGCCTCTTCGGGGTCTCCCCGCGGGTCCTGCACGCCGAGCAGGCCGTTGCCCACCATGTCGGCTCGGGGGGGCGGCAGGCCCTGGGGCACGCTCATGATCACGCCGCCCCGGGCCTCCTGCAGAGGGAGGCCCCTCAGGATCAGGGGTTGCTGCAGGGTCTCGGGCTGCTCGCCACGCTGCTCTCGCTCTCCTTCTGCACCGCGCTGGGTATGCTGTTGCGGCGGAACGGTTCTTTCGGGCGGGCTTCTCCCGTCTCCGCCGTAAAGAGAATCCCGGTTCTCGCGGCGGCTCTACCCCAGCGACCTTCACCACCGGCACTCCAGGTTTTCAGGCTGTAGCTTGCCTCCTGCGTGGAGGTGGCTTCCCTACGCCTGAGAGATGGAGGTGTACTCGAAGAGATGAACGTCAAGAGGATCGTCCTGCAGACTCTGAGCATCGCCCTGATCCTGGCCGGTGTAGGGCTGCTCGGTTTCAACTTCTTCGGCACGGACGTCAACGCCGGTGGGGTGGTGAAGCATCCCCGGGCGGGCAATTTCAGCATTCCGCTGGTGCAGAAGAAGGACCCGAGCCGGGGCACCCTTCCCGGCATCGAGGTTCCCAAGAACAAAAACCTGCACCTGACCATCCCCGCGATGAGCCGGGTCAAGAACGCTCTGGTGCCGACTGCGAGGAGCACCAACAACCAGGCCCTCAACAACCACGTGGCCATACACATAAAAGGAACGGGGTTCCCCTGGCAGAAAGGGGCGAACGTGTATATCGCCGGGCACCGGCTCGGCTACGTCGGGACGAAGAGCCTTCTCGCCTTTTACGACCTCAACAACCTGAAGAAGGGGGACAAGGTCTACGTCACCGACGCCAACGGCAACGAGTACGTCTACAAAGTCTACAAGAAGTTCGCCGTCTATCCGACCGAGATCTGGGTCACCAGGCCCGTGCGGGGCAAGAGCATACTCACGCTGCAGAGCTGCACCCTCCCCAACTACACGGAGCGTCTGATCGTCCGGGCGGAGCTGGTCAAGACGATCAGGGCCAAGAGCACGAATCCCGCCTGAGGTTCCGGGGTCAGCGGGGAGAGCCGGGTTCTATCGCCACCCGCTCTCCCTGCACCAGCAGGCGGTCCAGGTTGGGAGAGTCGTTGTACATCGCTGGGCCTATGGTCCACCAGTCGTTGAGCGAGGTGATGCAGGTCTGCAGCGTCACCAGGTTCTTGCCGGGGACCGGGTAGGTGTAGCGGGTGTCGTAGGGGCCCACCGCGAAGACGCGCGTCACCCGGTAGATGTAGCGGGTGCCGTTGGCGTCGGTGAGTATGATCTCATCCCCCGGCTGCATGGAGGGAAGGTTGTAGAACTGGTAGTAGCTCTGGGTGCCGGCGTACCCTATGCGGTGCCCGACTATGTAGGTGTTCGCGCAGGGTTGCCAGGGGAACCCCGTCGGGGGGAGCTTTATGGCCCCCTGGTTCAGCGCGGCTTCGGAGTCGCTGTTGGTGACCGTGTCTCCGTAGATGCCCAGTTTGGGCACCGTCAGGTAGAGGGCGTCGTTCGGCGGTTTCGGCGGCGTAGGTCCGCAGACGGAGCCCCGCGAGGCCCGGGCTTCCTTTCTTTTGACGGGATGCGAGGGTTTCTTGGCCGCTCGTTCTTTCGCCTGGGGCTTGCTTTTTCGCCCGGAGGTGCGTGGGGTCGTCTTCCCTCCACCGGCTTCACTCGCGGTGCGGGCCTGGCTTCGCGGGGCGTCTCCTTTCGCGGGCTTGACCGATGCCTGCGTGTTTTCGCCCTTAGGTGATGGTTTCTGGCCCGTGTCGTGCCCGGGGACGTTGAGACCGAAGGCGACGACCCCCGCGACCGCCACCAGAACCAGCATGAGGAGCAGACCCAGACCCGTCCTTCGGCGTCTTCTGCGGGTGAAGATGCGGCGTTCTCTCCTTCTCCCATGCATGTGGACGATTCTATCCCGTCCGGTGAAGCGGCTGCAAGCCGGCTGCGGGCGTCCTGGGTCGGAAAGGAGATCACACCGGAACCACCGCCGAAGTCGTAGAATCCCTGCGGGGCTCGAACTTTGAGGGCCCATGGAAGACCTTTTGATCGGTGAGTCGTATATGAGAAGGAGCCGGACATGAGCGAGCTGTTTTCTCCGCTCGAGATACGCGGGATTCGTTTCAAGAACAGGATCTTCGTCTCCCCCATGTGTCAGTACTCGTGCGAGGATGGGATGCCGGGCGACTGGCATCTCGTGCACCTGGGGTCCCGGGCCGTGGGGGGCGCGGCGCTGGTGATCGCCGAGGCCACGGCCGTGAGCCCGGAGGGGCGTATAAGCCCCTGGGACACCGGGATGTGGTCGGACGACCACGTACGGGCCTTCTCCCGCATAACCCGCTTCGTCTTTGAGCAGGGCGCCGTCCCAGGCATACAGCTCGGACACGCCGGACGCAAGGCCTCGACCGATGCTCCGTGGCGGGGTGGTTCTCCGATCCCCCGGGAGGAGGGAGGATGGCAGCCGCTGGCTCCGAGCCCGCTGCCCTTCGCGGAGGGCTATCCGATGCCGCGAGAGATGACGCGGGAGGACATCGAGCATGTCGTGGAGTCTTTCGCGCGGGCGGCGAGGCGCAGCCTGCAGGCGGGGTTCAAGGTCGTGGAACTGCACATGGCGCACGGCTACCTGCTGCACCAGTTCCTCTCCCCGCTCTCCAACCGGCGGGAGGACGAGTACGGGGGGTCTTTCGAGAACAGGGTCCGACTGCCGCTCGAGGTGGCTGAGGCGGTGCGAGAGATCTGGCCCGAGGAGCTGCCGCTCTTCGTGCGTATCTCGGCCACCGACTGGGTGGAAGGTGGATGGAGCCTGGAGGATTCGGTCAAGCTCTCCCGCAGGCTCGAGGAGATCGGCGTGGACCTCGTGGATTGTTCCTCCGGAGGTGCCGTGCCGAACGCGAAGATCGAGGTTCGGCCCGGCTACCAGGTCCCCTTCGCGGAGGTGGTGCGCAGGGAGACTGGGGTGATGACCGGTGCCGTCGGGCTCATCACCGAGCCGGAGCAGGCCGAGGAGATCGTCGCGGGTGGCAAGGCGGACGCGGTCCTGCTCGCCCGCCAGCTGTTGCGAGATCCGTACTGGCCGCTGCACGCCGCGCTTGAGCTCGGGGTGGACGTCCCCTGGCCGTCCCAGTACGAGCGGGCGAAGCCCCGCGGGTAGCGTGAGGCCGCGCCGGGTGCGAGAATCGGTGTGATGGGCGAGAGTTCCCACGAAGACCGGAGACCCCGGAGGGGTGTCCTGGAGCGCCGGGGCGCCTCACTGCCCTCCGGGAGGCGTCTGCTCCCCGGGCTCCGGGCCGTGCTCGGCACCCCGACCGGCAGGGCGCTGGCGACGGTGGCGGCCGCGACCGCCGCCGAGGCCGTCCTGCGGTGGGGCGGGAGGTTGCACGCCGTGCGGCGGTCGAGCCGGGTGGAGCCGGAGACCGTGTTCCTGTGGGCGTTCCGGGAGGAGGTTCGATCCCCGGATGGCACCCGCAGCACGCTCGAGTTTCTTCTCACCCGCTCCCGACCGCGCTAGGAGCAGCTTCGGGGTGGGGAGAGGCGCGTTCTCCTGTTATCTTCTCCGGGTGTCCCTGCTAAAGATGTAGAAGAGGTGGGTGAGGATGTGTGGAAGGTACACGCTCAGGGTGCCCGTGGAAGAGCTCGCCGAGAAGTTCGACCTCCCGGGGCCGCTGCCCGAACTCTCTCCGAGCTACAACATAGCGCCCTCGCGCGAGGTGGCCGCGGTCGTCCTCCGGGAAAAGACGAGGAGGCTCGAGAAGTTTCGTTGGGGGCTCGTACCCTCCTGGGCCGACGATCCCGGGATAGGTAACCGCATGATCAACGCGCGCGCAGAGAGCGTGGCCGAGAAGCCCTCCTACCGACGAGCTTTCCGCAGCCGCCGCTGCCTCGTCCTCGCGGATGGATTCTACGAGTGGAGGAAGGAGGATGGCGGCAGGCAACCCTACTACATAAAGATGCGCGACGGTTCCCCGTTCGCCTTCGCCGGACTCTGGGAGGTGTGGCGCGGGGGAGCGGATGAGATCCGCTCCTGCACGATCATAACCACCGACGCGAACGGGCTCCTCGCCCCGATCCACGAACGCACGCCGGTGATCCTCGATCCCGAGGAATACGATCTCTGGCTGGATGTCTCCGTGCACGACCCGGACGTTCTCCTGCCGCTGCTCAAGCCGTACGAGGGCGAAACCCTGGAGGCCTACCCGGTGGACCGTTTGGTGAACAACCCGGCGAACGACGGGCCTGCCTGCGTCGAGCCGGTGGGGTGAGTGAATGGGCGGGACGGTCGAGGCGATCTACGTGACCCCGCGCGGCAGCGCCCCGATGCTGCGCGTGGGAGAGGTTCGGGCGCTGGCCGGCCGGGGGCTCGCGGGAGACCGCTACTGCGAGGGCACCGGATACTGGAGCCGCTTCCCCGAGGGCGTGTGCGAGGTCACCCTGATAGAGGCCGAGGCGCTCGAAGAGATAGAACGCGAGGCGGGCATCTCCGTCACCAACGGCGAACACCGGCGCAACATCGTGACCCGTGGGATCCGTCTCTCCGACCTCCGCCGCCGGCGGTTCCGGATCGGGGAGGTGCTGCTCGAGTACGATCGCACGCGCCCGCCGTGTCGCCACGTGCAACGGCTCACCGAACCCGGTATGACCCGGGCCCTGCGCAACCGCGGCGGCATCGGTGCCCGCATCCTGGAGGACGGTGTGATCCGGGAGGGGGACGCGGTGGTGCTCTAGCCGAGCCTTCGGGCCACCAGCGTGAGGGCGACGGCGAAAACGAGCATGGGAAGGACGATGCCGTAGGCTGCCTCGATGCTCGTACGGTCGGCCAGGGCTCCGAGGGCGAAGGGCGCGAGCAGGATCGCCCCGCTGGCACCCAGGGAGAGGCGCGCCGTGGCCCGGTTGGACTGCCGGGAGGACGAGTCGACCCCCGCCGAGACCGAGAGCGGGTAGACGCTCCCGATGCCCAGCCCCGTCGCGGCCAGCCCGGCGAGGGTGGGGACTTCACCGCCCGAGAGCCAGAAGAGGGGGAAGCCCACGAGCGCCACCGTCAGGGTGGCCGTGAGCAGCGTCGTCACGGGGACCCTGCGGGCGGCGATGCTGCCGAGCAGCCTCCCCGCCAGCATCGCCGCCGGGAAGACGCTTAAAGCGCCCGCCGCCTCCGCGCTCGAGAGCCCGGCTCCGGCCTTCAGAAACGCCGCTCCCCAGTAGGTCACGCACCACTCGATGGCGACTCCAAGGGAGAGCACGCCCCAGTAGGCCCAGAAGCGGGACGGGAGCTTCCCGGCAGGCCGCCCTCCGGCCCCTCGGCGTGGGGAAGGCTCCTCCCGCGGCATCCTCAGCCTCACGCTCGGGGAGAGCAGGAGGAAGACGAGGATCGGGGGCAGGAGCGCCGCCCGCCAGCCGAGACCCGCGGCGGCGGATGTCCCGACGGCGAGGGACGCGGCGATCGCGCAGGCGCTCGCCGCGGCGTTCGACTCGGTGATGGCCACCGCCCCGTTCCGTTCGTGGCGGTCGGAGAGGACGGACTGTGTCGTGATCAGGAGCAGCGACCCAGCCGTACCCATGAAGAACGCGCCCGCGATGGTCCCCGTCGTGACCGGACTCGCCGCCAGGAGAACCGCTCCCGCCGCCATCCCCGCCCCGCCGCCCCACAGGCTCACCCGGCGTCCCCACCTCGTGCTCACCCGTTCGCCGAGCACGCCCGTGAGCACGCCCCCGAGGGCGAACGCGCTGAAGTGCAGGCTCGCCACCGTGTAGTCGAACCCCAGCTCGGACCTCAAAAACGGCATGAGGGGCCCGAGGGAGGTCTCCAGGTAGGAGAAGTATCCGACCAGGACGTACACCACCCACGTGAGCCGGTCACGGACGAACCCGCGCGCTCCTTCCCCGCTTCCGGGTGCTGCCATGAACCTCAGTGTATCTCCAAAGCTTCCCCGCGTATAATCCGACCGTGGTCCGAGAGAGGAGGGCTATGGGGGCGAGAGGGCTGACGCACGTGAGCGTGGGGGCGCGTGATCTGGAAGAATCCGCCCGCTTCTACCGGGAGCTCTTCGGGATGGAGGAGATCCCCTCCCCGAACTTCCCGTTCCCGGTGCTCTGGCTGCGGGTGGGCGACCTGCAGCTTCACCTCTTCCTGAGCGAAGACCCCTCTCCCCGCTCCCACCACTTCGGGATAGACGTGGAGGACTTCGAGCGGGTCTACCGGAAGGCGGAGGAGATGGGCGTCCGGGTGAAGGAAGGTTACTACTCGGGGGTCTACGAGCTTCCGGACGGTGCCGTCCAGCTCTACCTGCGCGACCCTGCGGGCAACCTGATCGAGGTGAACCATCCCCACGCTTCCCACCTCGACCGTTCGGTGGTCTCCGATCTCCGACCGTTGCCCTCGCCCCAGACCGGCGAAGCCGCCTCCGCCCGACTCTACCTCCGCCGGGGTGGGTGAACCACCGGGAGATCCGGACGTCCGCAGCACCCCTCGTGCGGGAGAGAATCCTCGATTTTCGCTGGTTTTCGATTGCCAGCTACAGCACAACATGTTATCGTGCCGGGATGTCGCGGTTTCCTGGAAGCCGCGCGGATCGTCCGGAACGTGCGGGAACCACCCCGAGGCCGGCTTCGGATGGGAAGGGGGATTCGTCCACACTGAGTTGCGGAGAGGGATACTGGATACGGCCCACCGGCTGGTAGGGGTGGGGATGGTGTCCGGTACCTTCGGGAGCGTCAGCGCCCGCGGGGAGGCGGGTGCCATCATCGTAACCCCCGAGAGGAGGGAGGGTGAGCCGTGGCCGCGGGATCTCTTGCTGCTGGACGGCGATGGTCGGGTACTGGAGGGCGACCTGACGCCCCCCGCCGAGACCCTTGTGCACGCCTGCATCTACCGCAACCTTCCGGTCGCCGGGGCCGTGATCTGCGCTCAGCCCCCGTATGCCACGGTGCTGGCGTGCCTCGGGTGGGAGATCCCCCCGCTGCATCCCATGCTCACGATTCTCTCGGAGGACGGGCACGTGCCGGTCACGCGGCGCGCTCCCTACGGAACGGAGCAGTTCGCCCTCAACGTGGAGGAGGAGCTCTCTGAAGGGTTGCGGGCGTGCCTGGTGCGGAGCAGCGGAGCGGTCGTCCTGGGGGAGCATCCAGAGGATGCCCTCTCGAACCTCTTCCTGCTGGAAGAAGCCTCCAGGCTGTACTATCGCGCCATGCTCGCTGGGGAGCCAGAGATCCTCGGGCATGACGAGATCCTGGAGGCGGCGAGGAGGATCACCGCGGCCCTCGGGGGCGGGGAGGGACCCTCGCCCGGCCTGGACACCGCCGATCCGCCGCTCTGCTAGACTTCATCCGCACGCGTTCGCATAGATGAAGGGTAGTTTCGTGCGAGAGGAGCTTTCGGAGTGGTAGAGAGACAGACCACCGTGGGGCCGGCCGAGGGGTTGCACGCCAGACCCGCGGCCCAGTTCGTCAGGACCGCCAGGCAGTTCGTCTCCGACATAAAAGTCATAAAGGACGGCAAGGAGGCCAACGCCAAGAGCCCGCTCTCGCTCATGACGCTCGCCGCGAAGAAAGGACATCAGATCACCATACGAGCCGAAGGCGCGGACGAGCAGGCGGCCGTGGACGCTCTGGTCGAACTGATCTCCCGCGAGGAAGAGTAAGGGGACGAGAGGCGCCGGAGGGCGGGCGGCACGTGGTGCCGGACGTACCTGGGGCCTGCATTGGAGGAGCCGGTGGGTAACGAATTCGACCCGGAGAGGGTTGCGCTGGTCGTGAACACCCGCTCGCGGGATGGTGAGCGGGCTTTCTTCCGGGCGCTGGAGGTGTTGGAGGAGATGGGCCTCCGGGTGGAGAAGACCCACCCTCTGCAAGACCCCGCTCGTCTGCCAGAGACGGTGCGCGAGCTGGTCCAGGAGGGGTGCGAGCTGCTCATCCTGGGTGGTGGCGACGGCACGGTCAGCTCGGCCGTGGACTTCCTGGCCGGAAGGGAGACGGTGCTCGGGCTGCTGCCTCTCGGAACCGCGAACGACTTCGCCCGCACGCTGGAGATACCGCAGGACGTGGAGGCGGCCTGCAGGGTCGTGGTGCACGGAGAGGTGGTCGACGTGGACCTCGGGGTCGCCGGCGACGACTACTTCGTCAACGTCGCCTCAGTCGGGATGGGGGTCGAGGTGACCCAGGCCCTCTCGCCCCGGCTCAAGAAGCGGGCCGGTGCACTGGCCTACCCGCTCGCGGCGGTGCGGGCGTTCCTGCGTCACGAGCCGTTCTCGGCCCGGTTGACCTTCCCGAAAGGAGATCATGAGCCGGTGGAGTTCGAGCGGCTCTTACAGGTCGCGGTGGGTAACGGCCGGTTCTACGGCGGGGGGTTCATCGTCGCCCCCGACTCCGAGATAGACGACGATGCGCTGGACGTCTGCGTCATCGAGATCATGCGGCACCGTGACCTGCTCGGGGTGGCCCTCTACCTGAAGAGCGGCGACTTCATCCGCGAGGAGGGGGTGAGCCACTTCAAGACGACGGAGGTCCACCTCGAGACCGACCCCGTCCAGCGGATAAACGTCGACGGTGAGATAGTCTCCTCCACACCCAAGACCTTCAGGGTGGAGCGCGATGCCCTCAGGGTCCTCGTGCCGCCGGGATCGAAGGCCGCCCGCCGCGACCGCTAGCCGCTCTTCGCGGGGAGCTCCTTCTCCAGTACGCTCACCGACTCCGGGTCCTCGAGCGCGGTCGTATCGCCGCGTACCCTGCCGTCGACGATAAGTTCACGCAGGAGCCGGCGCATGATCTTGCCGCTCCTCGTCTTCGGGAGCGCGCTCACGACGTGGATGGCCGCCGGGCGCGCGATCGGCCCCACGTGATCGACGACCTGCCGCTCGAGCTCCTCCTCGATGCCTTCCTTCGGTTCGGCCCCCGCGCGCAGCAGCACGAAGGCGACCGGCACCGTCCCCTTCGTCTGATCCGGAACGCCGATGACCGCGGCCTCGGCGACGTCTGGGTGGTTCAGCAGGGCGGCCTCTATCTCCATCGTCCCGAGCCGGTGGCCGCTGACGTTTATGACGTCGTCGACCCTCCCGGTGACCCAGTAGTGGCCGTCCTCGTCCACCACGCAGGCGTCCGCCGAGAAGTAGCGGCCCGGGAAGCGTTTGAAGTAGGTGTCGAGGTAGCGCTGGTGGTCACCCCACACCGTGCGGGCCAGGCACGGGAATGGTCTGGTGATCGTGAGGTAGCCCTGGGTGCCGGGCGGGACCGGCTCCCCGCGCTCGTCGACGACCTCGGCGGTATAGCCGGGGAGCGCCTGCCCGCAGGAGCCGGGCTTCGCGCCGCTTATCCCGACGAGCGCCGAGGTCCAGCCCGTGGCGGTCTCGGTCTGCCCGTAGGTGTTGTTGACGAAGACGTGTCCCCGTCCGACGACCTGGTGGACCCAGTGCCAGGTCTCGGGGTCTATCGGTTCGCCGACGAGCGAGATGAGGTCCAGCTCGGAGAGGTCGCGTCCCTCGAGCCACCGCTCCCCGGCGCCGCGCAGCATGCGCAGGGCGGTCGGGGCGGTGAAGATCTTGCTCACCCGGTAGCGCTCGGCGACCTCGTAGATGCGGCCGGGGTCCGGGTGGTTGAGCGCACCCTCGTAGACGACCATCGTCACCCCGTGCGCGAGCCCGCCGACGAGCGACCAGATCGGGAAGGTCAGCCATCCGACGTCCGCCGTGCACCAGTAGACGTCGTCTTCCTGCGGGTTCATGGACCACTTGACGTCGGCGTAGGTCCCTACCAGGAACCCGAGCCCGGAGTGTACGACACCCTTGGGCCTGGACTCGGTGCCGCTGGTGTAGATGATGAAGCCGGGCTCGTTCGCCTCGATGGGCTCCGGCGGGCACCAGCGGGATGCGGTGCGCAAAAGATCGGGGTAGAGGTGGTCCCGCCCGGAGACGAGCGTCACCTCCGCGCCCGCGCGCGGCACGACGACGACGGCCTCGATCGAGTCGATGCCCTCCGCCGCCTCGTCCAGCGTCCGCTTGAGCGGCACCTCGCGCCCGCGCCGGGAGGTTGCGTCTGCGACGATGACGGCTTTGGGATGCGAGTCCTCCAGACGTTGGCGTACGGCGTCGGTGGAGAATCCGGCGAAGATGATGTTGTAGAGCGCCCCGATGCGGTAGCAGGCGTGGACGCTCGCGAAGACCTCCGGGATGTTGCCCATGTAGATCGCGACGACGTCCCCCCGCCCGACCCCGAGGTCCTTCAGGGCGTTCGCGAGCCGGTTGACCTCGTCGTGGAGCTGCTGGTAGGTCCAGACCTCCCGCCGGCCGTCCTCCGATTCCCAGAGTAACGCCGCCTTGTTCTTGCGGCCGAGCTTCAGGTGCCGGTCGAGGCAGTTGTGGCTCACGTTGGAGGTCGCACCGACGAAGTAGCGGAACTCCGGGAGCTCACCCTGCCTGACGGTGTCCCAGCTCGTGAACCACTCGAGCTCCGAGGCGATGCGAGCCCAGTACGCGTCCGGGTCCCTGCGCGCCCACTCGATGAACTCTCCGGCTTCCCCGGCGTCCCTGAAGGGGCTCTGGGCCTTCAGGGCTTCGTTCGGCGGGTAGAGCCTGGCTTCGGCTATGCCCCGGATCTCGTACGCCCCGTCCGCTTCTGGCATGGTATCCCTTTCCCTCTCTTTTCGTCCGGCGCCCATGTTACCTCCCGACCGGACCCTGTCAATACCGGGGGCTACGGTCTTCCTCCGGGTTCGAGGGCCACCAGAACCTCTTCCCGGCGTCCATCACGATCGCCGGTACCAGGACCGAGCGTACCACCAGGGTGTCCAGCAGTACCCCGAAGGCGACGATGAACCCGATCTCGGTGAGCACGACGAGCGGGAGCACCCCGAGCACCGAGAAGGTCGCGGCGAGCACGATCCCGGCGGAGGTGATGACCCCGCCGGTGACGGCGAGCGCCCGGAGCATGCCCTCCCGGGTACCGTGACGCCCGGCCTCCTCACGCGCCCGGGCGACGAGGAAGATGTTGTAGTCCACCCCGAGCGCGACGAGAAAGACGAACGCCAGGAGCGGCAGCGAGGGATCTATCCCCGGAAAGCCGAAGAGGGACTCGAAGACGACCACGCTCACCCCGAGCGCCGCGGCGAACGAGAGGATCACCGTGGCTATGAGGATTACGGGGGCGACGACCGAGCGCAGCAGGAGGCCGAGTATTACGAGCACGACGAGCAGGACGAGCGGCACGATCACCTCGCTGTCCCGCGCGGCTGCCTGCCGGGTATCGAGTTGCTGGGCGGTCGTGCCGCCGACGTAGGCCTCGACCCCGTTTATCTTGCCGAGTTTCTCCCGCAGCTCCTTTACCGCTCCGAAGGATTTTTGCGAGTAGGGCCCGGACGAGAGCGTGACGTCGAAGCGGGCGACGCCGCCTCTCTTCTCTATCGGCCCGATCCGCGAGGTGTCCCCGACCTTCCGCGCCGCCTCACGCACCTCCCTTGCCCTGTCCGCCGGGCGCACCACGACGGTCGCCGGGGCGCTCGCACCCGCAGGGTAGCTCTTCGCCAGAAGCTTCTGACCCTCTACAGAGTCGACTTTGCCCCGGAAGCCCTGCTGCGGGGTGAGGCCGGTGTCTAACCTGACGAGCCCGAACGCGAGGATCGCGAGCACGACGGCGGTCGTCACCCACACGAACTTCTTCCTCGCGGAGATTGTGCGCCCGAGCCTGAAGAACACCCCCGCCTCTTCGCGCGAGGGTGTCCCGTAGCGCGGGACGTACGGCCAGAAGACCCCCCGCCCGAGCACGAGCAGCAGCGCCGGCAGGGCCGTGAGCATCGCGAGCAGCGCCAGGAGCACCGCCGCGGCCCCGACCGGACCGAGCCCCCGGTTGTTGTTGAGTTCGGAGGCGAGCAGGCACAGAAGCCCTATCGTCACCGTGCCGGCGGAGGCGAGGATGGCCGGACCGGCCTGCCTGAGCGCGTAGGCCATGGCCTCGTGCCGGTCCTCGTGCCGGCGCAGCTCCTCCCGATAGCGGGCGACGAGCAACAGCGCGTAGTCGGTCCCGGCGCCGAACAGGAGCACCGTGGCGAGCCCGGCCGTCTGCCCGCTGATGGTGATCCCTGCACCGGCCAGCCCGTAGTAGACGGCCTGCGAGATTCCTTCGGCAAGCCCGACCGAGACGAGCGGCAGAAGCCACAGAAACGGGCTGCGGTAGGTGAGGAGCAGGAGCGCCGCGACCACGAGCGCCGTCGCGAAGAGCAGTTTGGTGTCTATCCCCCCAAAGACCTCCACGAGATCGGAGGTGAACCCCGCCGGGCCGGTCACCGCGACCGCGAGCCCCCCGGTATCCTTCTCGACGGTCCGGCGGATCGCTGAGACCGCGTTCTGCAGCACCGACGGATCGTCGCTCGATGCTTTTATGGGGACGGTGAAGAGCAGCGCCTTGCCGTCCCTGGAGGGTACGGGCGGGGAGGGGGCTCCGATCCCCCTGGTGCCGAGCTTCGCCACCGCCTGGCGATCTTGCATGACTTTCTCGTAGTCGGAGCGCGTCAGCCCATCCGCCCGTCGGAAGACGACCACCGCCGGTATCGGCTGGTTCTTCCCGAAGAATCGCTTCTGTAACTCCAACGCCTGCGTCGACTGGGCGCTCGCCGGCAGGAAGCTCGACTGGTCGTTCTTCTCCACCGAGGGGAGCCTGCCCCCGAAAGGCCCGGTGATGCCGGCCGCGATCACCCAGACCGCCAGCACGAACCACTTCGTCCGCCGTCCGGCGGCGAACGAGATCAGAGCCCCAAACCCTCCTCGTCCACCACCCGACGTCGCTCGCCCTCGAGGTCCCATGGCGCTCACCGGCCGGAGGATGTCTCCGGCAGTGGCGCCGGGGTGCCGAAGAGGGGGTCGGGATTGTACAGTGCCTGGTAAGCCGCGGTGGGCGTTGCGATGGAGAGCCAGATCAGGATAGGGACTTGTGAGGCTGCGAAGCGGCGGTCGACCCGAAGGCCGAGGACCGTGCTGCCGAGGGTGAGGGCGTGAAAGGCCGAGGTCCATCCGAGCGCGAGCAGGGGACTTCGCTTCCTGAAGTACGCCCAGGTGAAGGTGGCGTAGAGCGCCCAGCTCGCGCCCTGCAGGGCGAGCAGCGGACGGCGGTCGTGTGTGTCTTCGGGCAGGTTCAGGAGCCTGAGGTCGCCCCAGAGCTGGCTTATGTTGTTTGTCGTCCAGGCCGGTCCGAAGACCCACCCGGGCGGGGCGAAGGGGGCCTGGCGCAGCTCCTCGTACTGCCGCCGCTCTCCGTCATCCGGGCGGGAGAGCGCGGCCGAGACCGCGTTCACCGCGAGCCCGAAGGCGGCGGCGTGGTACCAGCGGTAGCGTGCTGACCTCGGCGCCCGTCCCGGGGCGTTCCGCTCCGCGAGGCGCTCGTTTACGGGGTCGTCCGGCGGGGCCGGGGTGATCTCGAGGTACACCTGAGCCCCACTCCTCCCGAACAGCCGCTGCGCGCCGCGGAAGAGACGCATCTGAGCCCCGTACTTCTCCCTCAGGAGGCGCTCGGGATGCGCGCTCTCCTCCGCCGCGAGCAGGCGGGCCACGCCCGCAACCTCCGGACCGAGCGGCCTCCCACGCCTGTCGCACGGCCCGACGATCACACCCCCGTAGTTGCGGATCCTTTTGACCTTCCCGCTTGCGCGCCCCGTGTACACGTAGAGCTTCTCCCCGTCCTTCGCGAACCACACCGGCGTCCGAACCGGCTCCCCGCTCCTCCGGAACGTCGTAAGGTTCATGTAGTCGTGACCATCCAGTACACCGAAACCCTCGAGCGTACCCCGCATCTTCAAGATCACCTCCCGGACCTTTTACACATTTTGCTCGATAACAAAGAAAACTAAACACAGAGATAAATTGCGAGTCCCGGGGAACTGCTGCTGCTAAACTCATCGAGGTGGAGTGCAGATACCAGGAGGGCTGATGGACTTCGATCCGACACCTGAGCAGCGGGCCTGGAGGGAGAAGGCGCGGGAGTTCGCGGATGAGGTTGTAAAGCCGCAAGCGGCGGCGTTGGATCGGGAGGGGCGTTTCCCGTACGACATCGTCGGCCAGATGGCCGAGGAGGGGTTTCTCGGGCTGACGATACCCGAGGAGTACGGAGGGAGTGGGGGGGACTTCGTCGCCTACAACATGGTCCTGGAGGAGATCAGCCGGGCCGATACTTCGGTCGGGATCACGCTGGAGGCGCACATCTCGCTCGGCTGCGCCCCTCTGGTCGCCTACGGGACGAAGGAGCAGAAGGAGCACTATCTGGGTGAGGTCATCCAGGGCGGCCGGAGGCTCTGGGCATTCGGGCTCACCGAGGAGGAGGCCGGGACCGACGCCGGTGGGACGAGGACGACCGCCAGGCTCGAGGATGGGCACTGGGTCGTAAACGGATCGAAGAAGTGGATCACCAACTCCGGCACCGACATCACCGGGGGCGTTACGATCATCGCCCGCACCGGGACCCGCGAGGACGGACGCCCGGAGCTCACCGCGATCATAGTGCCTCAGGACACACCCGGGTACACCCGCGGGCCTTCCTACGAGAAGACCGGCTGGCGCGCCGCCGACCAGCACCCCCTCTACTTCGACGACTGTCGGGTCCCCGAGGAGAACACCCTGGGCGAGCGTGGGAGGGGTTTGCGTCAGTTCCTCGCCACCCTCGACGGCGGGCGGGTCGCTGTCGGTGCTCTCTCCGTCGGGCTCGCGCAGGCCTGTTTCGATGAAGCAATACAAAGAGCCAGAGAGAGGAAGCAGTTCGGGCGTTCGATCTCCGAGTTTCAGGCCATCCAGTTCAAGCTCGCGGACATGGCGATGGAGATAGAGCTCGCCCGCAACATGGTTCTCAAGGCCGCCTGGCTCAAGGATCAGGGGCGTCCGTTCTCGCGCGAGGCGAGCATGGCCAAGGTCTTCGCCTCCGAGACGGCCAAAAGAGCCGCCGATCAGGCGGTACAGATCTGGGGCGGCGAGGGCTTCATGGAGACGAGCGCCGTCGCCCGCTACTGGCGACAGGTCAAGATCAACGAGATCGGAGAGGGAACCTCCGAGATAAACCGACAGATCATCGCCCGCAGCCTGCTGCAGGAAGAGGGGGGCATACCAGCCTCGAAGTGAGGACGGCCGAAGGCCGCTTGACCGGAACCTCCGGAAACCTCTAAAATCAAACCGAACGGTACGGTTCTTGGGAGGGTGGTGACTGTAGAGACGCGGAAAGAAGAGCGGGCACGGGCGAAGAGGGATCAGATCCGCGCGGGGGCGCGCAGGGTTTTCCTGGAGCGGGGGTTCGTGCGGGCCAGCACCAGCGACATCGCTGCCGAGGCGGGGGTTTCGAAGCAGACCCTTTACGCCTACTACGCGAGCAAGGAGGAGTTGCTGGTGGACGTGCTGCGCCAGCTCGTCATGGAAGGGCCGCAGGCTCCGCTGCAGGGGCTGGAGGATCTGGAGGTCGGTACGAAGGAAGAGCTGCGGGAGGTTCTCGTCGAACGGCTGAGGGGGGTCGCCGGGATCATGATGAGCGCGGAGTACCTCGCCCTGCTAAGGATAATCATCGCCGAAGCGCCCCGGCTCCCGGGACTCGGGAACCTCTTCCGTTCCACGATCCCGGAGAGGGGGATCGAACTCTTCTCGAAGCTCCTCGCTCGTACCAACGAACGAGGGCTCACCTCCGTTCCCGACCCCGAGGTCGCCGCCAGAATGCTCGTCGGTTCGATCGCTACCTACGCCCTGCTCGACGCTCTGCTCGACCCCGCCGAACCTCCGCAGTCTCTTCCGGACGAAAAGGTCCACGCCGTGGTCGATACGTACCTGAAGGCCGCCACCTGAACCTAATGGAAGGAATTTTTTGACTCGAAATCAAACCAAACGGTACGGTTCTGTAATTGAAGGAGGAGCTTCGAAGGAGAGGGGTGGTGTATAGGGATATTGAAAGAACGCCGGACGTGGGGTGCTCTGGCGGGGCTGGTGGTGGTTCTCGGGATCGTATGTTTCCTGTATCTCGCCGCGGTGATCAGCCCGCAGAAGAACCTGAGCGGGCTGCCGATCGCGCTGGTGAACGAAGACCGGGGTGGGAGGGTGGCATCGAAGGAGGTTGATCTCGGGAAGGAGATCGTGGACCGGCTGACCGGGTCCCATTCACCGGCGGGGAACGTGGTCGAGTGGGTGCGGCTGGACACCCGGGAGGGAGCGATCGAGGGGATCAGGGACGACAGGTTCTACGGGGCTGTCGTGATCCCGAGGGACTATACGGCGCGCCTGGCGGGGATCGCTGGCCCGCCAAGGGTGCCGCTCGCGATCGTGGACGAGGACGAGGGGGCGTCTCTTGGGGGGCGCAGGATCAACTTCGGTAGAGAGGTCGTGAGCCGGCTCGTCTCCCGCGGACCTTCGGCGGCGAAGGTACAGTGGAGGGAGGTGGACGGGCTCGGGGCGGCCCTTCGCGGGTTCCGGGAGGGGAAGTATTACGCCGCCGTCGTCATACCACCGGATTACTCCAAGAAGCTCGCCGGCGTGTCGACTTCGGCCGCCGTGGGGGCAGGGGCGACCCCGAAGGCGGCGGAGATGGAGCTCCTCACGAACCCGCGGGTCAGGCCGGCGGTGACCGCGCAGATCGAGAGCGCTTTCTCCAAGATCGTCGATTCGGTATCGGGAGCGACCCGGGAGCGGGTTCTGCGGAACGTTAGGAAGATGGGGAATAACGTCCCGCCCGGGGCCGTCTCCGCCGTCGCCGACCCGGTCAGGGGGAAGATCTCGAAAGCGAAGGTGAGCGGCGGTGCGGCGACCTTCCCGGCTCCGCCGAAACCCGCGAAGATCGAGGTGCTCACCAATCCCGCCTCCGGGCAGGGAGGAAGGATCGCCTCGAACATCTTGCTCGGGCTCGTGAGTGGTGTTTCGCGAGAGACGGGCGAGCGTCTCGTGAAGATGGCCGGAGAGCAGGGCGTGTCCCTGCCGCCGGAGCTCGCGACCGTCGTCGGGGATCCCGTCCGGGCCGACGTCACGGAGGTGGTGGGGGTAGGGAAGAACTCCGGGGCCGGGGGGATGCCCTTCTTCCTCGCGTTCTTCGCCGGCATAGCAGGCGTGATCGGGGCGGCCGCCGTATACACGGTCCCTTCCCGCATCCCGGGCGGTCCCGTCTCCAGCGCCGGGCGGTGGACGGCCTGGCTGTTGCTCGGGGCCGCGTTCTCGGGGGCGTTCTCCGCCGTAGAGGTGGCGGTTGCTTTTGGTCTCCTCGATGCTCACAGGTCTGTCGGGGTGGGAGAGGTCTATGGTTTCCTGGTGCTTTGCACCTCCTCGATGCTCTTCGTGACGCTCGTGTTGGCGAGAGCCTTCGGGTACGCCGGGTTGGTGCTCAGCCTGATCGGGAACATCCTGCTCGGCCTCGTGTCCTCCGGGGGATTCGAGCCGCTCCAGGCTTTGCCGGGAGCATATCAGGTGTATTCCGAGTGGTTGCCGATGCGGCACGCCGTCGATGGTCTGCGGGCGCTGCTCTTCTACGGAGGTCGCATGGCCGCGGGGTTGGAGGGGGCGCTGTGGGTCCTCGGAGCGTATGCGCTGGGGGCGGCGGTCCTCGGATACGCCATCGCGGTGGTGCGGACGGAACCCTCCAGGTAGGAGGGGCGCTCTATTTTGCGAACGCGGTCGTTCTCTCGGGTAGGATAATGAGGGCGCAATGCGATCGATCCCGGAGGTGTTCGGATGTCCCTGTACGCCCTCAACCTCTTCGATCTGGCAGACAACGACCTCTATCTGCAGTACTCTCGTCGGTCGGTGGCGGCGGTGGAGAAACAGGGCGGGAAGGTAGTCGCGCTCGGGAAGCTCGACGGCGGGCTGGACGGCTCGGACGTCCGGCCGCGACGGGTCATGATCCTGGTCGAGTGGCCCTCGAAGGAAGCTTTCCAGGCGTTCCTCGACGATCCGGAGAACGAAGATCTGCACCCGCTGCGCGAGGGCGGGACCGAGAACTACCTCTGGTGGACCTACGAGAAGCTCGATGATCTGCGTCCCGTGTTCCGGGAGGCTCGCTCCGCGGGAGAGGAGCGGTGATCCACGAGGACTTCTTCGGGCGGCTCTCCTCCCGGATGCCGCGCAGGACGTCCTACGAGGAGCTTCGCCGCTCGTTCGCGTGGGCCCTTCCGGAGACGTACAACATCGGGGTGGACGCCTGCGACCGGCACGCCTGGGATGCGGGGAGGATCGCCATAATCCACGACCGGGAGGACGGGACGGCCGAGAAGTGGACCTTCCGGGAGCTCAAGGAGGCCTCCGACCGGTTCGCGAACGCGCTCAGGGGGCTCGGGGTCGAGAGGGGGGAGAGGGTCGCGGTGCTGCTCTCGCAGAGGCCCGAGCTCGCCGTCGCCCACATCGCCGCCTACAAGATGGGCGCGGTCGCCGTGCCGCTCTTCGCGCTCTTCGGGGAGGACGCGCTGCGCTACCGCCTCGCCGACAGCGGGGCCAGGGTCGTCGTCACCGACGAGGCGCACCTCGAGGTCGCATCCGATTTGCGCCGGGAGCTCCCCGCCCTCGAGCACGTCGTGCTCGTCGACGGGGAGGGAGCCGGAGCGGAGCGCTTCGACGACCTCCTCGCGCGGGCCTCCCGCCGCTTCGAGCCGGTCGCGACCGCGCCGGACGAGCCCGCGATCATCATCTACACCTCCGGGACCACGGGGCCGCCCAAAGGCGCCCTGCACGGGCACAGGATCCTCCCCGGGCACCTGCCGGGGGTGAGCCTGCCGCACGAGCTCGCCCCCCGGCCGGGGGACATGTTCTGGACGCCGGCGGACTGGGCCTGGATCGGGGGGCTCTTCGACGTTCTGTTCCCCGCGCTGCACTGGGGGCTCCCGGTGCTCTCCTGCCGGATGGGGCGTTTCGATCCCGAGCGAGCCTTCGACCTCATGGAACGCTGGGGGGTGAAGAACGTCTTCCTGCCGCCGACGGCGCTCAAGATGATGCGCGCCGTCGAACATCCCCGCGAGCGGTGGGACATCGAGCTCGAGAGCCTCGCCTGCGGCGGGGAGCCGCTCGGGGAGGAGACCCTCGAGTGGGGGCGCGAGGAGCTTGGCCTCACGATAAACGAGTTCTACGGGCAGACCGAGTGCAACCTCATCGTCTCCAACTGCTCTTCCGTGATGGAGGTGAAGCCCGGTTCGATGGGGCGCGCCGTCCCCGGGCACGAGGTCGCCGTGGTCGGCGCGGGCGGGGACGTTCTCGGTCCCGGCGAGGTGGGGGAAGTCGCGGTGAGGCGTCCCGACCCGGTGATGATGATCGGCTACTGGAACAACGAGGAGGCGACGGAGGAGAAGTTCGCCGGTGGATGGATGAAGACCGGAGATCTCGCCTCGATGGACGAGGAGGGTTACTTCCGCTTCGTCGGGCGGGAGGACGACGTGATCAACTCCTCCGGCTACCGGATCGGACCGACCGAGATCGAGGAGACCCTCGTAAGTCACCCGCGGGTGTTGATGGCCGCGGCGGTCGGAAAGCCGGACGAGGTGCGCGGGCAGGTGGTCAAGGCGTTCGTGGTGACCAGGGACGGCGGGGGCGACGAGAGTCTGGCGGAGGAGCTGAAAGAGCTCGTACGCAGGAGGCTCGGGGCCCACGAGTACCCGCGCGAGGTAGAGTTCGTCTCCGAGCTGCCGCTCACCACCACCGGCAAGATCCGGCGCAACGTCCTGCGGGAGCGTGAGAGCGAGAAGAAGAGCGTGAGGTGAGATGGGAGAGCTGAAGAGTTTCGCGGATACGCAGACCGGGGAGTTCGAGGACAACCGGGCAGCCTTCGAGGCGCTCGTCGAGGAGCTGCACGCGAGGACCGCAGAGGTGCGCCGCGGCGGGAGCGAACGGGCCCGAAAGAGGCACACCGGGCGCGGCAAGCTGCTCGTGCGCGAGCGCATCGAGCGGCTCCTCGACCCGGGGACGGCCTTTCTCGAACTCTCGCCGCTCGCGGCCTGGGGGATGTACGGCGGGGAGGTCCCTTCGGCCGGGATCGTCACCGGCATCGGGCGGGTCGAGGGGACCGAGTGCGTCATCGTCGCCAACGACGCCACCGTCAAGGGCGGTACCTACTATCCCATGACGGTCAAGAAGCACCTGCGGGCGCAGGAGGTCGCCGAGCAGAACCACCTGCCGTGCATCTACCTGGTCGACTCCGGCGGGGCTTACCTGCCGATGCAGGACGAGGTCTTCCCCGACCGCGACCACTTCGGGCGCATCTTCTACAACCAGGCCAGGATGAGCGCGAAGGGGATCCCCCAGATCGCCGCCGTGATGGGCAGCTGCACCGCCGGTGGGGCCTACGTCCCGGCGATGAGCGACGAGGTCGTCATCGTGCGCGAGCAGGGGACGATCTTCCTCGGCGGCCCGCCGCTGGTCAAGGCGGCGACCGGCGAGGAGGTCACCGCCGAGGAGCTCGGCGGGGGAGACGTCCACGCCCGCATCTCCGGCGTCGCCGACTATCTGGCCGAGAACGACGAGCATGCGCTCGCGCTGGTGCGTCAGATCGTCTCGAACCTCAACCGCAAGAAGAGCTTCCCGTGGGAGGTGGCGGACCCCGAGGAGCCCCTCTACGATCCACAGGAGCTCTACGGGATCGTCCCGCAGGACTACCGCAGGAGCTACGACGTCCGGGAGGTCATAGCCCGCATCGTCGACGCGAGCCGCTTCGACGAGTTCAAACCGCTCTACGGCGAGACGCTGGTGTGCGGCTTCGCCCGCATCTTCGGACACCCGGTCGGCATCCTCGCCAACAACGGCATCCTCTTCTCCGAGAGCGCGCTCAAAGGGGCGCACTTCATCGAGCTGTGCTCCTCGCGCCACGTCCCGCTCGTCTTCCTGCAGAACATAACCGGCTTCATGGTCGGGAAACAGTACGAGAACGGCGGGATCGCCAAGGACGGGGCCAAGCTGGTCATGGCCGTCGCCTGCGCCTCGGTGCCAAAGTTCACCGTGATCATCGGCGGCTCCTTCGGGGCGGGCAACTACGGGATGTGCGGCAGGGCCTACTCGCCGCGTTTTTTGTGGATGTGGCCCAACGCCCGCATCAGCGTGATGGGCGGCGAGCAGGCGGCGAACGTGCTCGCCACCGTGCGGGAGGACGGGCTGCGGCGCGAGGGCAGGACGATGACCGACGAGGAGCGCGAGGAGTTCCGCCGGCCCATCCTCGAGAAGTACGAGCGGGAGGGCAACCCCTACTACTCGACCGCCCGCCTCTGGGACGACGGCGTGATAGACCCCGCCGAGACCCGGACGTACCTCGGGCTCGGGCTCTCGGCCGCAGCGAACGCCCCCATCGGAGAGACGACCTTCGGCGTCTTCAGGATGTAGGCGATGCTGCGGGTGGAGTTCCTCGGGACGGGAGGTGCGATCACCACGCCGCGCCCCCTGTGCCGCTGCCGGGTGTGCGAGGAGGCGCGGTTGAAGGGCGTCCCCTACAGCAGGATGGGCCCCGCGCTCTACCTGCACGGTCCCGACCTGCTCGTCGACACGCCCGAAGAGATAAAGCTCGAGCTCGAGCGCTCGCGCGTCGAGCGGGTGGGCCGCTGCATCTACTCCCACTGGCATCCGGACCACGTGATGGGCCGCCGCCTCTTCGAGACGATGAACCAGGACTGGCTCGGACGCCCGCCGGAGAGCGGGCTCACCGAGGTCTACCTGCCGGAGAAGGTCGCCCGCGACTTCCGCAGGTATCTGGGGAGCTGGGAGCACCTCTCCTTCCTTGAGGACGTCTACGGGGTGGTGCGGCTGATAGAGCTCGCGGAAGGTGAAAAAATCGAGACGAACGGGTTTCGCATCACCCCGATAGAGCTGGCGGAAGACGGGGTCTACGCCTTCCTGGTCGAGGAGGGGGAACGCCGCGCCCTCGTCGCACCGGACGAGCTGAAGGGCTGGGACCCACCGGAGCCGGTGCGGGGGTTGGACCTGGCGGTCTTGCCGAAGGGGCTGGCGGAGTTCGATCCTCTGACGGGAGAGCGGCACATCCCCGAGGGTCACCCGGTGCTCAAGATAGAGGCCACCTTCGAGGAGACGCTCGGCATCGTGCGCAGGCTCGGAGCGAGGCGCACCGTGCTCACCCACATCGAGGAGATGGACGGGCTCTCCTACGGCGATCTGCTCGAGGTGGAGGAGAAGTTGCGCGGCGAGGGGATGAACCTCACCTTCGCCTACGATACCCTGCTCTTGGACGCCTGGGAGGAGGAAGATTGAAGACCTTGGGCTACGAGAACCTGCGGCTCGAGATAGACGGCGGGGTGCTGCGCGTCCTGCTCGACCGGCCGCGGGTGCACAACGCTCTGAACCCGGCACTGATCGGGGAGATTACCTCCTGCTTCGAGGAGGCCGCACGGGACGAGGAGGTGCGCGTCGTCGTGCTCTCCGGGGAGGGGAGATCCTTCTGCGCCGGGGCCGACGTTGGCTACATGCGCCAGACCGCCCGCTTCTCCCACGAGGAGAACGTAGAGGACGCGAGGCGTCTCGCCGCGATGTACCGGGCGATAGACCGCTGCCCCAAACCGGTCGTCGGGCGCGTCTTCGGGGCCGTGGTCGGCGGCGGGTGCGGGCTCGTCGCCTCCTGCGACTTGGTCGTCGCGGCTGAGGATGCCTGGTTCGCCTTCACCGAGGTGAGGCTCGGGATCTCCCCGGCGACGATCGCCCCGTTCGTGGTGCGCAAGATCGGCATCTCCCACGCCAGGGAGCTCTTCCTGAGCGGCTCCCGCTTCGACGCGGGAAGGGCCCGGGAGATCGGGCTCGTACACGAGGTGTCCTCCGCGGAGGCTCTCGACGAGGCGACGGAGCGGGCCGTCTCCCGGCTTCTCAAAGGGGGGCCCAGGGCCCTCGCGGCGACCAAGGAGCTCCTGCGCGAGCTCGAGGAGCATCCGGAGGAGGCGACCGAGAGGATGGCGGGCTGGATCGCCCGGCTGCGCGGGGGAGAGGAGGGGCAGGAAGGGCTCGGTGCTTTCCTGGAGAAACGCGAGCCCGCGTGGAGGGAGGAGGTGAGCCGTTGAACCCGCCGTTCGAGAAGCTGCTCGTCGCCAACCGGGGCGAGATCGCCGTGCGCGTCATCCGGGCCTGTCGGGAGCTCGGTATCAGGACCGTGGCGGTCTATTCGGAGGCCGATGCCGGCTCCCTGCACCGGCGGCTCGCCGACGAGTCGTACCCGATAGGCCCCGCTCCGGCGACCGAGAGCTACCTGAACATAGGGCGCATCGCCGACGTGATCCGCAAGAGCGGCGCCGACGCCGTGCACCCGGGCTACGGCTTCCTCTCCGAGAACGCCGCTTTCGCCCGGGCGGTCGAGGAGGCGGGGGCGGTCTGGGTCGGGCCGCCGCCGGAGGCGATGGAGGCGATGGCCCTCAAGACCCGGGCGAAGGAGCTCGCGCAGCGGGCCGGGGTTCCGACGGTGCCGGGCTTCATGGACCCGGACGCCGACGACGAGAAGCTCGCCGGGGCGGCCCGCGAGATCGGGTACCCCGTCCTGATCAAAGCCTCCGCCGGCGGCGGTGGGCGCGGGATGCGTGCCGTCGCGGACCCGAAGGAGTTCCCGGAGGCGGTGCAGAGCGCCCGCAGGGAGGCCGCCTCGGCTTTCGGGGACGGCTCGGTCTTCCTGGAGAAGCTCATAGAGCGCCCGCGGCACATCGAGGTGCAGGTGATCGGCGACAAGCACGGCAACGTCATCCACCTCTACGAGAGGGAGTGTTCGATCCAGCGCCGCCACCAGAAGATCGTCGAGGAGGCCCCATCCCCGGCGCTCGACGCGCAGAAGCGCGAGGAGGTCTGCGCCGCGGCCGTCCGGCTCGCCCGCGAGGCGGGTTACCACAACGCGGGCACCGTGGAGTTCCTCTTCGACGGGGAGAACTTCTACTTCCTGGAGGTGAACGCCCGGCTGCAGGTCGAGCACCCGGTGACCGAGTTCGTGACCGGGATGGACCTTCTGCACCTGCAGATCGCCGTCGCCGCCGGAGAGCGCCTCCCGGTCTCCCAGGAGGAGATCACGCTGCGCGGCTCGGCGATAGAGGCCCGCGTCTACGCCGAGGACGAGGCCGGATTGCCCTCGGGGGGCGAGCTGCTCGCCTGCGAGCTTCCCGAAGGCCCGGGCATCCGCAACGACGCGGGGTTCGAGGCCGGGGACGTGGTGCCGCTCAACTACGACCCGATGCTCGCCAAGCTCATCGTCTGGGCTCCGGACCGCAGGCGGGCCGTGAGGAGGCTGCGCCGGGCGCTCGCGGACTACACGATCCTGGGGCCCGCCTCGAACCTGCCGCTGCTGAGGAGGATAGCCGCGGAGCCGGATTTCCTCTCCGGGGAGACCCACGTCTCTTTCCTGGAGGAGCACGGGCTCACCGGTGCGCCCACCGGGCCGCGCCGGGTGCCCGAGGAGGCCGTCCTGCTCGCGGCCGCCGCCGAGACGTCTTCTCCTCGTGGCGGCGTCGATCCTTTCGATTCCGGTCCCTGGCGCGGCGGGGGCTGGGAGCTGCGCTACCTGCTCGAAGGGGAGGAGCGCAGGGTCGGGGTGCGGCGTGCCGCGGGTGGGGCGCTGCGGGTCGAGTCGGACGGGAAGGTGAGCCTCCTGGAGGAGGTGCGCGTCGCTGAGGGACGCATCAGCGCCTCCTGTGACGGGAAGATCCTTCGGGGCAGCTTCGCGCAGGACGGCGGCGCGCTCTTCGTCTCCCTGGAGGGGGAGAGCTACCGGTTCGTACGGCCGGAACCGCTCCGGGCGGACGGCGGGGGCGGGACCGGCGCTTCCGGCCGTACCAGCCTCACCGCCCCGATGCCGGGCACGGTGATCAAGGTGTTCGCCGCCGAGGGCGAAGAGGTCGTTGAAGGGCAGCCGCTGCTGGTGCTCGAGGCGATGAAGACCGAGCAGACGGTCTCCGCCCCGTACGCCGGCAGGGTGAAGAGGATCCCGTTCTCTGAGGGTGAGGTCGTCCCGGGAGGGGCGGTGCTGGCGGAGATGGAGCGGGAAGGGGGTTGACCCGGCCGGCGCGCTGGTATCCTTTGTAGGGAGCGTGGTCGCCGGAAGAGGATGCCGGGGCGTCGGGGATCGGACGTGAACCCGGGATCCGGTGTAGAAAGGGTGAGAGCGACTTGGGCGGTCCGGAAGAGAAAGCGCGGCTGCTCTCCCTCACGGACATCCTCGAGCCTCTCTCCCGGCGGGAGGTCGAGGAGCTCGGCCGCCGCCTGCAGGACGTAGCGCTGGAGAGGGGGGAGGTCCTCTACTCCCCCGGCCAGCGGAGCGAGGCGCTCTTCATCCTCCGGCGGGGGAGGATGAGGGTCTACAGGATGGTCGGCAGCCGCGAGCTGACGCTGGCGGTGGTCAGGGAGGGGACCGTCTTCGGGGAGATCCCGCTCACCGCCCAACGCGTACACGGCTCCTTCGCCGAGGCCGCCGAGCCGTCGGAGATCAGCGTGCTCGGCAGGGATGATCTCAAGGAGCTCATCCTCTCTCACCCGGAGGTTGGACTTCGCCTGGTCGAGTTGCTGGGCGAGAGGCTGGGGACGCAGGAGGAGCGCCTCGCGGAGATCGCGCTCAAAGACGTGCCTTCCCGGCTGGCGAGTTCCATCCTGCGGCTGGTCGAGGGGGAGGGGGTCGTCAAGGGCGGCGTCTACGAGGTCGCGACACCCTATACCCACAGGGAGCTGGCCGCGATGATAGGGGCGAACCGGGAGGCCGTCACCAACGCGCTCGGCGACCTGCGACGCGCCGGGATGATAGAGGTGCGCCGCAGGCGTATCCGGGTGAAGGACCTCCCGGCGCTGGGACGCGTCGCCGGGTGGCTCCCACAGGATCTCCCGTGAGTTGCATCGGGTGTTCTTCCCCCGCTGCGGAGCGCACCGTGTTGTATCCCCGGATACGTGAATTATGGAATTCCTGAGGCATAATATGAGGGCGTCGACCCCCTTTGAGATTCGCGTCGTCGCAACGCCCGAGCCGGTGCGTCCGGCGTCCCGCCTCGAGAGGAGATGAGGCGGGACGCCGGACCTCTCCGGTACGTATCTCGGAAGAGAGGGTAGAGGTGGAGGTCATGAGTCTTCCGCGACTTCGTCGCTGCGAGGGTTATCTGATCCTGGACGGGACCATCAGGGACGCGGTGGAGTTGCTCGATCTCGCGCTCGCCAGGACGCGGGCCTCACGCGGTCGTGACGAACGTCTGACGGAGGAGGTCACGGAGATCCTGCTCGACGCGCGGGAGAGGCTGCTCGCCGTCGCGGGAGGGAGGGATGCGAGCGGAACGGACGGCCGCATCGCGAAAGCCGACGATGAAAGAGAGGCGGTGACCGCGAGGAACTAGTTGATCCGGCGCCAGCTCTCTGCTAGCTTGCCTGCGAGTGCGAGTGGCGGGAGAGGAGGACCGGTACACATGGTGAGCAGGAAGCCTTCGGTCGGTCAGGTAGAGGAGATCGGAGGCCGCTTCGGGCTGCATCTGGAGAGGGAAGACGCGGCCTCTTTCGCGGCGTTGATGGAGGCGACGCTCTCCACCTCGTACCGCAGGCTCGACGAGCTGGCCGAGCCCGTACGCCGGGTGAAGTACCCCAGGAGCGGCGGCCACCGCCCCGACCCCGCGGAGAATCCTCTCGGGGCCTGGTACTACAGGTGCTCGATAAAAGGCGTCGGGAGCGGCCCCCTCTATGGGAAGCGTCTCGCGATAAAGGACAACGTCTGCGTCGCCGGGGTGCCGATGATGAACGGATCGGCCACGCTCGAGGGGTACGTCCCCGAGTTCGACGCGACCATCGTCACCCGCATCCTGGACGCCGGGGGTGAGATAGCGGGCAAGGCCGTCTGCGAGCACCTTTGCTTCTCCGGGGGGAGCCACACCTCGGACACGGGACCCGTGCGAAACCCCCACGACCACGCCCGCTCGGCGGGCGGTTCGTCGAGCGGGAGCGCGGCGCTGGTCGCCGCCGGAGAGGTGGACATGGCGATCGGCGGGGACCAGGGAGGCTCTATACGCATCCCCTCCTGCTGGTGCGGGACCTACGGCCTCAAGCCCACCTACGGGCTGGTCCCCTACACCGGGATCTTCCCGATAGAGCTCACCCTCGACCACACCGGCCCCATCGCCGCCAGCGTCCACGACGTGGCGTTGCTCCTCGCGGTGGTCGCCGGGGAGGACGGGCTCGACCCGCGCCAGAGGAACGTGCGGGTCGGGGACTATCTGGGAGCTCTGGAGAGGGGCGTGGAGGGCCTGCGGGTGGGCGTCGTCGAGGAGGGGTTCGGCCTACCCGGCCTCTCCGAGGAAGACGTGGACGAGACGGTGCGGAGCGCGGCGCAGAGGTTCAGCGAGCTCGGGGCGGAGGTGCGCCGGATCTCCATCCCGATGCACCGCGACGGGATCCACATCTGGAACGGTATCGCCATCGAGGGAGCGACCGAGCTCATGGTAAAGGGCAACGCGCTCGGCACCAACTGGTCCGGTCACTACCCGACCTCGCTGCTCGAGGTCTACGGGCGGGGCAGGCGGCTGCTTGCGGACGAACTCTCCGAGACCGTCAAGCTCACGATGCTCCTCGGTGAGTACGTGCGCGAGCGCTACGGAGGGCGCTACTACGCGAGGGCGCAGAACCTGGCGCGCAGGCTCAGGGCCGCCTACGACGCGGCGCTCGGGGAGGTGGACCTGCTCCTGATGCCGACGCTCCCGATGAAGGCGACGGAGATACCCGCTCCGGACGCCCCGCGCGAGGAGATCATAGCCCGGGGGCTCGAGATGATCCCGAACACCGCCCCCTTCGACGTGAGCTGGCACCCGGCGATGAACGTTCCCTGCGGGGTTTCGGAGGGGTTGCCCGTGGGCATGATGCTCGTAGGCCGGAGGTGGGACGAGGAGACCGTGCTGCGCGCCGCGCGGGCGTTCGAGAAGAGCGGGGCCTACACGCCCCCCTCGCGCTAGACGGAGCCCGGTGCGATCCCCTTGAAGCGCCGCATGTTCTCGGTGATCGCGACCTCCGTCGGCAGCCGCTCCACGCTGGAGGCCCCGAAGAAGCCGACGACCCCGCTGGTGTTCTCGAGCACGTAGGCCGCATCCTCGGGGGTGGCGATCGGGCCGCCGTGGCAGAGGACGAGCACCTCCTCGTTCACCTCCTTCGCCGCGTCGTGCATCGCCTGCACCCTGCGGGCTGCCTCCTCGATCGAGAGCGCGGTCTTCGCCCCGATCGTCCCGGAGGTGGTGAGCCCCATGTGAGGGACCAAAACGTCCGCCCCGGCGGCGGCCATCCTGCGCGCCTGCTCTTCGTCGAAGACGTAGGGCGCGGTCAGGAGGTCGAGTTCGTGGGCCTCCCGGATCATCTCGATCTCGAGCTCGAAACCCATCCCGGTCTCTTCCAGGTTCTGCCGGAAGTTGCCGTCGAAAAGCCCGACGGTGGGGAAGTTCTGCACCCCGGAGAAACCCATCTCCCTGAGCTGCTTCAGGAAGCCTGGCATGAGCCTGAACGGGTCGGTGCCGCAGACCCCCGCGAGGACCGGCGTGTCCTTCACCACCGGTAGCACCTCGGAGGCCATCTCGACGACTATCGCGTTGGCGTCCCCGTAGGGCAGAAGCCCGGCGAGCGAACCGCGCCCGGCCATCCGGTAACGCCCGGAGTTGTAGATGATGATCAGATCCGCCCCGCCCGCCTCGGCGCACTTGGCCGAGAGTCCGGTGCCGGCCCCGGCCCCTATGATGGGCCTGCCGCGCTCAACCTCTTTCCGCAGCCGTGCGAGCGCCTCTTCTCTTTTCATCTTGTCTCCTTCTGCTCTTCATTCCTCCACGACCTGTAATTTTGGTCCAGCTTCTCGGCCATCTCTCGCGCGAGAGCGGGGTCGTTTATGTCGGCCTCGCTCTCGACGACCTCGACGTTCCCGGAGAGGTTCTCCAGCAGGGCCTCGAAGAGCGCCCCGTCGGCCTCGGGGTCGTGGAAGGGCTGCCCCTCGCGGTCGATGGCGGAGAGTCCGCCGCGCGGGACGAACAGGGTCGTCGGGCCCCGCGCTGCGCTCAACTTGCGGGCGATCGTCCTGCCGAGCTCGGCGCACTCTTCGGGGGTCGTGCGCATCAGGGTGACCGTGGGGTTGTGCTCGTAGAGCCTCCTGTTCCGGAAGCGCTCCGGCACCGTCTCCCTGGGCCCGAAGTTGACCATGTCCAAGGCGCCCAGAGAGACGACCTGCGGCAGCCCGAGCTCGCCCGCCGCCTGCAGCCGGTCGGGGCCCGCGGAGAGCACCCCGCCGACTAGCTCGTCGGCGAGCTCGGTGGTGGTCAGGTCCAGAACGCCGGTGATGAAGCCGTCGCGCATCAGGGCCTCCATCGAGCGCCCGCCGGTCCCGGTGGCGTGGAAGACCAGGACCTCGTAGCCCAGCTCCTCGAGCCGCTCCCGGGCCGCCTCGACCGCGGGCGTCGTCACCCCGAACATCGTTGCCCCGACGAGCGGGCGGTCTTCGCCGGTCCCCTGCGGAGTTTCCGCGCGCGCCATGCCCGCCGCCGCAGCCGCGGCGTTGGTGAGTATGCGGGCGGAGAGGCGGTTGATCCCGGAGATGTCCACGACCGAGTACATCATCGTTACGTCCGACGCCCCGACGTAGGGGCGGGTGTCGCCGGAGGCCATCGTGGAGACCATGATCTTCGGTACGCCCACCGGCAGGCTTCGCATCGCACCCGTCACGAGCGAGGTGCCTCCGGAGCCTCCGAGCCCGAGCACCGCGTCGAGCCGCCCCTCCTCGTGGAGCCTGTGCACGATCTCTCCGGCCCCGCGCGACATCGTCCCGACGGCCGCACCGCGATCTCCCGCCTCGGCCAGCGTCTCTATGCTGGTCCCAGCGGCCCGGGCCACCTCCTCGCGGGGGATGTCCGGGGACGTCTTCGGCTCGCCGAGCACCCCGGCGTCCACCAGGATCACGTCCACCCCGAGTTCCCGCAGCCGCTCGCGCAGGAAAGCGTACTCCTCTCCCTTGGTGTCCAGCGTTCCCACGAGAACCACCGTCGCCATCCACCCTCCTCTTCCCGTCGTGTGGTCCGCGTCAGTATATCCCTGCTTTCATGGTGTATCTTGCCGCTGAACGATGGGTCAGCATCCTGTGATATAAGTTCAGGGGGAGTCCGGGTGAGAGGAGTGAATCCGATGCGCCACATAGAAGTCGTGGAGGTGGGACCACGCGACGGCTTGCAGAACGAGAAGACCGTGCTGCGTCCGCAGATACGCGCCGAGCTATGCGAGCGGCTGGTCTCCGCCGGCGTGCGCCGGATAGAGGCGGCGAGCTTCGTCAACGAGGATCTGGTACCGCAGATGGCCGGGGCCGAGGAGGTCTTCTCCTCGCTGGTGCGTGAGCCCGGCGTACTCTACTGCGGGCTGGTTCTGAACGAGCGTGGTTACGAGCGGGCACTCGGTGCGGGTGTCGACGAGGTTCGCTACGCCCTGCCGGTGACCGAATCGTTCGCCAGGCACAACCAGAACACCACCGTCGAGGAAGCGCTCGACCTCGCGCTCCATCTGGTGGAGCGGGCCCGGCTCGACGGGGTGAGGGTCTCGGTGACCCTCTCCGTAGCCTTCGGGTGTCCTTTCGAGGGCACCGTGCCGCAGGAGCGGGTCGTGGAGCTCGCGCGCGAGGTGGCGGCCGCCGGGCCGGACGAGCTGGTGCTCGCCGATACCATAGGCGTCGCCGCGCCCGCGCAGGTGAGGGCCCTGCTCGGGGAGGTCCTGGGCCTCGGTCCCGTCGTCGGGTGCCACTTCCACAACACCCGCAACACCGGGTACGCCAACGCGCTGGCCGCGGTGGAGGCCGGGGTCTCGGTGCTCGATTCCTCGATCGGGGGCGTCGGTGGCTGCCCGTTCGCGCCGGGCGCGACCGGCAACATAGCCACCGAGGACCTCGCGTACCTCCTGCAGAGGATGGGGTACGAGACCGGGCTGGACCTCGAGCGTCTGATCTCCTGTGCCGGCTGGCTCTCGGTGCACCTGGGCAGGGAGCTTCCCGGGCAGCTCTACAGGGCCGGTGCCTTCGCCCGGGCCGCGGGGTAGCCTCCCGTGCCGGATGTTCTGGTCGTCGGCTCGATAAACCAGGACTTCGTGCTCCGGGTCGAGCGCCGGCCGCAACCCGGGGAGACGGTCACCGGCGCCGAGCTCTCCCTGCACGGTGGGGGCAAGGGTGCCAACCAGGCCGCAGCCGCTGCCCTGCTCGGCGCGCGGGTCGCCTTCCTCGGCCGCGTGGGCGACGACGCCTTCGGGAAGGAGCTCGTCCGGGAGCTGGGGGAGACCGGGGTTGACACGAGCCTGGTCTCTTCCGCGGAGGGCGTTCACACCGGCACGGCGTTCATAACCGTCACCCCGGACGGGGAGAACGCCATCACGGTGGCCCCCGGTGCGAACCGTGTCCTGAGCCCCACCGATGTGGACCTGGCCTGGCGACGTCTCGGCGGGCTCTCGGTCGTCGTCTGCCAGATGGAGATACCCTTCGCCTGCGTCGAGCAGGCGGCCCGCCTCGCCCGGAAGAGCGGGGCCAGGTTCGTGCTCAACCTGGCCCCGCCGTCCCGTATCCCGGAAGACCTGCTGCGCTCGACCGACGTCCTCGTCGTCAACGAGCACGAGGCGGCCTTCCTGCTCGGGCGCGAGGTCGAGAGCGTCGGAGGAGCTTCGCGGGCGGCCGGAGAACTCCTCGCCCGCGGTCCCGGTTCCGCGGTGGTGACGCTCGGCGCCTCGGGGGCGGTCGTGGCCGCCCCCGGTGATGTACGCCACGTCCCGGCCCCCCGGGTGGAGGCGGTGGACACCACCGCGGCCGGCGACGCCTTCGTCGGGGCGCTCGCCGCCCGCATCGCTGCGGACGACACGCTGGAGGAGGCGGTCTCCTACGCGGTTGCCGCGGGGGCCATCACCGTCACCCGGCCCGGGGCTAGAAGCGCGCTGCCTTCATCGTCCGAGGTGATCTCGCTCGCATCCGGGGGATGAGCCTGCGGAGGGAGGTGGGTATGTTCTCGAAACAGGGGACGGCGAGCCGCGCCGTCTATCCTCAGCGGCGCTTTCTGCGGCGCAGGCCGCTCACCCGGGCGTCGTAGCCGCGCACCGCGTCCACGAACGCCCCCGGCCCTTCTGCGGGGGAGGGTGTGGGTCTCAGGGAGGGGTAGGTTCCCTCGTGGTAGACGAGCGGTCCTTTGCGCACATCGCCGAGCCTCACCCCCACGACGCGCCCCAGGAAGAGGTCGTGGTCGCCTCCGGGGTAGACCGCTTCTATCTCGCACTCTATCGCGGCGAGCGCCCCGGCTGCCAGGGGAGCGCCGGTCGAGCCGTAACCGCCGCCGAGTGAGTTCACGGCCTGAAGCCCGCTCGATCTCTCCGGGGAGGCGAACAGCCTCGAGAGGCCCTCCTGGTCGTCGGCCAGGAGGTTCAGGGCGTAGTAGCCCTCCTCCTGCAGACGGTCGTGGATCCTGGCCTGCCGGTTCACGCTCACCAGCATGAGGGGAGGGTCGAGGGAGACCGAGATCACCGCGTTCGCCGTCATCCCTTCGGCCCGCTCTCCGCGACCGGTGGTGAGTACGGTGACGCCCGTGGGGAAGTGGCGCATCGCCTCACGCAGCGAGGAACCCTCCGGGGGAAGGATCTCCCAGAGTGGGTCTTCTCTCTTCCTGCTTCCAGGATCGTTTCCCTGGGACAATGGCTCTCCGATCTTCGTTTGCTGGTTCGAGGCTACCGCGCGCTTCCGTCCTCCGCAAGAGGAGTTCGCCCGGGGGACTCACCGTACCACCACAGCGCGACCGTCTCCGGGTCCGAGCCGTACCAGCGTCCCAGGCCCACGTGGTGGAAGACGCCATCGAGCATTATCCTCTTTGAACCGGGCAGGAAGGCGCAGGAGATGGGGATCACTCCGTCCCCGCTGACCCGACCATCGTCGGTCACACGCTCGTAGCGCCGGCGCGCCCGGAAGGACTTCGAGCCGTCGGCCGCGACCCCGACGACGGAGACGTAGTCTATACCTGCGGTTTTGTGCAGCGCCCCCGGGAAGAGCCGGTTGACCTCCGCGATCGTCGCCAGGCCCCTCTTGTCGGCCACCACGTGCGGGCAGCCGAGCGTGACGAGGCGCGAGACCCTGCGGTGTCCCGAGTAACGTCTTCCCCCGTAGGGATGATCCCCGCCGATGTAGACCCGACACGCTATGCCCCCGGCCGAGTGCCCGACGAGGGTGACCCTCTCCGCCCCGGTCTCCAGCAAGGCCCGATCTACCGTCCGGCCGATCGCGAAGACCAGCTGGCCGAAGCCCCGGAAAGCGCCCATCATCCAGTCGAGCGGCGTCATCGGCACCACGTAGACCGGCGAGCCCGAGACCTCCCGGAGCGCCCGGGCCAGGGGTTTGTACCTCCACGGCCACGACATGAACCCACCGACCACGACTATCGGATCTCCGCTCATACCGTACGGAGTATATACGTTGGTTTGTGGGCTTTCTCTCCCCCTAAGGGTGAAGCACGGCCTGCAACCCGTCCAGGACGAACTGCACGGCCAGCGCCGCGAGCAGCACCCCGAGTATCCGCGAGATCACGTCCGAACCAGTCTCGCCGAACAGGCGCATCACCCTCGGCGCCAGGAGCAAGGACCCCAGGACAAGGGCGAGCACGAGCGTGAGCACGCCGAGGAAGGCCGCCGTCTCCAGCAGGCTACGCCCTCCCGTGTAGAGGAGAACGGTCGTTATGGCTCCCGGACCGGCGATGAGAGGGATGGCGAGGGGGAAGACCGAGATATCGCTCTTTATCACCTGCCCTTCCTGGTCCTGGCTCTGGGACGGGTGGCCCAGGGGATGCCCGAAGACCATGTCGAGCGCGGTCAAAAACAGCAGGATGCCACCAGCTATCCTGAAGGCCGGCATGCCTATCCCCAGCGCCGCGAGCAGCCCGTCTCCGATGAAAGCGAAGACGAAGAGTATGGCCGCGCCGAGAAGCGTTCCCCGTACGGCGGCTTGTCGCCTGTAGCCTTCGGGCGCACCACGGGTGAGCGCGGCGAAGACCGGCGCGAGTCCGAGCGGGTCGACCACCACCAGAAGTGTCACGAGAGAGTTGAAGATAAGCGCGAGCATACCACGGCGATTATATCCCCGATCCGGGTGCTCTCTGCCACCCCGATTAGGACGGGAGCCGTGATCGCGGGGAGACCGAGCGCGTAGTTGCCGCCGGTGCTGCTGGCTATCGCCGACCGGTCAGCCGTCGTGCCTCTCGTACGCTCCGGGCTCTTCGGGCCACCGCCCGAAGTGTTCCACGTAGCGGTACAGACGGTCGAGCGGCAGGAGCGGGATGTCGTACCTCCGTGCGAGCCTCTCTATCCAGGCGGCCCGCCTCCCAGCCGGATCGTACCTTTCGGGACGGCCGAGCTTGCCGAGCGCGAGGGGCTTTGCGTACTGTGCCCTCCAGTAGTGTCTGCCGTGGTAGACGCGTCCCCACCCCAGATACACGCAGAAGTAGGTGTCCCTGAACCTCTCCCCGATCTCGTTGTAGGCGTAGATGCCGCACACGCACTCGCGCGCCGGTGAGGTGTGAGGCGTGAGGAGCACCCCCGCCTCTTCGGGGACGAGCGCCGGCATGAGCGGGCGCAGGGCGCTCAGGAGCTTCTCCAGCGGGTAGGGGCGGCAGGTGGCCACCGCCACCTCGCCGGGGGCTATCGCACCCTGACCACGCCCGAGCCTCAACTCCGGCTCGGCGTGGGACCGCGGGACCCCGACGTGTCGGACGCCGAGGACGGGTATCCTGGAGGTCATCGCCGGGTTTGCTTCAGGAGGCGTTCTTCTGCGGTTCCTCCTCGGGCTGTTGCTCCGGCTCGGGGAGCAGGATGGTCCCCAGCTCCTCCTCCGGCTCTATGTTTTCCTCGCGTTCCCGCTCCTTCTGCTTCATCTTTCCTTCCTTTCCGCCTCCTCCACTTCAGGATAACGCCGCCGGACTCCACGTGCCGGACAGCGAGCGTGCCCGGTGCGCGAGCTCCTCTTCAAGGGGGGACCGCAGCGCGCCGTAGCGCCGTTCGACCTCCCGCACGAGGGCCCGGCTCACCTCCGCGGCGCCCACGGGGAGATCTCCGATGCTTCCCGGCCTGAAGGGGAGGCCGAGCGCCCCGTAGAAGGCTTCCAGGACCGGGACGAGCTCCCGCGTGCGTTCGACCAGGATCAGCGCCTCCACCCGTGCGGCGTGCCGGGTCACCCTCTGGGCCAGACCCGCGACCTTCTTGCCGCCCGGGTCCCCTACCCTGACGGAGTATTCGCCGGGGCAGAACGCCCCCTCGACCTCACCGGTCTCCGCCGCGATCCCGAGGCGACGCAGCGCGCCGACGATGAGGGAGGAAAGCTCCGCGTAGCGCTCGTAGAGCCCGCTGCGCAGGTCTTCCACGGCGTACGTGATCGAGAAGGAGAGCGTCCCCTCGTTCGCGGCGACGGCCCCGCCCCCGGAGTTGCGCACGAGCGTGGGGAACCCCAGAGCCGATGCGGTCTTGACGGCCGCGGCGAAACCTTCCCTGCGGGCCTCGGGACGGGTGGCGGCGACGAAGGGACCGGAGGACCAGAGGAGGGCCGTCGGAGGGCGTCTTCCTGCGCCCACATCTTCGAGGATTGCCTGCTGCAGCCCAAACCCTTCTTCCGGGGTCTCGAGCCGACCGGCGGCGATGATCTCCATCCTGCTCCTCTCTTCTTCCGGTGCTCCGGCTCTTTGCTGAAGGTTGCGTTCTCCTCCGGTGCTAAGATAGCAGCCTGTGACGATGCGGAGGATCACAGCGGAGCCGTCGTGAAGGTCGTGGCGCTCGCAGGGGGGGTCGGCGGGGCGAAGCTCGCCTCGGGCTTGCAGGCGGTTCTCACCCCGGGAGAGCTCACCGTCGTGGTCAACACCGCCGACGACTTCTGGCTGTGGGGCCTTCGCATCTGCCCGGACCTCGACACCGTGATGTACACCCTCGCCGGGATCGCCAACCCCGAGACCGGCTGGGGCGTGATGGACGATACGTTCTGTGCGCTGGGTATGCTCTCCCGTTACGGGGAGGACGCCTGGTTCAGGGTCGGTGATAGAGACCTCGCTACCCACGTGCTGCGCACGAGCCTGCTGCGCGAAGGGGAGAGGCTCACGCAGGTGACCGCCCGCCTCGCTGCCGCGCTCGGCGTGCCCGGCCGAATCCTGCCGATGTGCGACGAGCCGGTCTCGACGCTGCTCTACACGTCCGCCGGGAAGCTCGAGTTCCAGGAGTACTTCGTCCGACGCGCCCAAAAGGACGAGGTGCTCGGGGTGGAGCTGCGCGGCATCGGGGAGGCCCGGGCGAGCCGGGAGGTTGAGGATGCCATCTCGGCGGCGGACGCCGTCGTGATATGCCCTTCCAACCCGGTGGTGAGCATCGGGCCCATCCTGTCCGTGCCCGGTATGCGGCGTGCTCTCACGGAGAGCGGTGCGCCGAAGGTGGCCGTGAGCCCGCTCGTCGGGGGCCGGGCGCTGAAGGGTCCCGCCGACAGGATGATGTCCTCGCTGGGCAGGGAGGCCTCGGCGCTCGGCGTCGCGCGGGAGTACGAGGGGGTGGTGGGGGGGATGGTGGTAGATCGGGCCGACGAGAGGGAGCGGGCCGGTATAGAAGATCTCGGGATGGAGGTTCTCGTCACGGATGCCGTGATGCGCTCGGAGGAGGATCGCGCGAGGCTCGCCGGGGAGGTACTCGACTTCTGCGGGAGTTTGCGCGCGTGAAGCCGATCTTCGCCGCGGTACCCGTCAAGGACTTACGCGAAACGAAGAGCCGGCTCGGTGGCGTGCTGCCGGCGGAGAAGCGGGCCGCCCTGACGTTGAGGACCCTGCGGCGGGTCCTCGGCGCCCTGCGAGGGGCTGAGATCGGGCCGGTCTGCGTCGTGAGTCCGGACGAGGGGGTGCTCGGGGTCGCAGGGGAAGAGGGTGCCCACCCCCTGCACCAGAGGAGCGCAGGCCTGAACCCGGCGCTCGAGGAGGCGCGGGCGTGGGCGCTCTCCGGGGGCGCCGGCTCCCTGCTCGTGCTCCCCTCCGATCTTCCCTTGTTGCAGCCGGACGATGTCGGGGTTTTGCTCCGATCCGCCGGGAGGGCTCCGGTCGTCATCGCCCCGGACCGCGCGCGCACCGGCACCAACGCGCTGTTGCTCCGCCCTCCGGATGCCATGCCGTTCGCGTTCGGGGAGGGTAGCTTCGCCCGGCATCTTCGTCTCGCGCGGGGGAGGGGGCTTCCCGTCGAGGTCTGCGAGCGCCCGAACTTCTCCTTCGACCTCGATACCGCGGCGGATCTGGAGCGGCTGGTCTCTTGAGCGGCATCTCCATAATCCCGGTAGAAGGGCTCCCGGAGATCCACCCCGGCGACGATCTCGCCGCCCTGCTCTGCGCGGCCGTACGAGACGAGATCACGCCGGGGGACATCCTCGTCGTCACGCACAAGGTGGTGAGCAAGGCCGAGGGACGGCTGCTCGACCTGCGAACCGTCGAGCCCTCGCCACTGGCGAAGAGCTTCGCCGCCGAGCACGGCAAAGATCCCCGCCAGATCGAGGCGGTCCTGCGCGAGAGCCGGCGCATCGTCCGGATGGACCGCGGGCTCATCATCTCCGAGACCCGCCACGGCTTCGTCTGCGCCAACGCCGGGGTCGATGCCTCGAACGTCCCCGGAGAGGAAGTCGTATGCCTGCTCCCCCTCGACCCCGATGCCTCTGCCGCCCGGATCCGTCACCGGATCGCCGAGCGTACCGCCATCGACGTCCCGGTCATCGTCTCGGATTCCTTCGGCCGGCCCTGGAGGAACGGCATAACCAACGTCGCCATCGGCCTCTCCGGGATGAAGCCCTTCTCGGACTACCGGGGCCACCGCGACCCCTACGGCTACGAACTCTCCGCCAGCGTCCTCGCCTCCGCCGACGAGATCGCCGCCGCCGCCGAGCTCGTGATGGGGAAGACCGCCGCCGTGCCCGCAGCCCTGGTGCGCGGCTTCCCGTACACGCCGGGCGAAGGCGCCGCCTCCGAGATGGTCATGGACCCCGGCAGAGACCTCTTCAGATAGAAATTTTCCGAATCCGACAAAATTTATCGTGTTTTTTATTGACGGCCGGGGGTTCGTAGCCTAGTATTTTTCGCGTGAGATACGGAGCCGAAGAGCGGAGCACTCCTCTGGTGGCTGGGGGGCCGGGTTTGCGGCGAATGCGCGGGCGATGTAGCGTTCGCGGCTGAGACCGCATCGCTCCGGCAGGTTTCTTTCAGTCGACACCCAAGCACTGCCTTTGTAGGGAGGATTTCTATGCCTGAAGCGCGGGTATCCAAGCAGACGAGCCCGGTTTTGGACCGTGAGGAGCTGTTGCGGGAGGGGGGCGAACTCGAAGGCGAGAGTCCCCAGCGGGTGCTGCGCTGGGCTGCCGAGAGGTTCGGAGAGAGGCTCGCGCTATCGGTGTCTTTCGGTGGGGCCGAGGGGATCGTACTTCTGGACATGCTCTCCAGGATCACGGAGTCTGCCACGGTCTTTACGCTGGATACCGGCTTTCTCTTCGAAGAGACCGTCAGGTTCAGGGAAGAGACGATGTCGCGCTATCCCTCTCTGCGCCTGGAGGTGGTGAGGCCCGAGCTCTCCGTGGAGGAGCAGGTCGCGCGCTACGGGGAGAGGATGAGGAGCTGTTCGCCGGACCTCTGCTGCCAGATAAGGAAGGTCGAGCCGCAGAAGAGGTTCCTCGAGAACTACGACGCGTGGGTCAGCGGGATAAGGCGGGATCAGACGCCATTCAGGGCCGACACCCCGGTGGTGGGGTGGGACGAGTTCTTCGGGGTGGTGAAGATCTCGCCGCTCGCGGCCTGGAGCCGGGATGAGGTGATGCGGTACGTCGAGGAGCATGATCTGCCGCTCAACCCGCTTCTCGGCAGGGGGTACAGGAGCATAGGGTGTGCTCCGCAGACCCGCCCCGTCTCCGAAGGTGAGGATGAGCGGGCGGGCAGGTGGCCCGGGATGGAGAAGACCGAGTGCGGGATACACATCGTCAACGGGAAGGTGCGCCGTGCGGATTCTTAGGGAGAACGAGAGGCTCAACGATGTCGAGCGGTGGAAGCTCGAGCGCCATCCGCTCGACGTGCGCGAGGCCGTGCTCGAGGTCTACTCGAAGAAGGGTGTTGGGGCCATAGATGAGATCCCCGGCGAACACGAACGCTTGAAGTGGGTCGGGATCTACCCGCAGAACCAGGGCGGCAACAACTTCATGCAGCGCATAAAGGTGCCCGGGGGCAGGCTCACGCCCGAGCAGGCGAAGGTCATAGGGCGCATCGCGCAGGATTTCGCCACCGGGCCCGAACCCAACCCCCACTTCGGCAACAATTTCCTGGATATCACCACCCGCCAGGACATCCAGATGCACTGGCTCCAGATAGAGGAGATCCCCGAGATCTGGCGCCGTCTGGAGGAGGTGGGGATGACCACCGTGCAGGCGTGCGGGGACTCGGCACGCAACGTGGTCTGCTGCCCGGTCTCCGGGCTCGATCGGGAGGAGGCCTTCGACGCCTACCCGGTCGCACGGGCGATAACCGACTTCTTCGTCGGGAACCGGGAGTATGCCAACCTGCCGCGCAAGTTCAAGATGAGCGTGACCGGCTGCGTCGAGGACTGCGCGCAGGCGGAGATAAACGACATCGGGATGGTCCCGGCGCGGCTGGAGGACGGCACGCTCGGGTTCAACGTGCGCGTCGGAGGAGGGCTCGGGGACGGGCCGAGGATGGCCTCCGACATAGACGTGTTCGTCAGGCCCGAGGACGCGGTCGAGGTGGCGCGCGGCATCGCCCAGCTCTTCGGGGAGCTCGGCAACCGCGAGAACCGCTGGACCTGCCGGATGCGCTACCTGGTGCAGGAGCTCGGCCCCGAGCGCTTCCGGGAGGAGCTCGAGAGCCGGGTCGCCTTCGAGCTCGAGCCGGCCGGGGAGGAGCTGACGAAGAGATACCGGGGCGACCACCTGGGCGTGCACGAGCAGAAGGACGGGTGCTACTACGTCGGCCTCAACGTCGTCGTGGGTCGGATGAGAGGGGAGGATCTCGAGGAGGCCGGGCGGCTCGCGGAGGAGTACGGGAGGGATATCCGGCTCGCCAACGACCAGAACCTCATCATCACCGGCGTACCGGAGGAGAGGCTGGAGGAACTTCTCGAGGAGAAGCTCCTCCAGCGCTACTCACCGGACCCCAAACCCTTCGAGCGCGGGGTCGTCGCCTGCACCGGGAGCGAATTCTGCCGGTTCGCGATCGTGGAGACCAAGATCCGGGCCGTCGAGTGGGCGCGCGAGATGGATCGACGCTTCGGCGATGGGGTCGGGCAGGACGTGATCCGGATGCATTTCTCCGGGTGCGCGGCCTCCTGCGCCCAGCCCCAGATCGCGGACATCGGCTTTCGGGGAGAGACCGCCAAGACGGAGGACGGTATCGTCGAGGGGGTGGACATCGGCCTCGGCGGTTCTCTCGGGGCGGATGCAGCCTTTATAGACTGGGTCGAAGGGGCCAGGCCGGCGGACGGGGTTCCCGAGGCCCTCGAGCGTCTGCTGCGGCGCTTCCAGCAGGAGCGGCGTGGGGGCGAGCGCTTCCACCAGTGGGCCCGCAGGAAACCCAACGCCGAGCTCAGGGCGATCATCCGGGGGGAGGCTGGCTGAAAGGATGGCCGGGTTCGACATCCGGGAGATGATGAACGACATCGATGAGGCTCCCGGGAAGGTCTGGTTCTGGGATCTTGAGAAAGCGGTCATAGACGCCGACCGCTGCGTGCAGTGCGGGGCGTGCGTGGCCGCCTGCCCCTCGGATTCCATCGGTATCGCGGAGGACGATCTGCCCAGGCTGGTCAAGATGTGCACCGGCTGCTCGCTGTGCTGGGACTTCTGCCCCCGCGGCGGGATGCGCCACGAGGCGATCTGGAAGATAACCGGCGTGGATGACGGCATCGACGGGCTCGGGCGCGTCGAGGAGAGCTACACCGCCCGGCTCAGGGAGGACGTCCCCGGCGTGCAGGACGGCGGGGTGGTCACCGCGATCCTCACCTCGCTGCTCGAGGATGGCGAGATAGACGGGGTGCTCCTCGCGCGCGAGAGCGAGACCGAGCCCTGGAAGGGGGAGGCGTTCCTCGCCCGCACCCCGGAGGAGGTCCGCGAGTGCGCCGGCAGCTTCTACAACCAGACGCTCGCGCTCGGGCACCTTGACTTCAAGGGTTATGATCTTCCGCCCAACCCGAGGATAGCCGTGGTCGGGACCCCGTGCGAGATAGAGGGCATAAAGGCCATGCAGGCCAGGCCCTGGAACTGGGGGTCCTCGCGGGTCGAGGCCGTCGTGCTGACGATAGCGCTCTTGTGCACCAAGAGCTTCAACTACGAGAAGCTCATGCTGCAGGAGATAAGCGAGGAACGCGGCATAGACCTCGACGAGGTGGGGCGGGTCGATGTGATCCGGGGCAAGCTCATCCTGCAGGACCACGCGGGCGAGACGATCCTCGAGGAGTCCATAAAGCACTTCCACGGCGCGGCGCTCAAAGGCTGCGACGAGTGCGCCGACTTCATGGGGCGGGCCGCCGACATCTCCGTCGGGAGCGTCGGGAGCGCCGACGGGTACTCCTCGGTGCTCATCCGCAGCGAGGAGGGGCTCGAGGCCTTCGAGCATGCCCGGGAGAAGCTCGAGCTGCGCGAGCTTGACAAGCCGGAGGCTTTGTATAAGCTGAACGAATTGGACAAGAGAATCGCGTTCGAGAGCCTCAAACGCGCCTTCGACCCGGATGCTCCCCTGTTCATCGACTACGAGGAGCACCTGAATGGTTATGCGGGGACCGACCGTGCACCGGTCGAGCACGACGCGGTGAGGTACTGAGCATGGACACGCGTGGGGTGCTCGGCGTACCGGAGGAGCCGGTGGAGCTCAGGCGTAAGATCCGGCAGCTCCTCGAAGACCGGCCGTCGGAGGGCGAGAGGCTCGTGGAAGAGGGGGATTTTCTCGCGGATTATCTGTGGAGACATTGGGGAGCCCGGCTCGGCGCGGTGGGCATGGACCGCGAGAGGTTCGGGCGGATCGTGCGGGGGTATGCACCGGAGGTCCGGCTCTGGGTCTTCGGTGAGCACGTCTGGGAGCACTGTGCCTCCGGGCTCGCCGGCAGGGTTCTGAGGCGCATCCCACCCGAGGCGCGGTCTTCCCTGAAGAGAACCGAGGCAGAGGAGGTTTGCAGGTGAAGACGGAGCAGAGCTACACCACCATAGCCCCGCACGGCGGGGTGCTCGTAGACCGCCGGCTCCCCGAGGAAGAGCGGGAGGAAGCGATAGAGCGGGCGTCCAGGTTGAAGAAGGTCCGTCTCGGGCCTCGGGAGCTCTCCGACGTGGAGCTGATCTCCACCGGCGTCGTCTCACCCCTGGAGGGTTTCATGACCCGCGAGGACTACGAGGGCGTCGTCGAGAACATGCACCTCGCGGACGGCGTCGCTTGGCCGCTACCGATCACCCTGCCGGTGAGCCGGGAGGAGGCCCGGGATCTCTCGGAAGGGGAGGAGATAGCGCTCGCCGACGGCGAGGGACGGGTGGTTGCCTCGATGACCGTCGAGGACGTCTTCGACCACGACAAGGAGCGGGAGGCGAAAGAGGTCTACCAGACCACGGACCAGAAGCATCCCGGCGTCGCCAACCTCTTCCGGCAGGGTGATGTGCTTCTCGGCGGCAAGGTCACGTTGCTCGTGGACGAGCCCACGCCGCGGCCCTTCCCCGAGCACTACCACGAACCCGCGGAGCTCAGGGAGATCTTCGCCTCCCGCGGCTGGAGGCGGGTCGTCGGTTTCCAGACCAGAAACCCGATCCACCGCTCGCACGAGTACATCCAGAAGAGCGCGCTCGAGACCGTCGACGGGCTCCTGCTCAGCCCGCTCGTCGGGGAGACGCGGGCGGAGGACATCCCGGCGGACGTGCGGATGCGTTCCTACGAGGTGCTGCTCGAGCGCTACTATCCGAAGGATCGCACCGTGCTCGCGGTCTACCCGGCGACGATGCGCTTCGCCGGGCCGCGCGAAGCCCTCTTCCACGCCATCTGCCGTCAGAACTACGGCTGCACCCACTTCATCATCGGCCGCAGCCCGGCGGACCCCGGCAACTACTACGGCATCTACGACGCACACCACATCTTCGAGGAGTTCGAGGAGGGGGAGATAGAGATAACCCCGCTCCTCTTCGAGAACGCATTCTTCTGCCTCAACTGCGGCGGGATGGCCACCACCAAGACCTGTCCGCACGACGACGAGTCGCGCGTCATGCTCTCCGGCACCAAGGTACGCGAGATGCTCAGACGTGGGGAGTACCCGCCGCCGGAGTTCTCCAGGCCCGAGGTCGTCGAGATCCTGGTCGAGGGCATGAACGGCTGAGGTCGGGGCATTTCTACGGAAGGAAGTTTCGCAGGAGGGAGGTTTTTCGAGTGCAGGACGGGAGTAACGACAGGGATCGCGGTTTCACGCTGTGGTTCACCGGGCTCTCGGGGGCCGGCAAGACGACGATCTCGGAGATAGTCGAGCGGGAGCTCAGGTTGCGTTTGGGCAAGGTCGAGGTCCTCGACGGGGACATCGTCCGGACGAACCTCTCCAAGGGGCTCGGGTTCTCCAAGGAGGACCGTGACACCAACGTCCTCAGGATAGGGTTCGTGGCGAATCTGCTGACGCGCAACGGGGTGGCCGTTATCGTCAGCGCCATCTCCCCCTACCGGGAGGCGCGCAACAGGGTCAGGGAAGACATAGGCGAGGATTTCATAGAGGTGTACGTGGACGCTCCCGTGGAGGTCTGCGCCGAGCGCGACGTCAAGGGCCTCTACAAGAAGGCCTTCGCCGGCGAGATAAAGGCGTTCACCGGCGTCTCAGACCCCTACGAGCCGCCGGAGAACCCGGAGCTGCACATAAAGACCGCCCAGGAGAGCCCGCAGGAGAGCGCACGCCGGGTCATCGATTACCTCGAGGAGAGAGGATATCTCAGGCCCGTGCAGACGCTCAGCGGCACTCGCTGAAGGCGACGCTCCGGACGGCGGGGCCCTCCCGCGCTCCTCTTTTTTCCCGCCATGCACCGGCCGGCCTCGGGATTGACGCCGTTGTCGGGTGTATGGTTATATGAGCCATGTTTCCCGTTTCCTGGAGGTCGACCGTCGAAGGATGCCGCTGTCCGAAGAGACGTCTGATTCTGGTGGCATGAGATACAGCCCGTGGTTCGTGGTCGTGGTGGCGGTGTTCGTCACCACGCTCATCACGGCGAACGTCACGGCGGTGAAGCTCGTCGGGATTTTCGGGCTGGTGCTGCCGGCCGGGGTCGTGCTCTTCCCGGTCAGCTACATCGTCGGGGACGTACTCACCGAGGTGTACGGGTACTCGGCGGCGCGGCGCGTGATCTGGCTCGGGTTTCTGTGCAACCTGCTCGCGGTGGCGGCGATCTGGGTCGGGGGAGTGCTACCCGCGGCTCCGGTCTGGCACGCGCAGGGTGCTTACGAACGCATCCTGGGTTACACGCCGCGGCTTCTCGGGGCCTCCTTCCTCGCGTATCTCGTGGGGGAGTTCGCCAACTCCTTCGTGATGGCCCGGATGAAGGTGCTCACGGAGGGACGCTGGCTGTGGAGCCGCACGATAAGCTCGACCGTGGTGGGGGAGGGGCTGGATTCCGCGATCTTCGTCTCGGTCGCCTTCGCCGCCACGATACCCGCGCACGCTCTGGTGATGGCGATCGTCTCCCAGTGGCTTTTCAAGAGCGCCTACGAGATCGTGGCCACCCCCCTGACGTACCTCGTCGTGGGGTATCTCAAGCGTGTCGAAGGCCTCGACGTCTACGATCGCGACACCCGCTTCAACCCGCTCCTGATCGGGAGATGAAGAGATGAGCCCGGCCGTTCTCACCGCCGAAGCAGCCGCCTTCCTCGTGCGTCGGCGGGTGGCGCGTCTCGCGACCGCCGACGCGCGCGGCGCCCCGCACGCCGTCCCGGTCTGCTTCGCCTTCGACGGGGAGCACATCTACATCGCGCTGGACGAAAAACCGAAGGAGGTCCCCCCAACCCGCCTCAAGCGGGTCAAAAACATCCTGCAGAACCCGCGGGTCGCGCTCGTCGCCGACCGCTACGACGAAGACTGGAGCCTGCTCGCGTACGTCATGGTGCGTGGGAAAGCCGGGCTCGTCGAACCCGGGGCCGAAGAACATGCTGCCGCCATCCGCCTGCTGCGCGGCAAATACCACCAGTACGAGCGCATGAGGATAGAGGACAACCCCGTCATCCGGATCGTTCCCGAGCGGGTCTCGTCCTGGGGTGCTCTGGATGAGCCGCCGGAGGATGGACACCTCATCGACGCCCTGCGCGGTCGACGCTCGGTGCGACGCTACCTGGACAAGGGGGTCCCCGGGTGGATGGTGGAGGAGGTGCTCGAGGCCGGACGCTGGGCCCCCTCCCCGCACGGCAGGCAGCCCTGGCGCTTCGCTCTACTGAGGAAGGAGGAGACGAAGCGGCGGCTCGCCGAGGCGATGGGGGAGGAGTGGCGGCGGGCGCTCGAGATGGACGGGCAGGGACCCGAGGTGGTCGAGAGGAGGCTCGAGGGTTCCAAGAGACGGCTGCTCGGTGCCCCCGTGCTCGTGCTCCTGTGTCTGTACCTGGAGGAGCTCGACCGCTATCCCGATCCCGAGAGACAGCGGTGCGAGACCACGATGGCCGTGCAGTCGCTCGGCGCGGCCGCGCAGAACATGCTGCTCGCAGCTTACGACCTCGGGCTGGACGGCGGTTGGATCTGCGCTCCGCTCTTCTCACCCGGAGCGGTCAGGGAAGCGCTGGGTCTGGAGGAATCCCTCCTCCCGCACGCCCTCTTGACCTTCGGGTACGCCGCCGGGGATCCACCCCGGCGGCGTACGAGAAAAGCGCTCGATGAGCTCGTGATCTTCCGGGATCTCTAGTGGGCCAGGCCCTCCGCGGGCTCTTTCCCACCTTCCCTTGCCACTTCCAGGTCGCTGTAATCTCTCGGAACGGTCTCGTCCTCGCCTTCTGGGGCACCGAGCGCCCGGAAAGCCAGCGTGAGCACCACGCTCGCCACCAGGTTGGCGACCAGAGCGTAGAGCCCGGCGTAGGCCGAGAGGCTGAAGCCCCCGATCGAGAGCGGGTAGATCGAGGAGAACCCCTGCGAGACCGCCATAGCGGTGCCGGCCGCCATCCCGACCAGCCAGCCGAGGGCGAGAGCCCAACGGTGGAACCATCGGGTGTAGAGCCCGAGGACAACCGCCGGGAGCGTCTGCAGGATCCAGATACCCCCGAGGAGCTGCAGGTTGATCGAGTACTGTGTCGGGATGCCGATGACGAACGCCAGCGCCCCGGCCTTGACGATCAGCGAGACGATCTTGGCGACCTGCGACTCCTCCCGGTCGGAGATGTTACGCCTGAAGTACTCGCGGTAGATGTTGCGCGTGAACAGGTTCGCCGCGGCTATCGACATGATCGCGGCCGGGACCAGCGCTCCGATCCCAACCGCCGCGAAGGCGAACCCGGCGAACCACGAGGGGAAGAACTTGAGCACCAGGTCCGGAACGGCGAAGTTCGGGCTCGAGAGCTTCAGGTTCGCCGCGATGGCCATGTACCCGAAGAGCGCGATGATCGCCAGCGCTATCGAGTAGGCCGTGAGCAGGGTGGCGTTACGCCGGATCGCGTTACCCGAGTTGGCGCTGAAGACGCCTGTGAGCGCGTGCGGGTACAGAAAGAGCGCGAACGCCGAGCCCAACGCCAGCGAGGAGTAGCCGCTGTAGGCACTGGGGATCAGGGTGCCCGGCGGGTTGTGCTTGGGCAGCTCGGCGGCCGCCGCGTCGAAGATGTGTCCGAAGCCCCCGAGCCTGTACGGGATGTAGATGACCATCACGATCACGGTGATGTAGATCGTGAGGTCCTTCACGACCGCCACGAGCGCCGGGGCCCGCAGCCCGCTCTGGTAGGTGTAGAGGGCGAGGATGATAAAGGCGATGATGAGCGGCAGGTCGTTGACGAGGGCGGAGCTGCTGCCGCCGATGCCCATCGCCGCGATGACCGCCTGCAGCCCGACGAGCTGCAGCGCTATGTAGGGCATCGTAGCGAGTATGCCGGTGAACGCCACGATGAGCGCCAGGAGCCCGCTGCCGTAACGTCCCCGGACGAAGTCCGCCGGGGTTATGTAGTCGCGCTTCTTCGCCACCGACCACAGCCGGGGGAAGATGAAGAACAGGATCGGGAAGACCAGGATCGTGTAGGGAACGGCGAAGAAGCCCGTCGAGCCCGCGCCGTAGACCAGCGCCGGCACCGCGATGAACGTGTAGGCGGTGTAGATGTCCCCGCCGACCAGAAACCACGTCACCCATGTCCCGAAGCGTCGGCCACCCAGCCCCCACTCGCTCAGCAGCCCGAGGTCTCCCCTGCGCCAGCGGGCGGCGACGAACCCCACCACCGTGACCAGCAGGAAGAGTATCGCGAAGACCGTCAGCGCGACCGGGTCGAAGGTGTGCGGCATTGCAGACCCCCTAGCGTGTCGCCCGGTATACCGTGGTCACGATGGCCGCCGTTATGAACAGCCAGACGAACTGGTACCAGTAGAAGAACGGCCAGCCGAACAGCCGTGGCGCATCCGAAGCGTACAGCTGCGGGAACAGGAGACCAAGGAATGGTAATAGGAGCAACAGATTCCACCAGCGTTTGTCGCGGTTCTCGCTTCTTGGACGTCCGTTGCGCACCAGATCGACCCCCTTCTCTGCAAAAGATTCGTGTATGCAGCGCATGGATGAACCGGCACCGCACCCCACCAACGCGCGTACTTTATCCACTTCGGGAGATCTTTGTCAAATGAACGCCGTCCGGGGGTGGTGGAGCCGCCGGTTGAAAGGTAGCCTGTGTGAGCATGAACATGCTGGAGAGCAGATGGTACCGGGCGCTCGAGGTTTGCGCCAACTTTCTCTATCTGAACCTGCTCTGGCTGGTCTGCAGCACCCTGGTCATCACGTTTCCGGCCTCCACGGCGGCGATGTTCGGCGTGGTGCGGGAGTGGGTGAAGGGGAGGGAGCCCGGGGTGACCGGCTCCTTCTTCTCGTTCTTCCGGGAGAACTTCCGTCAGAGTACCTGGATCGGCTTTCTCTGGGCGCTGGTCGGGGTCATCCTCGCGGTCGACTTCGCCGTGGTGCGCGGGATGGGATCCCCGGTAAGCGAGATCCTCTACGTCGTCCTCTTCGTAGTCTGTTTCCTGTACGTCTTCACGCTGGTCTACATCTTCCCGGTCATCGTCAACTTCGAGGCCCGCTGGTCACTCGTGATAAGGAACGCGCTCCTCTTCTCGATGACCGGTCCTCTGGTGACCCTCGCCTGCCTGCTGGTGCTGATCCTCGCCGCCGCCGCGTTCGTCTTCTTCCCGCTCTCCATATTCGTCTCGGGTAGCGTCGGCTCCTACCTGGTCTACCGGCTCTGCGAGAGGACCTTCGAGAAGGTGGAGCGGATCAGGGGACGGGATGGGGAAGACCGCTGAGCTTCACCCCGAACCGAGCATCCTGCGGTAGCGTTCGGCCCGTTCCTCGAAGCCAGCGAGCCTGCGGTCGGCGGACCTCTGCGCGCCGCGCGGCATCGTCCCGCTCCGTGCGAGTTCGATGAAGCTCTCGGTCACCCGCAGGGCCTCGGCGTACCGCCGCCGGCGCTCGTAGATCATGGCGAGCCTCTCGTAGGGATGGCTCTCGACGAAGCGCTCCGCGACGTTCTGCTCGTAGAGCAAAATGGCCCGCTCCACGTCACCCCGCCCCTCGGCCTCCATCGCCTCGAAGTTGCGCCGGAGGGCCTCCTCGTAGTCCGCGAGGGGATCCTCCTCGGTGCCTATCCTCTCGAGCTCTTCGTCGGTGAGGCCTCCCAGGTGGGAGCTTCCCCGACCCTCTTCATCACCCCCCGAGAACCTCCTCAAAAACCTCCTGAAGCGGCCCACGACGCCTCCTCATGACGCCTTCACGTGACGTTCGGGCTCGCCGTAGAGCGTGTTGCGCTGGCGCGGGATGCGTCCGATCTCCCGGATCATGCGTTCCATCTCCTCCGGGAGCATCTCCTGCCCGTGGCTCGCCCCGGCCGAGCGCGAGATGCTCTCGTTCATGAGCGTGCCGCCGAGGTCGTTGCACCCTGCCTCGAGGCACGCCTTCGCCCCCTCGACACCCAGCTTGACCCAGGAGACCTGCACGTTGTCTATGTAGCCGTGCAGCGCGATCCTGCCGACCGCGTGCATCTTCACCGTCTCGGCGAAGGTCGGGCCCCTCCGCGAGCGGCCCTGCAGGAAGAGGGGCGTCGCCATGTGCACGAACGGGAGCGGGATGAACTCGGTGAACCCACCCGTCTCGGCCTGTATCTCGCGCAGGACCAGCAGGTGGCGGGCCCAGTTCACCGGCCCGTCGACGTGGCCGAACATGATCGTCGAGGTAGAGCGCAGCCCGATCGCGTGCGCCTTGCGCATCACCTCCGCCCACTGGGCGGTGTTGATCTTGTCCGGGCAGATGATCCTGCGTATCTCGTCGTCCAGGATCTCGGCCGCCGTACCGGGGAGTGTGGCGAGACCGGCCTCCTTCAGCCGCACCAGAAACTCATCGACCGAGATGCCCAGAGTGTGCGCCCCCTGCCACACCTCGAGCGGCGTGAAGGCGTGGACGTGCATCCCGGGTACCTCGTCCTTCACCGCCCGCAGGTAGTCCAGGTAGTTCTGGCCGGTGAACCTGCCGTGTATCCCCCCGACCATCGTGACCTCGGTCGCCCCCCGCTCCCAGGCCTCGCGTGCCCTGCGCGCGACCTCCCCGGCATCCATCAGGTAGGGCTCGCCGCGCAGATTGAGCGACTTCGGTCCTTTGGAGAAGGCGCAGAAGCGGCAGCGGAAGTAGCACTGGTTGGTGTAGTTGATGTTGCGGTTCACCACGTAGGTGACCACGTCCCCGTTGACCTCCCGCCTGAGCTCGTCCGCAACCCGGCACAGCTCCGCCAGCTCCCGACCGCGGGCGGTGAAGAGCAGCGCTATCTCCTCCTCGTCCAGATCCCTCTCCCCGGCCCCGGCGAGAGCGGCGACGAACTCGGGGCGCATCCGGGAGGGCCTCCGGCCTCTCATCTCCTCGAGCGTCCTCTCCGGCACCGGCTCGTCCTTGCCCGGGGCCCAGCTCTCCACGCGCGCGAAGCCCTCGGCGTCCATCCCGGCGAGGACCTTCGGCCTCAGGGCCTCGTCAACCCACCGCTCCGCCTCAAGCGCGTAGCGTGGGTGGACCGCGAGCCGCTCGAGGAGCAGATATCCCTTGCTACCGGTGGCCCGTTCGAGTTCTTCGAGGTGCGGCCAGGGCCGCTCGGGGTTGACGTGGTCGGGGGTGACGGGGGAGACGCCTCCCCAGTCGTTGATCCCGGCGTCTATGTACCTCAGGTACCCGGCCTCGTCGTCGGCCAGGTTCGGCGGGGCCTGCACCGTGACTTCGGGCGGCAGGATGAGCCGGGCGAGCGCTATCGCCGCGAGCATCTCCTTCTCAGAAGGCTCGGGTGCGTCTTGCATCCTGGTCCCCGGCTTGGCCCGGAAGTTCTGCACGATGCACTCCTGGATGTGCCCGTAGCGCTCGTGCACCTCGCGGATCGCGAGCAGAGTCTCCGCCCGCTCCTCGGGGCTCTCCCCGATCCCGACGAGGAGCCCGGTCGTGAAGGGCACCGCGAGCCTCCCCGCCGCCTCGAGCGTCTCGAGCCGTCTCTCGGGCACTTTGTCCGGCGAGGCCCAGTGAGCCATGCCCCGGCCCAGCAGCCTCCCCGAGACCTCCTCCAGCATGATCCCCTGCGAGACGGCCACCCCTCGCAGCAGCCGTACGTCCTCCTCCGAGAGCACGCCGGGGTTGGCGTGCGGCAGGAGCCCGGTCTCTTCGGCCACCAGCCCGCAGCAGTGCGCCAGGTACTCCACGGTCGTCTCGAAGCCCATCTCCCTGAGCTCGCGTCGGGCCTCAGGATAGCGTTTCTCCGGCTTGTCCCCGAGCGTGAAGAGCGCCTCCTTGCACCCGGCTTCGGCCCCATCCCGGGCTATCTCGAGCACCTCCTCCGGCGTGAGGTAGGCCCTCTCTCCCTTACGCGGTGGATGGGCGAAGGTGCAGTAGCCGCAGTTGTCCCGGCACAGCCTGGTCAGCGGGATGAAGACCTTGCGCGAGTACGAGATCCGCGGACCGTACGCCCGGTCTCGTACCCGCCCCGCCGCTGCCATCGCGGGCTCGGGATCCTCCACGGCCATTCGCGCCAGCACCCTGGCCTCTTCTGCCTCGAGCGAGGCCTCCGCCGCTCTCTCCAGTAGCTCCCTGTATACGTGAATCTCCTCCATGGTTTGGGCAGTATAAACCCGGAGCCTCCACCCTTACATCGACTCTCCCCATATCCGACAAAATTTATCGGGATATGTTCTACAATGGGACCTGCACGGATCGCTAAATGGAAGAAGGAGGAATTCGAGAAAGATGGCCGAGGTCGAAGAGCAGATACGCGAGAAGGGCTACGCCCATCCGGAGAAGCTGGTCACCACCCAGTGGGTGGCGGATCACCTCTCCGACACCGAGAACGTGCGCATCGTAGAGAGCGACGAGGACGTGCTCCTCTACGAGGTGGGGCACATCCCAAACGCGGTGAAGATAGACTGGGTCGAGGACCTCAACGATCCCCTCATCCGCGACTACCTCGATCCGGAGAAATTCGCCTCGCTGATGAGCGAGAAGGGGATCACACCCGAGACCAGGGTGATCTTCTACGGTGACAAGAACAACTGGTGGGCGACCTATGCGCTGTGGGTCTTCGAGCTCTTCGGGCACACCAACACGGCGATAATGGACGGGGGAAGGAAGAAGTGGGAGGACGAGGGCAGGGAGATGACCCAGGAGGTGCCCACCTTCCCCAGAGCTGACTATCCCACCCCGAAGAGGGATGACACGAAGATAAGGGCTTTCAAAGCCGAGGTCGAAGAGCACGTGAAGGCGGGCAGGCCGCTTGTGGACGTCAGGAGCCCCGGGGAGTACAAGGGGGAGCTTTTGCACATGCCCGACTACCCGCAGGAGGGAGCCTTGAGGGGAGGACACATCCCCGGAGCGGCGAACGTACCGTGGGCGAGGGCCGTGCGGGACGATGGTACCTTCAAGAGCGCGCAGGAGCTCAGGGAGATCTACGAGGGAGAGGCTCACCTCAGCTCAGGAGACGACGTGATAGCGTACTGCAGGATAGGGGAGCGCTCTTCTCACACTTGGTTCGTGCTCAAGTATCTGCTCGGCTACGAGCGGGTGAGGAACTACGACGGGTCCTGGACTGAGTGGGGCAATGCCGTCAGAGCGCCCATAGAGCGTTAGCCCCGCGCGAGCGCGTTGGACCGCAACGGCCGCATAAAAGCTCTCGTCGACCACAGGGAGAACCCCCGTTACAAGGGGGTTCTCCCCGACGCCGACGTCGCGGTGCCCGGTGGCAGCCCGGAGTGCGGGGGATCGGTCGTCATCTACCTCAAGGGAGGGGGTGAGGGCGAGATAGAGGCGCTCTCGTTCACCGGCGAGGGAGATACGATCAGCATGGGCGCGACCAGCATGGCGCTCGACCTCGTGATGCGCGAACGCCTCACCATGGACCAGGTGCTCGCGCTCGACTACGACGAGTTCATAGACCGCGTCGGTCGGGACGTGGTGGGGAGCAGAACCCGCAACGCCACACTAGGCCTGAGCACCCTCAAGGCCGCCATAAGGAAGTATCGGGAGGAAGAAGCCAGACGAAGCAGTCGGGTGAGCTGAGGCGTGGGATGGACCGGCCAGCCCCCTCAGGAGGCCGGGGTTTTGCCACCTCCGATCACCCTGAGACCCCCGTGTTTCTCGATGGGGCCGCCATCCATATCAGAGAGCGCACCCGCGAAGCGCTCTCCGGTGGCGGAGGCGTAATCTTCGCCGTTCTGATCCAGAACCCTGAGCAGCGTCCTCACCACCAGAGGATCGAAGGCCCGACCGGAGAGCGCGATGATCTCCCGGCGTGCCTCGGAGGGATCGAGCGCCGGAGAATTTCTGCGCTCCAGAACCAGCGAGGCGTAGTGCGAGGCCACCGCGAGTATCCTGGCTTCGAGCGGTAGCCATTCTCCACGCAGCCCATCCGGGTAGCCTGTTCCATCCACCCGCTCGTGGTGCCACCTCACCCATTTCGCTGCTGCATCCATCCCCGGTATTCCAGAGAGGATCCTCTCCGATTCCTCCGGGTGCGATTCGAGCTTCTCTCTGCCGAGCTCGTTCAGCCTCTCCGGTGGCGCGACACTGACCTCCTCGGGCACCGAGACCATCCCCACGTCCTGCAAAAGCGCCGCCACCCGGAGCCTGGAAGCGGTCCTGTCATCCATCCGGAACTCTTCCGCGAGGTCCGTTGCGTACACCGCCGCGGCCGCCGCGTGCCTCGCGGTGTACCCGTCCCTGCGTCCCAGGCTCTCGAGAAGCCGCCACGCGAAGTCCAGGTGCGATTCGGAGAGGCTGCGCTCCAGCTCGCCGGTCCTCTCCCTGAGCTGACCGTTCTCCTCCTCCAGCTCCGCGAGCCTCTGCTGACGCTTTACGGTGAAGCTCATCAGTCCCAGCGAGAGTGCCGCGCCGCCAAAGAGCGTTATCGCCGCCACGGGCCCGAGCCTGATCGCCGCGTAGGAGGTGGCAAAGGTGGTGAGAATAGAGACTACACCAGCGGGTACGAGCGGCAAGACGATATCTAGGAAAAGCCGCGTGGCTGAAGTTTCGTACTTTATCCAAAGTAGAGTAGAGCCAACCAAAGCATTCACGGTATATAGTGTGAAACCTGCTCCGATTACGCCGTACACAATCGAATCGTCAAGACTCGGATTGAAAAGCAAAGGTTTTGAAAAGAAGTTGAACACGCATCCTGCGGCCAAGATCTCCAGCGTAAGCGATGAAGCGTTAAACAGCATACGCAGGCGATCTTTGTAGTACATTGCAGGTATAGCAACTAATAGTGCGTAGAAGGGACCACCCAGAACGAGCATAACTAAGATCGCAACATCAACGGCGTCAAACGTGGATTTGCCAAAGTTGAAACTCACTGGCAGCCGCAAGGAGACTACACTCACTGCCGCGAGTATTCCACTGATCAAAATGCTTGCCCAATTAAAGGTGACATTGTAGTCATAGACCCAGCCACCCAAGGCAGCCATTGAAACAGCAACCAAACCGTAAATATACCAACGGGTAGCTCGGGGCCTGGCCTGATTTTCAGGCACTCCCATCCTCCCACAGAAACTTTGATGCTTCATTCACAAACAGACATCATAAAGCACCAAATGCTCTGCGTCTAGAGCTACCCCGATTCCATTCCGGTTTTTAACCGCTTGGTTTTGTTATTTGAACTACCAAGCGTTGAGACGAAGCTGAACTTTCCGCATTTTGCACCTCCTTTAAGCTTGGGTGGTTTTATCCAACGATTACTGTGAGGCCGGTCGTCTACCAGGCGTTGAGGCGCCACTGAGCGTTCTGCATGTTGTTTCACCCCCCTTCTATCCACGTTTGCACTTTTACGAACATTATTCTACCGGTTTGACCAGATGGAAGGCTAACAGGCATACAAAGCGTCATACAGGGCTGATCGGCCCATTTGTGGTCGCCCTTTGGGATAAACTGCGGCTCATGAGCGAGGAGAAGAGAAGCCCGCTTTGGGGCGGGAGGTTCGGGAAGAGTCCGGCTGAGGCTTTCCAGAGGATCAACGCGTCCATTCCTTTCGACGTGCGGCTCGCGCCGTACGACATCCGGGGCTCCATCGCCCACGCCCGGATGCTGGGCGAGAGGGGGATACTGGACCGGGAGGAGGCGGAGGTTCTGGTGCGGGGTCTCGAGGAGGTGATGAGCGAGTTCGAGAGGGGGGAGTTTTCCTGGTCCATAGAGGATGAAGACGTGCACACCGCCGTAGAGCGCAGGCTGCGGGAGCTCGTGGGCGACGTCGCGCTCAAACTGCACACCGGGCGCAGCCGCAACGACCAGGTGGCCCTCGATCTGCATCTCTTCTGCCGGGATGCGGCGGAAGAGATGATCCGCGGCCTGCTGGAAGCGATGGCGGCCCTCGTCGAGGTGGCCGAGAGGGAGAAAGACACAATGCTCCCCGGCTACACCCACCTGCAGCGGGCCCAGCCCATTCTGCTCCCGCACCACCTGCTCGCGCACTTCTGGGCGTTTTCCCGGGATCTTCGGCGCCTGGAGGCCGCCCGGGAGGCGGCGGGCCGTTCGCCCCTCGGGGCCGCCGCGCTCGGGGGCACCCCGCACCGGATCGATCCCGGGCTGACCGCCCGGGAGCTCGGGATGGAGCCGCTCTTGAACTCCCTCGACGCCGTCTCCGAGCGGGATTTCGCCCTCGACCTGCTGTACGCCTGCGCGGTGCTCGGGGTGCACCTCTCCCGCCTCGGCGAGGAGTGGGTGCTCTGGACCAGCCAGGAGTTCGCCTTCGCCACGCTCGACGACGCCTACTCCTCGGGCTCCTCCATCATGCCGCAGAAGAAGAACCCCGACGCCTACGAGCTCATGCGCGGGAAGGCCGGGCGCCTGATCGGGGATTTGAACGCCCTGCTCGTCGTGCTGAAGGGGCTCCCGCTCGGCTACTCAAAGGATCTGCAGGAGGACAAGGAGCCCATCTTCGACGCCGTGGATAGCGTGCTCGCGATGCTGCGGGTGCTGCCTGAGATGCTGCGGACCGCGCGCTTCGACGCCGGGCGGATGCAGGAGGCCGCCGGCGGGTTCGCGCTCGCGACCGAGCTCGCGGACTTTCTCGCCGCTCGCGGGGTTCCCTTCAGGGAGGCGCATCGTGTGGTCGGTGGGATCGTGCGCCGCTGCGAGGAGCGGGGTCTCTCGCTGCAGGAGCTGACCCCTGAGGAGCTGGCTTCTTTTCACGCAGCGCTCGGGGAATTCCCCGGACACCTCCTCACGCCGCGTGGCAGCGTCGAGAACAAGTCCTCGCGAGGATCCACCTCCCCGACCTCGGTCGAGGAGCAGCTGGGACGCGCCAGGGAGCTGCTGCAGCAGAAGACCGCGCGCTAGCGCGGCTCGTAAACGTCGAAGACGACCGGGGTGAGCTCCCCTTCGCTCACCCCGGTGCGGTACTGGATGTAGCGGGCACGCTGGAGGTAGGCCAGCGCCGTCTTTATGCGGCCTTCGAGCTCCGGGATCTCGTCCTCGAGATCCTCCAGGCGCGAGGAGTCCAGGATCACGTCGTCCTCGTCGTTTTCCTGCCACATCTCCCAGAGCCTGCGCCAGAGAGCCTCCGTCTCCGGTGTGAGCGGTTCGCGTTCTTCCATCAGGTGTGCCTCCTCAGCTCGAAGACGACGTGTGCGATCTCGGGTGCGAGCAGCTTCTCGGTGGCGAGCTTCACCGCGTTGCGCGAGCCAGGCAGGCAGGCTAGGAATTTTGCTCCGACGGCGCCGGCGACGGCGCGGCTCAGGATCGCCGCCGCCCCGACCTCCTCGTAGGAGAGCATCCGGAAGATCTCCCCGAACCCGTCGAGCTTCTTCTCGATCATGCGGCTCGCGACCTCGTAGGTGGTGTCGCGGGCCGAGATGCCGGTCCCGCCCGTGGTGATCACGGCGTCCACGTCCGCGCGGGCGAGCAGGCTGGTGAGCGTCGAGCGTATCTGGTGCGCCTCGTCTTTGACTATCTGACGGTGCACGACCTCGTGCCCGGCGCCCAGCAGCAGCTCCTCTATGGTGTCTCCGCCGGTGTCGGTCTCCTTCGTACGGGTGTCGCTTATCGTGAGTACGGCGACCCTCACCTTCTGCGGGGCCGCCTCCCGGTGCCGGCTTACGCTCTCGCTCATCGGAGCAGTCCCCCTCCCTGCAGGAAAGGGTTCCCGATCTTCTCGTCCCCTATGGTGGTCGACGGGCCGTGCCCCGGGTAGACCCGCGTCTCGTCCGGGAGGGTCAGCAGGCGCTCCTGGATCGAACGCATCAAGAGCTGCCCGTCGCCGCCGGGGAGGTCGATCCGCCCCACGCTGCCTGCGAAGAGCGCGTCCCCCGAGAGGACGAGGCCTTCCTGCTCGCAGTAGAAGGAGAGGTGCCCCGGGGCATGTCCTGGTGTGTAGAGCGCCTCGAAGGAGAGGTTCCCGACGGAGACCTTCTCTCCGTCGGCTATGTGTTCGTCCACCTGCGGTACCTTGCCGAACCTGAGCCCCATCATGACCGCCTGGGCTGGGAGCTGCTGGAGCATCGGCTCGGCCTCCTCGTGCATCAAGACCGGGCAGCCGTACTCGTCTACCATCGCGGCCACCGCCCCCACGTGGTCTATGTGGGCGTGGGTTATCACGATCTTGGAGATCTCGAGGTTCGTCTTCTCGACGGCGAGCGCTATCCGGGTCGCCTCGTCTCCTGGGTCGAAGAGTACTCCCTCGCCGGAGGTCTCGTCTCCCAGTATGTAACAGTTCTCCTGGAAGGGGCCGACCGTCAGCTTCTCCAGGATCATCGAGTCCTCTCCGGTACGCGCCGGGTGATCGTGATGCGGACCAAACGTCCTCCTATCTCTCCGCCGTCACCGAGCCGCGTAGATTATATGGTAAAAGAGCAGTCGCTTCGGTCCTGTCCCGCGCAGAGAGACTGGGAGGGGGCTCGAGCCCCCTCCCAGTCTGAAACGTCCGACGAGTTTCTCTAGAGGATCGGAAGGAATTTCTGCAGCTCGTAGGGGGTTACCTGGATCCTGTAGTCCTCCCACTCCTCCCGCTTCAGGTTCAAGAGGCGGTTGAACACGTGATCACCGAGCGTCTTGTAGAGCAGCTCCGAGTTCTCCGCCTCACGGATCGCCTCGCCGAGATCCGCCGGCAGGCTCTTGATGCCGAGCTTCTGCCGTTCCTCGGGGGTGAGGTGGTAGAGGTTCCGCTCCATCGGCTCGGGCAGTTCGTAGCCCTTCTCTATCCCCTCGAGCCCAGCGTGCAGGAGCGCCGCCAGGACGAGGTAGATGTTGGAGGCGGGATCCGGGCAGCGGATCTCGACCCTGGTCGCCTTCTCCTTGCCCGGGTGGTAGAGCGGAACCCGTACCAGGGCCGAGCGGTTGCGGCGGCTCCAGGCGATGTACACCGGCGCCTCGTACCCCGGGACCAGCCGCTTGTACGAGTTGACGTACTGAGCGAAGATTATGCTGATCTCCCGGGCGTGCCTGAGCTGCCCGGCGACGAAGGACTTCGCCTCCTTGGAGAGGAAGTACTCGTCGTTGGGGTCGAAGAAGGCGTTGCGGTCCCCGCTGAAGAGGCTCTGGTGGGTGTGCATGCCCGATCCGTTGGAGTCGCGCAGGGGTTTGGGCATGAACGTCGCGTAGACGCCGTGGTTGGTGGCGATCTCCTTCACCACCGTCTTGTATGTCATGACGGTGTCGGCCATCTTGAGGGCGTCGTCGAAGCGCAGGTCTATCTCGTGCTGGCTGACGCCCACCTCGTGGTGCGAGTATTCCACGTCGATGTCCAGGCTCTGCAGCGCGAAGATCGTCTCCCGCCTGAGCGCGGTCGCCGCATCGAGCGTGGTGAGGTCGAAGTAGCTACCGTAGTCCAGCGGCTCCGGGTTGTCCTGGCTCTTGAAGTAGAAGTACTCCAGCTCGGGGCCGACGTAGAAGTGGTCGAAGCCCATCTCCTTCGCCCGCTCGAGCGCCCGCCGGAGAACGTAGCGCGGATCGCCGACGTAGGGGTCGCCGTCCGGGGTCTGTATGTCGCAGATCATGCGGGCGGTGGGCGTGTCCTGCGGGCTCCAGGGAATGATCTTGAAGGTGGAGATATCGGGCATCGCGATCATGTCCGACTCTTCTATGTCCTGGTAGCCGGTGATCGAGGAGCCGTCGAAGCCCATCCCCCCGTCGAGGGCGTCCTCGAGCTCGTCGCGGGTTATCGCGAAGCTCTTGAGCGTCCCCAGTATGTCCGTGAACCATAGCCGGATGAACTGTACGTTGCGTTCCTCGGCGATCCTCAGAACGTCTTCACGGGTCTGGACTGTCATGGTTTTTCCTCCGAATCGAGCACTTTTCCATTCGACGGACGAATCTTAGGCGAGGCCGTTGGCGAAGGATATAGCCGCGCGTACAATCTGAAGAGCGGGAAGGCGCGGGATTTTTGTCCTGATGTCCAAAGATGACCCGTGGCCCGCCCGGGCCGCACCTGCTAAGGATACCGTGTTCACCGGGCGGGTTAGAATCCATAGACCTGAGAGGGTTCGAAGACCAGGAGGCGCGAGGCTAGAGATGAGCGAGGGGCCAGGCAGAGATCCCGAGAGGCGCCGGCGGCTTGGCCCGCTGGGGGAGGATCCATCCGAGGATACCGAGAAGACCCGGCGTGGCGTCCCGCCGCAGGATCCGGGGGCGACCCGCCGGATGGAACCCGAGGAGTGGGAGAGGCCCTACCGGAGGCCGACGAGCTCTTCCGGAGGAGAGGGTGAGACCCGGGTGATGCGCCCGGCCGTGGGGGATACGGCCGAGGTCCCGCCCGCCGCTCCCCGCCCGGCGTCGTACCGGTTCGGATTCGAAGAGAGGGAGGAGCGCCTGAAGGAGCTCTACGGCGGGGTCGACTGGCTGGCGAGCTTCCTGGGGTTCGTTTTCTGCGCCGTGACCGGGGCGGTTCTCTCCTACGTCGCCGGATTCGTGCTGCGGCCGCTGGGTTTCCCGGCGAGCGTCTCCTGGCCCCCGAGCAACACCGCCATCGCTGGCAGCGCCGTCGTCGCGGCGCTGCTGTTCCTCACCTATTTCTTCGGGGGGTACGTCGCCGGGCGGCTCGCCCGCTTCGACGGCGGGATAAACGGGGTGGTCACGCTCCTCTGGAGCGTGGTGGTGGCGTTCATCGTCGCGGCCGCCGGGCCCTTCCTGCCCTCGAGCGGCGGCAGCGCGCTCCGCGGACTCATCGAGGGCAGGGTGCTCCCGGGGCTCAACACGCTTCTCGGAGCGGGTGGTCCCGGCATCGGCGCCATCGCCGGCGCCGTCGTGGTAGCCTTGCTCGGCGGGTTTTTGGGCGGCAGGCTCGGGAGCCGCTACCACGCCGAGATAGACCGTACGAGCTGAAGCGAGAGAGGATAGGGAGATATGGGCAAGCTGCGCATCGCCGTCAGGATACTCAGGAGCCCGCTCGGGCGGCAGGTCGTCTACACCCTGGTGCGAAGCCAGCGCGTCCGCCGCACGGCGATGCACCTGGCGCTCAGGGTCATGAACCGCCGCCTGCGCCGCCGCTAGCGTAGCCTTCCGTGGCCTCGCGGGTGCGCCGGACGATCTCCTGCGCCACCTCCTCGGCCGAGCCGCTCTCACGCCACACCTCGAGCTGGCGCTCGGCCTCGGTCGGTTCGTCGAGCAGCCTCCACACCCCGGAGAGGTCGCGCCGGCCGTCCTTCTCCAGCTCGGAGACGAGGTGGTAGAGGACCTTCTTCGTCTCCACGGAGAGGTGGGTGTCGTGGTCGACGAAGGTCCCGTAGGGACCGTAGCGCTGGGCGCTCCACTTGTTCTCCTCGATCTCCCGCACCGGGCGGATGGGCCTGATCTCGCCCGAGTCGTACTCGGCGCACAGGCGGTCGCAGAGCGCCGCGGCGAGCGCGACGAGGGCCTCCGAGCGGCGGGGATCGGTCTGGGTGTCGGGGGCGCGGAACTCTATCGTGCCGAGTCTCGGGTGAGGCCGCACGTCCCACCAGATCTCCTGTAGCCCGTTTATCGTGCCGGAACGCTTGAGGAAGTCCACGTAGGAGACGTATTCCTCCCACGAGGAGAGCGGCTCCGGCAACCCGGCCCGGTGCATCGAGCGCGAGAAGATCAGGATGCGGCTGGAGAGCATCTCGCAGTGTTCGCCCTGCCAGAACGGGGAGTTCACCGAGAGGGCGAGAAAGTGGGGGACGTATTCCCTGAGACGGTTGAAGAGGTAGACGACCTTGCCGCGTCCTGAGACGGCGTAGTGGATGTGCAACGCGAAGGTGTTGTTGCGCCGGATCAGCCACCCCAGGAGCCGGTTCAGCCGCTGGTAGTGGGGTTTGTCTATGATCTCCTGCTCCCGCCAGTCGCCGAGGGGGTGCGTCCCGCTCGCTCCGAGCATCCTCCCGAGCCTCTCGGCGTGGTCGAAGAGCTCCTTTCGGCGGGCGACGAGGTCCCGGGCCACCCCGTGAGCCTCGCGGTGCACGCCCGTGTTGCTCTCGATTTCGCAGTCGATGAGCTCGCCCGTGAAGTGGCCTTCTGGGGAGGAGGCGAGTATGTTCTGAGCCCCTCCCGCGAGCTTCGCCGTCTGCGGATCGGCCAGCCAGAGCTCCTCCTCCGCCCCGACCGTTCCTTCGGGTGCCCCGGTCTCGAAGGCGTCCTCCGGGATGAGGGGCGCCTCTTCTCTGTTTTGGTCTCTCATCGTGGACCGTATATTAAGCTATCCGGAGGCTCGAGGGGACCGGGGTTAGAATTAATGGCGTGTGGCTCTCTCGAGGGGAGGTGGCGTTGGCGCAACGGGAGGACGTAAGCCGGGTTCCGGAGGGAGCCGTCGCCGCCGGGGCGATGGTCGCCCTCACCCTCGTCTACAGCGCGCCCATGCCCGGCGTGGGGTCCCGCTACACGGACGCCGGGGTGGCGCACGAGAGCAGAATGCTCTCCGCACCCGCGGTGGGCCAGGCGGTGGCCGGAGCCGGGGCACGGGGCGTGGGACAGACCGTACTGGAGGCCGTCCTCGCCTCGCGGCGGGTGGCGGGGTACGCGGACCCGAGGGCCGGAGGGTTTCTCGCTCCGCTGGCCCGGGCGGCGCTGCGGGCGGAGCCGCTGCGCTCGGTGCTGCGCGGTCTCGGGCGGGAGGACCTGCTGGCCTTCGCGCGGGCTCTCTCGGTCTCCGGGTCCGGAGGAGCGCTCGCGGGGGCCGTCCAGATCTCGCTCGAAGCCGGCGAGGAGACCACCCTGCGGGAGGTCGTGCGGTTCGCCGCCGACCGGGATCCCCTCGCCCGGGAGTACGCCCGGAACTTCGAGATCAGCGGTCAGCTCGCCCGGAACGTCCTCCTCTCCGCCCTCTCCCGCGCCGATTCGGCGCGGGCGGCGCTGGTGCACACCTACCTGGAGGTGCTCTCGGAGGTCCCAGACCTCGACGTCGCCGCCCGGGCGAACCGGCGGGAGGCGGAGGAGGTCTCGCGCATGGCCCGCGGGGTCCAGAAGAGCGGGGGGGTCTACTCCCGCAGGGGCCTGCAGGCGGTGAACAACCTCGACGGCGCGCTGCGTGCGGACTCGCGCCTCGCCCCGACGGCCACCGAGTCCCTCGTCGCTGCGGCCGCGTTCATGGTGAGCCTGGAGCACGGTCCGGAGGCGCTGAGCTACCGGCTGCAGCCGGCCCGGCAGCGCTAGGAGGCGTTTGCGACCCTGATTGCCCCGCCGCCGCGCTCCTTGGCCTAGAATTTTGGTGCAACCCGGATGGGAGACGTACGGGAAGGACTTGGTAGACGGATGAAGGCGCTTGTCATAGTCGGGCACGGATCTCACCTCAACGGCGACTCGAGCCGCCCGGTGTACGAGCACGCCGAGCGCATCAGGCGAAAGGGGGCCTTCGACGAGGTGGTGGAGTGCTTCTGGAAGGAGGAGCCCTCCATGCGCCACGTCTTCGACCTCGTCGAGAGCGACGAGGTCTACGTCGTGCCCGCGTTCATCTCCGAGGGGTACTTCACCCAGCAGGTCATCCCGAGGGAGCTCGGGTTGGAGGGGCCCGTCACCGAAAGACGCGGCAAGACGATCTACTACGCCGGCCCTCTCGGGACCTTCGAGAGGATGGCCGACGTGATCCTCGAACGGGTGGACGACCTCATGCGCGGCAAAGAGCGGTGCGAGGGACGCACGGCGCTCGTCCTCCTCGGGCACGGCACCGACCTCAACCAGAAGTCTTCGAGCGTCATCTACCTGAACGCCGGGCGCATCCGCGAACGTGGCGCCTACGACCGGGTGGAGGTGGCGTTCCTGGACCAGGAGCCCGAGGTGGGCCGGGTGGTCTCCACCGTGGAGGCGGAGAACGTGATCCTGATCCCGGTCTTCGTCGCCGAGGGCTGGCACACCCGGGAGACGATCCCCGCCGACCTTGAGCTCACCGGGGAGGTGACCCACCGGCCGGATCGGACCATCTTCTACGGGGAGCCGGTCGGCACCCATCCTTCGATGGCGGACCTCATCGTGGCCCGAGCCCGCGAGATGGAGAGCGAGGGAACGATTGCCGGCGTATCCTGAGGAGAACGTCGCGGTCTCCTCCCGCCGGGCCTTCGCCGGGTGGGTGAGGGAGGAGCCGCAGGGAAGGGTCTTCGGGCAGGTCGTCGTGCGGGCCCTGCCGCGGGGAGGGTTCGAGGTGCGCCACGTGGACGACCGGGAGAGCGAGGATCTGGAGGCCTTCTCGGACCCGGGGGATGCACGGGAGATAGCCCGGCTCACCGCCTCCGGGGAGCACCGTCCGCTCAAGAGCGCGCCGAACCTGCGCCGCGGGTGGGTGCTCCGGCTGCGTGACGAACGTCAGCTCGTGCGGGCGATGAACTACCTCTACCCCGCCGGCGTGGCGCACTGGTACCTCCTGCGCGAGGGGAGGCTGAAGACGACCAGCTTCCGCCGGAGTGCCGCGCGGCAGAGCGGGATCTACGAGCGGGTGCGGCACCTCTCGGACGAAGCGGTGCAGAACGCCGCCCGCGCCTGCTGCGGAGACGAGGTCTGCCTCAAGCGCACCCTGTGGGACGTGGACGACGGGGTTCCGCTCGAGATGGACCGCGGCGGGGGAGAGATACCCTGCCCGGAGCCGTGCAGCGTCTTCATCTCGTTCGCCCGCCGCATCCGCTACTTCGAGCGGGAGGAAGAGACCACCGAAGGGACGCTCACGCCGAGCGAGAGGGAGGATCTGACCGCCCTGGTCGAGGCCGGGGCCGAGGGGCGGCTCGCCCTGGCGCGTGAGGCCGAGTTCGAGAAGCCTCTGAACAGACGCCGCCTGCGCTACCGGGCGCTCACCCTGCTCCCGAAGCTGCGCGGGGAGCGTTAGTTTTCGACCCTCCCGCTGCGGGTATCTCCTATCTTGAGGGCATGAAGCGGCTAGAGCGGAGGTGCCGAAGTTGGCGGTCAGGAGCAGGCGCGGCAAGTCCAGAGCCTTAAGGAGAGTGGGGTGGATGCAGGACAGAGCCGCGCGGTTCGCCCCGGGGCCGCGGCGCACGGGGATGGCCCGCCGCCTCTCCAGGGTGGATCTCGGGGTGATCGGGAACCCCGGCGGGAGAGGCGGCCTCGCCGGGAGCGGAGCTCTGCGCTACGGGCTCGCGGCGCTCGTGGGGTTCGCGGCCGGTGTCATGATCTTCCGTTCGAGGAGGAGCAGGCGAGGTCCCGAGGTTTCCTTCGGCGGTATCCAGAGCCGCGAGGCCGGGACCTCCGGCGCGGAGCGCTGGGGTTCTGGCGTCACCGTCGGGGAGTCCCCCGCGCGGACGGGGGCCGGGCGGAGCTACTCGGAGCCCTCGGAGGGGCCGCTCGTCGGCGAGGAGCGCCGCCCGCGGACGGAGGTGGCGACGGGACGGGACGAGAGCGTCGAGCAGCGCATCCGCACCCAGATAGGAGAGGATCCGCGCACCGCGACGATGGCGCGGGTCAACGTGGAGGTCGATGAGGGCGTGGCCGAGCTGCGCGGCGAGGCACCCTCCGAGAACGCCCGACAGGCTGCGGGTGAGATCGCCGCGTCGACCGAGGGGGTGCGCGAGGTGCGCAACCTCATCACCGTGAACCCGGAGGCCCCCACCCGGCAGAAGGGTGGAGAGGAGTCCGACCGGTCTTCATGAGGCCTCCCGACGGAGGCGGAGAAGGTGAGGGGGGACCGAACCCCCGCCTCAGCCTCCCCGGATCATCTCGAGCAGCCGGTCTCGCTCGCGCTCCATCACCTCGCGGTCCTTCGCCTCGACGTTGAGCCTGAGGAGAGGCTCGGTGTTCGAGGGGCGCAGGTTGAACCACCAGTCTCCGAAGTCCACCGTCAGACCGTCGAGGTGGTCTATGCTGGCGCCCTCGCGGCCGGCGTAGTGTTCCTCCACCCTTTGCAGCACCGCCTGCTGATCCTCGACTTCGGAGTTGATCTCCCCGGAGCGAACGTAGGGGTCTATCGGGGCGAGCAGCTCGGAGATGGGCTTCTCCTGACGGGCGACGAGCTCGGCGACGGTGAGCATCGCGATTATCCCCGAGTCGGCGAAGTAGTTGTCGCGGAAGTAGAAGTGGCCCGAGTGCTCCCCGCCGAAGGCCGCGTTGTGCTTGCGCATCTGCGGTTTGATGATCGAATGGCCGGCCCGGGTTCGGATCGCCCTTCCGCCCTCGCGCTCTATCAGCTCGGGCAGGGCCTTCGAGCAGACCGCGCTGTAGATGATCGTCGCACCGGGCTCCTTCTCCAGGACGTTCTTGGCGACGAGCGCGGCGAGGAGGTCTCCGGAGATCGTGCGGCCCTTCTCGTCCACGATGAAGCAACGGTCGGCGTCGCCGTCGAAGGCGGCCCCGAAGTCCGCCCCCTCGGAGAGGACCCGCTCCTGCAGCTCGCGCATGTTCTCGGGCTCTATGGGGTTCGGCGGGTGGTTGGGGAAGGAGCCGTCGAGCTCGAAGTACATCGGGACCACCTCGAACGGGAGGTGCTCGAAGATGGGGGGGAGCATCTTGCCGGCCATCCCGTTGCCCGCATCCACGACGATCTTGAGCGGCCTCAGGCCCCGGGTGTCGATGAAGCTCAGGCAGTGCCTGGCGTACTCCTGTGTGATGTCGCCGTGCTCGACGGAGCCCCGGACCTCCGAGGGTCCGGGTATCTTGCCGGAGAGTATGAGATCCCTTATCTGGTAGAGACCCTCCTCGCCGGAGAGCGCGATGGCGTTCTCGCGGCACAGCTTGAACCCGTTGTACTCCTTGGGGTTGTGCGAGGCGGTGACCATGGCTCCGGCGGGCTCCTCGTGGTGCCCGACGGCGAAGTAGAGCGCGTCGGTCGAGATCATACCGAGGTCCAGCACGTCGGCTCCGGCCTCGGTCACCCCGTCTATGAACGCTTTCTCCAGCGCCTCGCCCGAGAGCCGCATGTCCCGGGCGGCTATCACCCGCGCCCCGGAGAGCCCCAGATAGTTGACGAAGGCCCGGCCTATGTCGCGGGCGACGTTCTCGTCGAGCGTGTCCGGGTAGATGCCCCGGATGTCGTACGCTTTGAAGATCGATTCGTCCATCTGCCTCTCGTACCTCCGGCTCTCGGCCGCGCTCCGTTTGCCTGCGAGACGTACGATACCCGCTCGTGGGCTCTCCTGCACGAGGCCCGGGGGGCGTTTCGTGAAATACAATGAGAAGATATGCGTCCACCCGACGATCGCTTCCCGGCCCGGGATGTCGCGGGGCATGCGGCTCGCTGAGCGCGCCGCGGTCGCCTACGCGGCGCTTTTCGTGGTCGCGCTTTCGTGGCGGGCCTACCGGGGGTACGAGGTCTTCCCCGTCGGGGAGCCCGGCCGGTCGTTGCTGCTCGGGACGCTCTCCGCCGCCGGGACCGTGGGAGCCGCGTTGCTCTGTTACCGGTTCGTCCCGGTCTTCCGCTCGCTGGCGGACGAGCTGGCGCCGGGTCTGATCGACGGCGTGAAGTTGCGCGGTCTGATCGCCACCGCGCTCTTCTCCGGGGTCGGGGAGGAGGCTTTCTTCAGGGGCGCTCTGCAGCCCGAGGTCGGGATCGTCTGGGCTTCCCTGATCTTCGGGTTGATGCACCTCGGTCCGGGATGGCGCTTTCTGCCCTGGGCGCTGTGGGCATCCCTCGCGGGTTTCGTATTCGGCTGGCTCTATCTGGCGACGGGAGGGCTGCTGGCCCCGATGGTCGCGCACGCCCTGCACAACGGGGTGATGCTCTCGCTGTGGAAGCTCGAGCGGACGAGGTGGAACCGGTGAGGGGTTTCCCGCAGACCGGGGTGGGAAGCAGACGGAGGAAGGGGCGCCGATGGCCGGCGCTCGTCTTGGTGGCCCTGCTCGTGCTCGGAGCCTGGTCGTTCGCCGGGCGCCTCTTCGAAGGACAGCTCCCGGCGAAGACGAAGAGCGTTTCGGGTGGGTTCGCGGATATAAGCGTGAGCGAGCAGGACCGGGCCTACCCACCCCCCGATACCGACCTTTTCCGCACCCGGCCGCGCAAAGTCTACGTCTACGTCGTGGTGAGAGACCTTTCGGTCTCCGGGCGCGGCGGGGTCGAGGCCAGCGTCACGCGCAAGACGAGCGGACCGCTCCTCTCGCGCCTCTCGTCCACGGGGCTGCGGGTGCGCGGCCAGCCTTCCAGGCAGCTCTACGCGGCGGGGCGGGGGGTCTCGGGGGTGTTGCGCTTCGTCGTCTCGTCGAACTCCGGGAAGTTGCCGGAGGGCCTGTACGAGGTCAGGGTGCGCTCGGCCGGAGGGGGAGAAGCGCGGAAGAGTTTCCTCGTCCGGTGAGGTGCAACCTGCGCCGCGGAGGGCGCGTATAGGGGTGTGATGCTTGATCGTCCGTCCGCCGCTGGTAAGCTTAGGTGGGCTCCGGTCCATCTTTCTTGAGATCGTCGGGAGGCGAGAGGCAGGGCTTTGCGTATATGGTGGGGTGACAGAGAAGGGCGCGAGCAGGTCCCCGCCGTCCCCAAGGGCCGGATGCAGGTGCGGGTGGTCTCGCTCGCCTTCATCGTGGCGCTCGTCTTCATCGTGCTCGTGGGGAGGCTCTGGTACCTGCAGGTCCTGACCGGGCGGCAGTATTACTCCCGTTCCCAGATGACCTCGACCCGCAAGGTCGAGATCCCCGCCGAGCGTGGCGTCATCTACGACAGGAACGGCCACGTTCTCGCCAACAACAAGCCCGCGCTCAACGTCACGGTCGTCCCGGCCAAGATCTCGCGCGCTCACCTCAAGAAACTCGCCGAGGTTCTGGGTGCCAACACCAAGGACGTGCTCGCCCGGTACGATGCGGCCAAGAAGATCAACGACGTCTACAGCCCGATCCCGGTCAAGCAGGACGTGGGCAAGGACGCCGTCATCTACATCAGCGAGCACTCCAGCGAGTTCCCCGGCGTCTCGGTCACCGACGACTTCATCCGCAACTATCCGAAAGGCAGCCTCGCCGCGCACGTGATCGGGTATGTCGGTTCGATCCCGCCGAACGAGGTCGGAAAGGGGCCGTACAAGGGGCTGCCCAACGACGCGATCGTCGGGCTCTCCGGGGTCGAGGCCCAGTATGACAACTACCTGCGGGGCAAACCCGGCTACGAGAAGTACAACGTCGACGCGCAGGGACGCATCGTGGGCAAGGGGGACAAGATAGACGCGATGGGACGCGTGGTCCCTAGCGGCTCTTCCTCCTCTTCACCCACCCCGGTCGCGGTGAAGGAACCCAAGCCGGGGGACAACCTCAAGCTGACCATCGACGCCGGGCTGCAACAGGTCGCCGAGAAGGAGCTCGAGGGCGCGATGCAGCGGGCTCGGGCGGCCGGCTACGCCGGGACGGGAGGGGCGGTCATCGCCATGAACCCCGAGAACGGTCAGATCCTCGCGCTGGCGAGCCGTCCAGCCTTCAGCCCTGAGCTCTTCGCCGGCGGGATCACCGGGAGCAAGAAGCTCGCCGAGTACAAGTATCTGATGTCTCCGCAGGCGAACTCGCCCTTCACCGACCGGGCGATAGCCGGAACCTATCCCGCGGCCTCGACGTTCAAGGCGTTCACCGGGCTCGCCGGGCTCTTCTACCACGCCATAACGCCCCAGACCACCTACACCGACACCGGGGCCTGCTGGCGTCCCACGGGCTGGACGAACGGCTGCTGGCAGAGCTGGCGCGAGTTCGACGGGACCGGAACCACCCACGGTACGGAAGACCTCGCGCAGGCGCTCGGGGACTCCAACGACAAGTACTTCTACATGGTCGCGGACCGTATCTGGAACCAGACCAACGACGTCAACCTGCTGCCTCACTTCTACCGCAGGTTCGGATTCGGCGAGAGGACCGGCGTCGATCTGCCCGGGGAGTCGGCCGGGCTCGTGCCCACGAGCCAGTGGAAGAAGGAGTACCAGAAGCAGGTAGGGGTCAAGAACCCGGAGGCCTGGACCGAGGCCGACTGGGTCAACCTCGCGATAGGTCAGGGGGGACTCCAGGTGACGCCGCTGCAGCTGATCAGGGCGTACGCGGCGATCGAGAACGGTGGAACGCTCGTGAGGCCTCATGTCGGCCTCGAGATCACCAACCAGGACGGCAAGGTCGTCAAGAGGATAGACCCCAAGCCGGTCGGGAAGGTGGGGGTGAGCCAGCAGGATCTGGCGGCCATCAAGCAGGGCCTCGCGATGGTGACGGGTCCGAGTGGCACCGCCGGGCCGCAGTTCGCGAACTCCCCGCTCAAGGTGCTTGGGAAGACCGGGACCGGACAGACCAGCGGGGACCCGGTCGGGTGGTTCGTCGGGTGGGCCGCCGGGAGGCACGACAAGCCGCCGCTCATCGTGCTGGTGATGGTCGAGCACGGGGGCAACGGCGAGGGGACGGCGGATGTGGCCGTACGCAACATACTCGAGTACTACTACGGTGTCTCTCAGAAGGGCACGTCCAGCCAGCAGTCTTCCCCGGTCCAGACCAGCGTTCCACCGCAGGATTGATGACGAGAGGGGTGATCTCACGCCGATGATGCCGACGATCTTGCTACTGTCCTTCCCCAGTCCTCCCTCTCCGGTCTTCCACATCGGGCCGCTGACGCTGCACTATTACGGGTTGTTCATCGCCCTGGGCGTCGCGGTCGCGACCTGGCTCGGGGGCAAGGAGCTGGAGCGGCGGGGATACCCCAGAGAGGTCGCCCTGGATGCGTTGATCTACGTGATCATACCCGGGCTCATCGGGGCGAGGCTCTACCATGTGGTGACCGACTACGAGCTCTACCGGGGTCATCCGTTCCCCGGGGTCTTCGAGATCTGGGACGGAGGCCTCGGCATATACGGGGCGGTCGCCGGAGGGTTGGTGGGGCTGGCCTTCTTCTGCTGGCGGCGCAAGATAGACCTGCTGCGCTTCGTGGATGCCGGCGCGCCCGGGCTCGCCTTCGCCCAGTCCATAGGACGTTGGGGCAATTACTTCAACCAGGAACTCTTCGGGCACCCCTCGAACCTGCCCTGGGCGATCAGGATAGCCCCGCAGTACCGACCGCCCCAGTACGCCCACTACACTTCGTTTCAACCCACCTTCTTCTACGAGTCCGTGTGGGACTTCTTCGTCGGGCTCACGCTGTTGTGGATCGCCCGGCGCTCCGGGTGGAACCTCAAGAAGGGGGATGTTTTCTTCCTGTGGGTGGTTCTCTACTCCTTCGGGCGATTTTTCACGACGATGATGCGGGTCGACACCGAGTTCCCGATAGTCGGGGGGATAAGCGGCAACCTGCTGGTGAGCGCCGCCCTGGTGATAGGATTTTCGCTGGTCATCTTCCTGCGGCACACCGTGGGCTCCGGCAAGGGGGCGGGGGAGAAGCAGGGGGGGTGAGGAAGTCCTGAGCCAGAGCGAAACGCTATGGCACCATAGCGTTTCGCGTATCCCTGGGGGGCTTGGCCCGCGGTATACTCATCTGGAAGAATCGTGAAGTTCGTGGCCGACCTCATAGGGCGTATCCTCATACTGTTCATCAGGCTCTACCAGCGGTTCGTCTCGCCGGCGTTCCCGCCGTCGTGCCGCTTCTACCCGAGCTGCTCGGAGTACGCCGTGCAGGCGATTCGCAAGCACGGTCCCTTCAAAGGGACTCTCATGGCAGTCTGGCGTCTCCTGCGCTGCAACCCGTTCTGCAAGGGCGGCTACGACCCGGTCAAGTAGAAAAGAGCCAGAGGCCGAGCAGCAGGAGTTCGATCCCGAGGACGGCGACGATCGGGAGCGCCGTCCTCCCGGGTTTTCTCGCGTAGAGCGATGGAGCCATGAGCCAGCCGTAGAGGGCCCCACCCACCAGACCCCCGATGTGCGCCGTGTTGCTTATGTGGGGGATGGAGAAGCCGATCCAGAGGTTGAGCACGGTGAGGATGATGAGCTGGCGCACCACGGGGTTCTCCCAGGAGAAGGCTCCGCGCCGCAGTGCGTAACCCAGGATGCCGCCGACCAGACCGAAGATGGCTCCGGACGCCCCGACCACGGCCGTATCGAAGCCGCCGAAGTAGAGGTAGGCTATCCCGCTCGCGAGGCCGCTCAGGAGGTACATGGCGAAGTAGCGGACCCTTCCGAAGGAGAGCTCGGCGAAAGAGCCCAGGAAGTAGAGCGAGAGCATGTTGAGGGCGATGTGGACGAGCCCTGCGTGCAGGAACATGCTCGTCAACAGCCGGTAGAGCTGTCCTTGTGCGACCAGCGCCGGGAGCAGCTCGCCAGCCCGGAGCACCTGCGGCGGCTGGGTGACGAGTCCCGCGTTCAGCGGGTAGCCGTAACGCACCGCTCCCAGGTAGGCCACCACGAGGTAGGCCAGGACGCTGGCCCCGATGAGGGCCGTCGTTGCGGGCAGACGCTGGATGTCTCCCTCCCCTAGAAGCCGGGGAAGCGGCCGCTGCGACCCCCGGAGCGTCCGACCTCACGCACGGCGTCACCGACCTGTACCTTGGAGAGGTCTTTGAGGGGGCCGCCGAGCATCGATTCCAGGTCGTCCTCGTCGCCCGTGCTGGTCCCGAAGCTCTGTACCTGGACGTTCTCGCCGAACATCTGGCTGAAGATGCGTTGCAGGTTCTCCTGCATCTCGCCCAGATCTCCGAACGGAGTCATCGGGCCCTGCAGCCGGGCGACGGCGAGCCGGTCCTTGACCTCGGTGACCTCGGCTCTGGCCTTCACGTCCTCCACGGTGCCGAGCGTCTCGCCGGTGTCCGGGTCCCACACCTCTTCGCCGCCGGGTGAGAAGATCTCGAAGAGCATCCCCGGCTTGACCCCGTCTTTGCTGCCGCGGTTTATGACGATCTCGTTGTTGGTGAGTATCTTGGCGACCTTGCCTTCGACTGCCATCTCAGGATCGCTCCTTGGGGTCTCTCGCTGATTCTACGAAAGGATTATATCTGCCGAAGGGTGATGTTCAGGCCGGTACAATCCCGGCATGCGATCTTCGAAGGAACGGACGGTCAGGGTGGGCCGGCACCTGCCGACCTCCGGCGGGCTCTCGAAGACCCTGCAGAGAGCGCGGGAGATGGAGCTGGAGACGCTGCAGATCTTCGTCTCCAACCCTCAGTCGTGGGCGGCGCCCGCGGAGAGGTCCGACGCGGACGATTTCGTGCGTGGTCTACGGCGGCTCGGGATCCGGCCGGCGGTTGCGCACGCGAAGTATCTGATCAACCTCTCCTCCCGCGACGACGCGCTGAGGGAACGCAGCGTAAGGGCGCTCGCGCTCGAGCTGGCCGCCGCCGGAAGTCTGGGACTTGAGCTGGTGGTGGTCCACTGCGGGAGCCACGGTGGGGAGGGGAATGAACGGGCTCTGGAGCGGCTCGTGGAGGGCCTCGAGAGGGCGCGGGAGGAGTCTCTGCGGCTCACGCCCTCTCCGGCCGACCTCGCGATAGAGAACTCCGTCGGGGCGGGAACCCAGCTCTGCTCCTCGCTGTCGGAGCTCGCGCTCGTGGCCCGGCGGGCCGGGGTCGGGGTCTGCGTCGATACGGCGCACGCCTTCGCCGCCGGGTACGACCTCTCGAATGCCGGGGCTGCAGGTCGGCTCGCGGCGGAGATGCAGGGGCTCTTCGGGGATGGGCTCGTGCTCCTGCACCTCAACGATGCGGCCAACGCCCGCGGGAGCCACCGGGATGGGCACCGGCGCATAGGGGAGGGCCGGGTGCCACTGGAGGCGTGGCGGGGGTTGCTCGCAGGTCTGCCTGGCATACCGGTCGTGATGGAGACGCCCTACGCGACGTCCGAGGTGGACATCGGACAGGTGCGCCTGGTGAAGCGGCTCGCCCGCGAGTTGCCAAAACGGTCCGGCTAAAGTTAGAATTGGCCCATGAAGGTGGAGATGCAACCCAGGCGGGAGAGAACCGACCTTCTCGCGGCGATCGGCGAGACCCTTCGCGCCGAGCGCAACGCCCGCGGCCTCACCTTGCGCGAGGTTGCCGAGCGTTCCCATATCTCCGTCTCTTACCTGGCGGAGATAGAGCGGGGGGAGAAGGACCCCTCCTCTCGAGTGCTCGAGAGCGTGGCCCACGGGCTCGAGATGGAGGTGAGCGACCTCCTCGTCCGTATAGCGGTCGCGCTGGAGCCCGCTCCCGTGCTCCCCGTTACGGAGTCCCTCGCCGCCGCCTGAGACCGCAGCTCCTGTCGCAGGGGCTGTAGAGCCCTGCCCTGTGCCGTCCCGGGTTCGTGAGCCCGCCTCCGGCGCCGCTCATCACGGGCTACCGAGGAAGTAGGGGATGAGCACGCTCAGCGTGTTGTAGGCGGCGTGCGCCGTGAAGCTCGTCGTGGTATTGAAGTGGCGTCGCAGCAGGCCGAGCCCGGACGAGATCAGGAAGAGGTAGATGAGGATCACCGAGGGGCCGTACTCGAGGTGCATCGAGGCGAAGAGCACCGAAGTCAGGGGAATCCCCAGTACGGGCTGCACCGCGCCGCGAAAGAGCGTCTCTTCGCCGAGCGCGGCACCTACGCCGAGCAGCAGGGCGAAGAGCACGGCCTGCGAGGGGGACATCCCGCCGGTCCCGAAGAGGCTCGTGGAGAGATGCCCGACTCGTCGGCTGAGCTCCGGCTGCAGCAGGGTGAACACGCGATCCGCCACGGGGGAGAGCGCGAGGGCCGCCACCACGAACAGCGCGGCGGCCGCCAGACCTCTGAGGCTCAGGTTCCCGTACCCGAGGCGTGCCAGCGTCTGGCGCAGGTTGCGCCGGACCCCGAGGCCGACGCCGCAGACGGCGACGATCACGAACGGCAGCTCCGTTCCCAGTACGGTGGTCGGTGAGAGGCGTGCTCCCTCACCCAGCGAGCGTGCCCCGAGGCTCGTGACCTGTTCGAAACCGAGGATTCCGACCAGGTTGTTGGTGAACAGCACCATCACGAAGAGCCACAGGGCGAGGAAGACCGGTGGCTCTGACCACTTCCCTCCCCGGCTCCTGCCGAGTATCTTCAGCAGCGGGGGGACGCACAGGCCGAGCCCCGCCACGCCGGCCACCAGCATCCCGATGGTCTCCAGCCGGATCAGACGCCCCGGAACGATGGACGCGGCCGCGCCCGAGACGCTCGTGACCACGAGCAACACGCCGACCAGCAGGGTGAGGAAGGAGAGGGCCAGGATGAGAACCCAGAGGGATATCTCGGCGGCCCGGCTCTTGCGGGCCCACTGGGCCCACAGGGCGAGCCCGCCGACCATGAGGGCTGCGATCAGGTTGGAGACGGTCGTCATCCAGGATCTCCATCGGTTCGGGGTGCACCTGGGAAAGGTTAGCACACGAAGACGGCCGGCCCGCTCGCCTGCGGGCCGGCCGCTCTTTCCGGGCCGGAGGGGGATCGATGGCCCAAAAAGATTCTCCCCGATCCGAATTACACGCGGGTTACCACCGGGTAACGGTTTGATAACGCCTTCTCAGGCGTCACGCTGTTCGACGTTCTCGAGCACCTCGAGGAGCGGTCCCAGCTCTCGATCTCGGGCTGCTTCGTAATCCTCCAGCGAGTCCGCCCGGCGCGCCAGCTCGATCAGGTGGCCTGTGAGGCCGCTGCCCCGCTGGCGGGAGGCGAGGATGCGCCAGCCGAGCAACCTGTAGAGGTGCGCCACACGCTCGTCTGCGCGTTCGCCCTCGAGCAGCTCCTCGAGCGCCGCGTGCAGCGCTTCGGCTTCCTCGAGCGGCATCTCGAGCCTCACGCGCCGTTCGTCACCCACGCCCTAACGCGCCTTCTCTAGGTAGATCCTGTCCCGCGTGATCACCAGGTGTACCTCCGCCGGACCGTGCCCCAGATACTCGCGCCATCTTCGGTCGAAGACGTCAGAACCGGCGGCGTCGGTCTCTATCAGGATCCCACCTTCAACCTCGCGCAGAACGGCCCGATGCTCCGAGAGCTCTCCTCGACGCACCGGGTCCCGCCGGTAGATCGAATTGCGCGAGCGGAAGCTCTGCACGCTCGAAGGGGTCGTGTTCAGCTCCTGCGCGATCCACTCGTCTCCCCGCCCCTCCTCCACCCAGCGGCGGATCTTGTCCGCGTGCGGTTTCAGCGCCACCCGTCTGCTTCCCATGGTACCTTCTCCCATAGAGGCTAAATTCTAATCTATATGTACCACTTTTGGTTATTACATGCCATATATGGGGGATCTGACCTCAACCGCGGGTCGCTTCTCTCGCGAGACGCCACATCTTCTCCGCGCTCGCTATCGAGTTGAAGTGTATCTCGACCGTGTGCTCTATCTCGCGTGCGTACCCTCCGGCCATCGTCAAGACGACGGGGAGGTGGCGCTCGTGGCATGCGCCGAGTACCATCCGGTCTCGCTCCGCGAGGGCCTCCTTGCTCACCGAGAGCCTGCCGAGGCGGTCACCGGAGAACGCGTCCGCTCCGGCCAGATAGAAGGCGATCTCGGCCTCCGATTCATCGAGGGACCGTTCGAGACCCTCCGCGAGGGCATCCAGATACGCGCCGTCTTCCGTGCCGTCCGGCAGTTCCACGTCGAGGTCGCTCTTCTGCTTGTGGAAGGGGAAGTTCTTCGCACCGTGGATCGAGAAGGTGTAGACCGTGGGGTCCCCTTCGAAGATGCTCGCCGTTCCGTTACCCTGGTGGACGTCGGTGTCGATGATGAGCGCGTGCCTTATCCCTCCCTCGTGTTGCAGGGCCCGGATCGCCACCGCCACGTCGTTGAAGACGCAGTATCCCTCACCCCGGTCGGCGAAGGCGTGGTGGGTGCCACCGGCCAGGTTGGCAGCGAAGCCCTCCTCGAGGGCCGCTGCGGAGGCTTCCAGCGTGGCCCCGCACGAACGCCGCGAGCGCTCGACCATCTGCTCAGACCAGGGGAACCCTATCCGCCGGATCTCATCGCGGGAGAGGGTGCCGGTCTTAACCCTGTCGAGGTATCCCCGGGCGTGGGCGCGCAGCAGCTCTTCGTCGGTGGCCGGGCGTGGCACACGCAGCTCTCCGGGGGAGCAGATCCCCGCCGCCTCGACCCGCTCGCGCAGCATCGCGTACTTTCGCATCGGGAAACGATGCCCTTCGGGGAGGGGCAGGACGAAGCGGTCGCTGTAGAATATCTTCAAGCGGTCTCCTCCGTGGGTTCGTACTCGTAGTGTCCTGTCGGGATGAGGAGTATATACACCCCGTCCGCACCGGCTGTGGTAGCATCCCCTACCTGGTGGAGCCTGTGGAAGAGCCCGTGCAGCAGAGTTTGTTCGAGGAAGATCCGGAGGTACATCCGCCCGAGCCGGGTCTCTACGCGGGAACCTCCGGTTGGTCTTATGCCGACTGGGAGGGAACGCTCTACCCGCCCGGTCTTCCGCCCGGCGGCCGGCTCGCGCGGTATGCCCGGCGTTATGCCACCGTAGAGATCGACTCGACCTTCTACGGCGTTCCGCGTGAAGCGACCGTGCGGCGCTGGCGACGTACGGTACCGCGGGGTTTTTCTTTCGCGGCGAAGTTCCCTCGCGAGGTCACGCACGAGAGGATGCTCGCGGGGTGCGAGGAGCCGGTGGAGCGTTTCGTCGGCGTCATGGGGTTGCTCGGCGATCGCCTGGGACCCCTCCTTCTGCAGCTTCCACCTTACCTGGAGTCCGACGCTGCCTCCCGTCTGGAGTACCTACTCGACCGGCTCCCGGAGGGGCCGCGTTACGCCGTCGAGGTGCGCCACCGGAGCTGGCTGGAATACGGGATCGAGGAGATGCTGCGACGGCGCGGGGTGGCGCTCGTGCTCGTCGACTCCCCCGGCATGCCCCGGCTCGAGGTGGCCACGGCGGGTTTCGTCTACATCCGTCTCCTGGGGGACCGGCGGGAGTTCCCCTCCGGACACACGCGACCCCTGCGTGACCGGACGGAGGATCTGTTGTGGTGGTCGCGGCGGATGGACCGCTTCCTCGCCGAGGGACGTGAGGTCTTCCTCTACGCGAACAACCACTACCAGAACCACTCCCCGAGCACCGTCGACCAGCTCCTCCGGCTGCGCGGGAGGGGCGTGTGATCCCGGTCCTCTTCAGCACCGGCTCGCTCCATACCTTCGGTCTCGTGAGGATCTTCCGCTGGGTCGCCGGGGCCGGATACGACGGCGTCGAGGTGATGATGGACGACAGGTGGGATACGCACCAGCCGGAGTATCTCCGTGCGCTCTCGGAGGAGTACGGCCTGCCGATCCGCGCGCTGCACCCGCCGCTCGGGCGCGGGATGTGGGGGGTGGACCGCGACGAGACCCTGGTGCGCGCGGCCTCGCTCGCCGCCGAGGTGGGAGCGAGGGTGCTCGTCGCCCATCCGCCGCAGGAGGGAGATCTGGAGAGCTGGCGCGAGCGCGTCCTCGCGCGGGTCCGGGCCGAGGGGGTTGCCGTGGCGGTCGAGAACCTCATCCCCCGGGTGGTGAGACGGTTCCCCTTGGGCCGTCGCACGCCGGGGCGCTGTCTGCCGGAGCAGCTGCTGGGGATGGGTGGGGTGACGCTCGACACCAGCCATTGCGCCGCGAGCGGCGTGGACATCCTGCAGGTCCTCCCGGCGCTCGCGGGGGAGCTCAGGCACGTCCATCTCTCGGACTCCCGGCTCGAAGGCGGGGACGAGCATCTCTTGCCCGGGCAGGGGAGGCTGCCTCTGCGGCGTTTCCTGCACGCGCTGCAGGGCTTCGGGTACGCCGGGGCCGTGAGCCTGGAGCTCCACCCCGAAGCCCTCGGGGCGCCGGAGGAGGAGAAGATCCTCTACCGGATGCGTGCCACGCTCGAGTACGTGCGCGAGGGGATGGAGGGTTTCCGCGCCCGCCGGTAGCGGGGCCCGGCGTGGGTTTCAGCGGGAGGGGGACGATGTCGTACGCCCGTCCGAAGACCGCTGCTTCTCGTAGGCGGCGAGGGATACACCGGACTCCGCCCGCCAGACGACCTTCGACACGTCGGCCAGAAAAGCTCCCCCTCTGCCGAGGTCGTTGGTCCCGTACTTGGTGAACTCCGCGAGGACGTAGGGATGTTTGCGGTAGAGGACGATCCCCGCGTCGTTGAACGTGCTGTCCAGCCAGCCTCCCTTGTTCGCGACCTTGACGCTCGGCGGTACGCCGGCCTCCATCCACCACTCCATGTCGTTGTGCCGCAGCAGTTGGATCATCCTGCGGCAGCTCTCCCGGCTCGCGGCCCGGCCCTCGTAGATCTCCGCCAGGATGGTCGCCATGTCGCGGGGGGTGGTGCGGTTGTCCAGGGCGGGGACGGCCGCGCGGTTGTCGCTCAGCTTCTGGTAGAGGACGGTGTGGCGGGCGCCCAGCGAGCGGGCGACCCGGTTGACGTACCCGCGGCCGCCGACGGCGCGGGTGAGCACGTTGGTCGCGACGTTGTCCGAGCGCGTGATCATGAGCCACAGATAGTCCCTTACAGGGAGTTTGGTCCCCACGGGTTCCCAGCGCAGCCCGCCGGCGCCGGGGGCTTTGTCTTCCCGGGTGATGGCGAGCTCCTCTCCGTAGGAGAGCCTGCCCTCGTCCATCCGGCGGAAGACGGCGACCATCACGGCGACCTTGATGACCGACGCGCTGAAGAACGGTTCATCCGGCCTTATGCCGTATCCCGAGCCGTTCTCGAGGTCGATGACGTAGAAGCCGGCTATGCCGGGGTACCTCCTGACGTATCTCAGCGCCCGTTCGAGGCCTGGCATGATGCGCTCCCTGTCCGGGTGGCCCGTGAAGACCGGCCGGGCCGGCTCCACCCGGGCCTTCTCGGGGGAGAGGGGAGGGGCGGAGGCGACGAGGTCCTTCGGGAAGCCCGGGAGGTCCGCTTCGGTCAGGTTCTCGCCGATGCCCAGCACCTTCCACACTCCCCGGGATCGCTCCAGGTAGACGCGTGTGGAACGTCCTCCCTCTACTTCAGCGAGCCTCACGACCCGGTAGGGGCCGGAGGCGTGCGTCGAGATCACCTCCCAGCGGCTCTTCGGCAGCGCCCGTTCGAGGGCCCGGATCGCGGCTTCGCCGGGTTTCGTCGGCCGGGGCTGCGGACCTCTCGCGAGCAGGGGGCGCTTGAGGTCCTCCGGCACGCTCCCGAGGACGGCCTCGATGTCCCTCGGGTTGCCCTTCTCCGGGTCTGGGTTCCGCTGCACGAGCACGGATCTCCGGGCGTGCCAGAGCCCGCCTTCCCGGTGCAGGAAGACGGCGTAGTAACCGTCCGGGCGGTCCGCTGAGACGCGGACCGAGGCCCAGCGGGGGTCGATCACGCTCTGCCGCGCCCCGTAGACCCCGCCGGGGAGAAGGCCCGGCAGCTCCGGAGCGACGCTCGAGTAGGCAGCCCCGGTAATGGACGACGCGATGGGGGTGGGGTGAGGAGCGCCCGCGGACGCCGGTTTCCGGTGCCCGCGGTGGTGCTCCTGCGGCGCGTGCCCGCTTCCGGGCAGCCCGCTGGCAACCAGGCCGGCGGAGAGGAGGACGATCCCCGCGAGCAACGTGAGCCTCGTGTAACGCTTTTTGGTCGCCTTGCCCATGTGCCCGGCACCTCTCAGATGTCGGAGGGTAGCAGTCCCGGATTCGACGGCCACGGGGGAAGGGGATGTCCCTCATGCCTTCCCTGCGGCCCGCGGGGGGATGATACCCTCTCTTTCTGTCCGATTCTCGTTCGTAGGAGAGGTGTCGTATGAGAGACGAGAGGCTCACGAAGCTCGCCGACATGATGGTCCGGTACTCCGCGGGGGTTCGGGAAGGGGAGCAGGTCCTCATCACCGGGGGAGCCGCGGCCGCCCCGCTGATCCGGGAGGTCTACGCCAGCGTGCTGGACGCCGGCGCCGTACCGGTGACGCTGGTTTCGCTCCCGGGGTTGCAGGAGGTCTTCTTCGAGCACGCCAGGGACGCCCACTACCAGAAGACCCCCGCCATCATGCAGTCCATCTACGAGCAGGCCGACGCGTTCGTGCAGATCATGGCCCCGGAGAACACCCGTGCCCTCTCCGGCGTCGACCCGAAGAAACAGCGCGCGCTGGCGCTCCGGGACAAGCATCTGACGGACCTCGTGATCGAGCGGGACCGCTGGATCCTCACGCTCTACCCCACCAACGCCCTCGCGCAGGAGTCCGAGATGAGCCTCCGCGAGTACGAAGAGTTCGTCTTCTCGGCGCTGGCGCTCGACAGGGAGGATCCGGCCTCCTTCTGGCGCGCTCGCTCCTCCGAGCAGCGGAGGCTCGCGGAGAGGCTCGAGCGGGCGAGGGAGGTACGCATCGTGGGTCCGCAGACCGACCTCACGCTCTCCGTCGAGGGCCGGAAGTTCCTCGAAGACTCCGGCCAGCACAACCTGCCCTGCGGGGAGATCTTCACCGGTCCCGTCGAAGATTCGGCCGAGGGACGCATCTACTTCGGCGTCCCGACGGCGGTCGGCGGGAGGGAGGTCTCGGGGGTGAGCCTCACTTTCCGGGAAGGGAGGGTGGTCGAGGCTTCGGCCGAGAAGGGCGAGGAGTACCTGCTGAGCATGCTCGATACCGACGAGGGCGCGCGCTATCTGGGGGAGCTCGGGATCGGGACCAACTACGAGATCCCGCGCGCGACGAGGAGCATCCTCTTCGACGAGAAACTCGGCGGCACCGTCCACCTCGCCCTCGGGCAATCCTACTCCCAGACCGGCGGCAGGAATTCCTCCGGCGTGCACTGGGATCTGATCTGCGACCTTCGGCAGGGCGGGGAGCTCTACGCCGACGGGGAGCTTCTGCAGAAGGACGGACGCTTCGTGGGCTTCGAGTTGTGATCCTGGAGGGTTGACGATGGAGATCGGGGACAGGCTGCTGCGGGTGGGGAACATAGAAGAGGAGTCCGACGTCGAGACCGTGCGCGACCTGCTCGACGAGCTCGGCCTGGATTACGAGTACGTGCGTTCGGAGCCAGAAGATTCCTATCCCCGCTCGGTCTACTTCTACGTCTCCTACGAATCCTCTGAGCACCTCGGACACCTGCTAGACGAGCTCTCCGAACGTCACGGGTACGATGCCGAGATCCTGTGACGCGCCGGGAGGGGCGTATACTAGTCTTCTGCCGCGACGCTCCGGGCAGGCAGATTTTTCAGGGAGGCGTTTTGAAGGTGCGTTATGATACGGTCTTCCTCGACGTGGACGGGACGCTCCTGTGGGTCGACCTCGACATCGAGGGCTACGTGAGAGACCTCGAACGTTACGCGAAGGACGGCCCCATCACGGTCGAGGTGGCGGCGGGTCCGATACGGGAGAGCATGCGGACGCACATCTCGGAGAACATAAACTATCCGACCAGGCAGGAGCTCGAGGCTTTCAAACGCGCGAACGCCGAGAGGACCGCACGGGCGCTCGGGGTCGATGCCCCGGTGGAGGTGCTGGCGGAGATAGCGGAACGCAGGATCTCGTTCCGCCCCTACCCGGAGACGGAGGAGGTGCTCGGGGAGCTCAGGCGCATCGGCTGTCGGCTCTACGTGGTCTCCAACTGGGACGTGCTCCTCGAGGAGGTGATCGACGATCTGGGCTGGTCGGACTACTTCGACGGCCTGGTGGTCTCCGCCGTGGTGGGGGAGGAGAAGCCGGGGCGCGGGATCTTCGAGGAGGCTTTGAGGATGAGCGGGATGGAAGAGGAGCGCGGGAGGGTCGTCCACGTCGGCAACGACCCCGTGGCCGACGTACGCGGTGCTACCGAGGCCGGCATCGACGCCGTCCTCGTCGACCGTTCGGGTGCCGCCGAGGCTCCGGAGGCCGTCGCCGAGATCCCGGACCTGCGGCCCCTGCCGCGGCTGGTGCAGGGGTAGGTGCGTATGGCGAAGGAGACGGGGCGCCCGGCGGTGGACAGGAAGCGCATCGAGCTGGCCGTGCGCGAGATCCTCGAGGCGATAGGAGAGGACCCGGAGCGCGAGGGGCTCATCGGAACCCCCTCCCGCGTGGCCGAGGCCTACGAACATTTTTTCTCCGGCCTGCGCGAGAACCCGGTGGACCACCTGGAGATCGGCTTCACCGAGGGCTACGACGGGCTCGTGCTGGTGCGGGACATAAACCTCTACAGCATGTGCGAGCACCATCTGGTTCCCTTCGTCGGGAAGGCCCACGTCGGGTATATCCCCGACCGTAAGGTCGTGGGGATCTCGAAGATCGCGCGGCTGGTCGAGGGGTACGCCCGGCGCCCGCAGCTGCAGGAGCGTCTGACGGAGCAGATCGCGGACGACCTCTATACGGGACTCGACTCGAAGGGCTCGATAGTGGTGATCGAAGCCGAGCACCTCTGCATGACCGCCCGCGGGGTGCAGAAACCCGGCAGCATCACGGTCACGTCGGCGCTCCGGGGGGTGCTGGCGGAGGACGACGCCCGCCGGGCGGAGGCGATGGGTCTGATCCGCGGCTCCTACCGCTGATCGCTCAGTCGATCAGCTGAGGTGACGCTTCGGGCAGCGCGGCGAGCGCCGCTCCGGCTATCCCGGCCTGGTTGTGCATCTTCGCCGGCACCACCTCGGTTCTGGTGCTGATGTGGGGCAGGAACTTCTCGGACTTCTTGCTCACCCCGCCTCCGACGATGATGAGGTCCGGCCACAGCAGATCCTCCACGCGGTTCAGGTACGTCTCGAGGCGTCTGGCCCATTTCTTCCAGCTCAGGTCCTGCCGTTTGCGGGCGCCGTCGGAGGCCCGGGTCTCTGCGTCGTGGCCGTCGATCTCGATGTGCCCGAGCTCGGTGTTCGGGACCAGCACCCCATCCACGAACAGCGCGCTCCCGATTCCCGTTCCGATGGTCAGCATGAGCACAACCCCCCGCACGCCGCGTCCCGCGCCCCAGCGCATCTCCGCGAGTCCCGCGGCGTCCGCGTCGTTTATCACGCTCACCGGGTTCTCCAGGCGCTTCTGCAGGGTCTTCCGCAGGTCGAAGCCTATGTTCGAGCCGTCGACGTTGGCCGCGGTCTGGATCACGCCGTCCTTGATCACGGCGGGGAACCCGCATCCGACCGGACCTTCCCAGTCGAAGTGCGAGAGTACCTCCAGCACGCTCTCTACGATCGCTTCCGGGGTCGCCGGTTGCGGAGTGCCCACCCGGACCCGCTCGGAGAGCAGCCGGCCCGTCTCGATGTCCACCGGGGCACCTTTGATCCCTGATCCGCCTATGTCCAGCCCGAAAACGTTCATGTGTCCTCCTGGTCCCTCGGCGTTCGGAGGATAATTCTACCGGGCTGGGCCTGCTTCATGAGGGGAGCAGGCCGTCGCCGACGAAGCTCCCCCTGCGCGCTCCGGGCGGACAGGCGAAGATGGCGCTCCCGTCGTGCTCGATGTACTCCATCAGCCGGTCTCGTGAGCCGAGCCGGCGCTGTAGCGGGATGAACTGTCTGCGCGGGTCGCGCTGGAAGCAGATGAAGAAGAGCCCGGCGTCGAGCTGGCCGGTCTCGGGGTCCATGCCGTCGGTGAAGGAGTAGCTGCGGCGCAGGATCTTCTGCTCTTCGTTCTGGTGCGCGAGACGGACGTGGGAGTCGGACGGAAGGAGCCCCGGGTCTACGGGGTCGAACTCGTCCTCTTTGCCGAGCGGTGCCCCACTTTTGCGGTGGCGTCCTATGGTCTGCTCCTGTTCGGTGAGCGAGGAACGGTCCCAGACCTCGATGCGCATCCGTATCCGGCGGGCGACCAGGTACGTCCCGCCGCGCATCCAGCCCGGTCCTTCCCTCCCGACCCAGACGTACCGCCGCATCTCTTCCTCGTCTTCGGCCCGGATGTTGTTCGTCCCGTCCTTGAAGCCCATCAGGTTGCGGGGGGTCTGCTGGGTGCGGCTCGTGCTCGAGGCGCGCCCGAAGCCGGGCTGCGCCCAGCGCATCACGACCACCCCACGCCCCACCCGGGCGAGGTTCCTCACCGCGTGGAAGGCCACCTGGGCATCGTCGGAACAGGCCTGCACGCACAGATCCCCGCCGCACCTCTTGGGATCGAGCTCATCACCGGGGAGCGGGGGGATCTCGACGAGGGCGTCAGGACGCCGGTTCCTGAGCCCGAACCGATCCTCGCCGTCTTTCTCGAAGATGGTCGGCCCGAAGCCGAAGGTGATCGTGAGCCTGCCTGGATCGAGCCCAAGCGCCTCACCCGTGTCGTCCGGCGGCAGGTAGGGTGTGGAACTCTCCTTTCCGAGCGGTGTCCCGGCGCACATCCTGGCCGCGGCCTCGGTCCACCCACGCATCAGCTCGCGAAGCTCCGCCGGGTCTTCCGTCGTGAGGTCGAAGGCGGCGAAGTGCAGCCTCTCCTGCTGGGGGGTCGCTACGCCTCCCTGGTGCTCGCCGTGGAAGGGCTCGGTGCGGCTCTGCGTACCGGCGGCGAGCACCCTGGTCCCGCCGGCCCCGAGCGCGAGCCCGCTCCCCGCGGCTCCGGCGAGGGTGAGGAGCTCTCTCCGGCTGATCTTCTCCCGCGTCACCGTCTAACCTCTCTTCGCGAGCACCTCGCCCATCCGCGAGAGCGGCTCGGCGAGCGCGTCTATCCTCTGGCTCAACCTCCTGCGCTCGTCTCTGGAGAGCTCCTGGTAACCGACCCAGCCGTCTCCCCGACGGTATTTCTCGAGCTCTGCCTCCACCCCGGCGAAGCGAGCTTCTATCTTGCGGGCGAGATCGGGGTTCTTCTCGCGCAGGACGGGCTCGAGCGTCCGGAAGGCGGCCTCCGATCCCGCGACGTTCGCCGCTATGTCGTAGAGGTCGGTGTGCGAGTAACGCTCCTCCTCCCCGGTTATCTTCGACGATGAGACTTCGTTCAGGAGCTCGACCGAGCCGAAGACGATGTCCGACGGCTGGAGCTTTACGCTTCGCACCTTCTCCTCCAGCCTCCTGGTGTCTCGTAAGAGCTCCCTGGCGTACCGGTCCATGCCCCTGGTCGTCCCTTCGGCCCACAGGGCGTGCTCTATCCTGTGGAACCCCGTCCACTCGTCGCTCGGGACGTCGTTCTCCCGGGCGTCTATCCGCGGGTCGAGGTTCCCGAAGCTCTCCGCGACGGGTTCTATCTTCTCGTAGGGTACCCGGGAGGTCGCGTAGAGCTTTTGGGCTCCCTCGAGATCACCCCTCTCCACCGCGCTGGAGAACTTCTCCGTCCGCCGGACGAGGAGCTCCGTCTGCCCCTCGACGTACCGCTGGTATTCGGCGGCGGCCTTCCTCAACCCGGGTGTGGAGGCCAACTCGGGCTGTCTCGCTCGTTCCGACGCCTCGTCTTCCGCCGGGGCCGGCCTCGAGGTGACGAGCTGGCGGTCGGCGCAACCGGCGAGGATCACGAGAAGAACCGAGATCGCCGCGAAGAGCGGCGCCTTGCGCACCGCCACCTGCTACTCCCCGGCCTCCGCCGCGCGGGGGGCGGCGGACTTCTCCCGGTGCGGGCGCAGGAAGGCGTACCCCACCCCGAGGAGGTAGACGGCCCACACGAGGAACTCCAGGAGGTCCGGCTTCGGATCCCACCCGAAGACGCTCCCGAAGACCGTGGTGAAGAAGGTGCCCATCCCCACGACCGGAGCACCCGTGAGATCCCAGAGCGGGTAGAGGATCGCGGGGATCGTTCCGGCCTCCTCGAAGGCGCGCGCCGCCTGCGCGAGGAGCCCGGCGGCGACCAGGATCAGAAAACCCCCCGTGTACCTGAAGAAGGCACCGAGGTTTATCCTCCGCCCCCCGGCGTAGACCGCGTACCCGAGCGCCACCGCAGCCCCGAGACCGGCCACGGAGCCGATCGCGACCTGCAGCGGGGTGGAGGTCTGCGTGATCCCGAAGACGAAGAGCCCGGTCTCTATGCCTTCCCGCAGGACCATCGTGAAGACCAGCAGCCCGAGCGCGAGCGAGCTGCCCTTGCGCACCGCCGCGTCCACTCCCTCGCGCAGGGTGCTCGAGATCGTCCTCGACTCCCGGCGCATCCACAGCACCATGTACGTCAGGACCGCCACCGCGACCAGCATCGCGCTCCCCTCGAAGATCTTCTCCGAGGCCCCCTCGAGCTCGCTCGCCGTGGCGAACAGTACCCCGGCTACCGCCAGCGAGAGCCCGATCGCCACCCCGACACCGCCCCATACCGCCCGAAACCCTTCCCGGTGCCCGATCTTCGCCAGGTACGCCAGGACTATCGCTACCAGCAGGCTCGCCTCGAACGCTTCCCGGAGGAGCGTGACGAATGCTCCCAACACGCTGCGCTCACCTCCTCTGTCTCATGTTTTTACTAATGACAATCATTAGCAATAACTGCGGGACAGGATAGGGGGTGGGCGGTGGTGGATCAAGCCCTGAGGCGTTTGGGTGTGAGCGAGGTCAAATTCCGGTGCTAAGGTGTAGGGGCGGTTGGGAGTCTAGGGGAGGTGGGGTGGTTTTGGACGTCGTTCGATCCGTCATCTACTTCGTTCTGGCGGGGTTGTGTGAGATCGGTGGCGGGTATCTGGTGTGGATCACGCTGCGGGATGGCCGGAGCGTGTGGTTTGCCGTTGCGGGGGCGCTGATACTAGTCCTCTACGGGGTGGTGCCGACGCTGCAACCGGCGGCGCTTGGGGGGTTCGGGAGGATCTACGCCGCCTACGGTGGGGTTTTCATCGTTCTCTCGGTGTTGTGGGGATGGGTGGTGGACGGGGTGAGGCCGGACCTTTTCGAGGTTGTCGGGAGCGTGGTCGCCCTCGTCGGGGTCTTCGTCATCATCTATCTGCCGGCGCTCTTGCGCTGAGCCGGAGGTGGGAGGACCTGCGGTGAACGGATCTTCGGTCCAGGTTTGTGTGCCGGTGCAGCCCGGGTTAGATTAGAGGGGTTCCCTCTGCGGGTATGATGCCCGCGGTGTCGTACTAGCGAACTCGGGGAGGTGTTGGGAGATCGGGTCTCGCGCAGGACTGAGGGAGCTGGTGACCTCGTTCGCAAACCTCCAGCTCTCGGACATCGTCGTCCCCGCTGCCATCGTGGTGGGGGCCGTAGTGATCGGATTCGTCTTCGAGCGGCTGTTCTTGAGGAAGGTGCGGGGTTACCTGGCGGCGGCTGGCGTACGCGGTGGGGAGATGGTCGTCCGGGCCTTCAGGTGGGTCGTGACGCTGTGGTTTTTGATGGGAGGGCTGTACCTGGCGCTGGCCAAGATACCGTTGCAGCCGACGGCCAGGGATTTCGCGGACAACGTCCTGTTCTCCGCCCTCATCTTCTCCGCTGTGCTCGTCGCGGCGCGGATCGCCGGGGATCTGGTCGGCATCTACTCCTGGAGGATGCGGGGGTTGCCGTCGTCTTCGCTGCTGCCGAACGTGGCGCGGGTCACGGTGATCTCGGTCGGGATGCTCGTCGTCTTGCAGTCTCTCGGGATAGCCGTCTCGCCCATCATCGCCACGCTCGGTGTCGGGGGGCTGGCCTTCGCGCTCGCGATGCAGCAGACGCTCTCCAACCTGATCTCGGGTGTGTTGATCCTCGCTTCCGGTCAGGTCCGTCCGGGGGAGTACATAAAGCTCTCCTCCGGGGAGGAGGGCTACGTCGAGGACATAAACTGGCGCAACACCACCATCCGGGCTCTTCCGAACAACATGGTGATCGTGCCGAACTCCACGCTGAGCGCCGCGACTATAACCAACTATCACCGTCCGGAGCAGGAGATGTCCGTCGTGGTCCCGCTCGGGGTGAGCTACGACAGCGACCTCTCACACGTCGAGCGCGTAACCGTCGAGGTAGCGACGGAGGTCATGTCCGAGGTGGAGGGGGGCGTGCCCGAGTTCGAGCCGTTCGTTCGCTACAACAATTTCGGAGCCTACAGCATAGACTTCAGCGTGATCATGCGGACCAGAGAGGTCGTCGGGCAGTACCTCATCCTGCACGAGTTCGTCAAGCGGGTGCACGCCCGCTACCGGGAGGAAGGGATCAGGATACCTTTCCCGACCACCACGCTCGATACACAGGATGGGGACCTCTCCAGACGGATAAGCCGGGGTACCTGAGGTGTCGCATGGGATATATTACCCGCATGGAGAACGGGCTCGAAGAGCGCCTGCGCGAAGCCTTGTCCCGTCCTCTGCCCAACTGGCGCGAGGTGTACGAGAGGTTCTCCCCGCGGGATCTCGAGACCGGGGAGCGGCGTCCGCGGGTGCCGCCGGAGGGCGTATCCGCGCGTGAGGCCGCCGTCCTCATCCCGGTCGTCCGGGGCGAGGGTAGGATCGTCTACACCCTGAGGAGAGAGGGGCTGCGCAACCACGCCGGCCAGATCTCTTTCCCTGGAGGAGGTTTCGAGCCGGAGGACTCCTCGCTTTTGGAGACGGCGCTGCGGGAGTCGCACGAGGAGGTGTTGCTCGACCCCTCCCGCGTCGAGGTGCTCGGAAGGCTCGAGAAGATGTACATCCCGGCTTCGGGCTTCTTGGTGAGCCCCTACGTCGGCCTGTTGCCGGAGGGGACGGAACTCTCCCTCTCCTCCCCCGGAGAGGTGCAGGAGATCTTCACCGTACCGCTCGAAGTATTGATGGCCCCGGAGACCTTCAGAGAGATCGTCTGGAGGCGCGGCGGGCGCGAGTACGCGGTTCCCGTCTTCTCCGTCGGCGATCACAACATATGGGGGGCGACGGCGGCGATGACCGCCGGTCTACTCGTGCGTCTGGGCTGGAAACCGCGCTGAGAGCCCGGCGGCACTTATCCACAACATGTTGTGGATAAGCCTGCCCGAACGGTGGATAACTCCTTCTCGCGGGTGCTCACAATCCGGCGAGCCTGCGCACCACCTCGGCATTCGAGATCAGGGCGACGACCCCGAGGGTGAGCGCGGGTTTCCCGAGGGAGGCCCCGAGGGCGAGGAGGGCCAGGCGTACGTCCCGGGTCGCGCCCACGCCGGTGAAGTTGCGCGGTATTTTGCCGATCGTGGCCTCCCACCGGGCCCTGGTGTACGACACGAGCAGCGCGCCGGCGAGCGCGGGGTGCCCGAGAGTGCGCGCCGCTCCGTTGCTCAGGGCCAGCGCGGAGATCACGAGGGCGTCCGCCCAGCGGTCCAGGACGGCGTCGAGCACGCCGCCCTGCGGGGAGGACTCGAGCCGGGCCCGCGCCAGCTCCCCATCGCAGCCGTCCACCACTGAGGAGAGCTGCAACAACGCCCCACCAGTCTTCTTCTGGCCGCGCAGGATCGAGAGCGCGCCCGCCGCGGCGAGCGCGAAGCTCGCCAGGCTCACGTGGTTCGGCGTTACCGGGGCGTCGAGCAGCCGGCGGGTCATCCGGCGGCTCAGCCTGCGGTTGAAGTGGCGCGAGACTAGCCCGTCGTTCCCCGCCGCGGCCCAGGTCAGTATCGCGTCCACCGCCCGCTCGATGTCCGCGGGGGTGTCCACGTCGGTCCACGGTGCTCCGTCGAGGTCCACCGCCTCTATCCGCCCGCCCTGCGCGAGCCACCTCCGCTTGAGCTCGTTCCAGGAGAGCGGTCCGTCTTCCTCACCGGCGAGTTTCCTGAGCACGCCGCGGGAGCACAGGAAGAGACCCGCATCCAACGCGTCGTAGGGAGCGAGCCCCTTGCCGAAGTCCACCACTTCCCCGTCTTCGAGCCTCACCCGCGTGGCCTCGGCAGGATCGGCGAACAGCGGCCGGCTGTCCACCGCGGCGACGAATTCTCCCCGGTGGGCGAGGAGCCTGCGGACCGACTCCGGACTGTGCACGTGGTCCACCATGGAGACCACGAACCTCTCCGGGAGATGGTCCATCGCCGCCAGAACGGAGGTTCCGTTCCCCCTCGGATAGTCCGGGTTCTCGACCACCCTCACCGCGAGCTCGCGCTCCTCGCAGAACCGTGCGACCTCCTCGGCCCGATGACCCACTACGACCACCACCGGCCCCTCAAGTCCCCCGGCCCTCAGCGTGCGGACGGTCCGCTCCAGGAGCGTCAGGCCTCCCACCCGAACCAGCGGTTTGGGCCTGCCGCAATCCTTCATCCTCTCTCCGAACCCAGCGGCGAGTACCGCCGCACCAGTCTTCGACTCGTGCGCCATCATCCTCACACCTCCGGCTCTACGCAAGAGCCCGCCGGATGCAGAAAGAAACCCGCCCGGAAGGCATGCCCGGGCCGGATCCGGCTTCAGGCTCGTCGCCCTCAGGAAAGTTACCTCAATGTTAACTCGCAACACATGATCTTTCAATCATTACACCCAATGAACCTCTGTTGGAGTAAAAAGAACGAAAGCTTATGAAGTCTGGCGTGCGGTATACTCGGTTCGCTTGGTTTTGTGCGGTCAGGTATGCATTTAGAAAGGAGGATGATGAGTTCTGCGAGAGAGATAAGGCCCCCGGAGGGGAAGCTCGGGGTTCTGATGCCCGGCATGGGTGCGGTGGCGACGACGTTCATTGCCGGGGTTGAGCTGATGAAGAAGGGGCTTGGGGAGCCGGTGGGCTCTCTGACTCAGCTTGGGACCATCAGGCTCGGCAAGCGTACGGAGGACCGCAACCCCAAGATAAAGGATTTCGTTCCGCTGGCGGATGTTGGGGATCTCGTCTTCGGCGGGTGGGATGCATTCCCGGACGACGCCTATGAGGCTGCCGCGGTCGCGGGGGTGCTGGAGAAGGAGCATCTCAACGCCGTGCGGGACGAGCTCAAGCGGATAAAGCCCTGGCCGGCGGTCTTCGACGAGCGTTACGTCGGCAAGCTCGAGGCGACGCACAGGAAGAGTTACGCCTCGCTCCGGGAGGCTGCCGAGCAGGTGAGGGAGGACATAAGGCGCTTCAAGCGGGAGAACGGTCTCGAGCGGGTGGTGATGGTCAGCTGTGCCTCGACCGAGGCCTACCTGCAGGTGCAGGACGTTCACGAGAGCGTGGAGGCTTTCGAGCGGGGGCTCGACGAGTCCGACCCTGCCATCTCTCCGGCGATGATCTACGCCTACGCGGCGATCATGGAGGGGGTGCCCTACGCCAACGGTTCTCCTTCTCTGGCGGCGGACATCCCGGCGCTGGTGCAGCTCGCCAACGAGCGGGGGGTCCCGATAGCCGGCAAGGACTACAAGACCGGCCAGACCTGGATGAAGACGGTCGTGGCGCCCGGCATCAAGGCCAGGATGCTCGGGATGGAGGGCTGGTTCTCGACCAACATCCTCGGCAACCGCGACGGGGAGGTGCTCGACGCTCCGGAGAACCTAAAGAGCAAAGAGGTCTCGAAGCTCTCGGTCCTCGACTACATCCTTCAGCCCGACGTCTACCCCGAGCTCTACGGCAAGCTCTCCCACCTGGTCAAGATCAACTACTACCCGCCGCGGGGTGATGCGAAGGAGGGCTGGGACAACATAGACATCTTCGGGTGGCTCGGCTACCCGATGCAGATAAAGATCAACTTCCTCGCCCGCGATTCGATCCTGGCGGCCCCGATCGTGCTCGACCTGGCGCTCTTCCTCGACCTCGCGCAGCGGGCTTCGATGGGCGGCATCCAGGAGTGGCTCTCGTTCTACTTCAAGAGCCCGATGGTCCCGCCGGAGCTCTATCCGGAGCACGACCTCTTCATCCAGCTCATGAAGCTGAAGAACACCCTGCGCACGATCATGGGTGAGGAGGTCATCCACCACACGGGCCTCGACTACTACGAGGACTGAGGGCCGACGGAGAGAGAAGAGGCCCTGGCCGGAGACCTCCGGTCAGGGCCTCGCCGGTCCCGGGTGGGAGAGCGCGTCGAAGATGAAGGCGTAGGCTCTCTCGTCGTAGGGAATCAGGAGGTGGTCCGAGGTGTCGAGCGGGTAGTAGTCCTGGATGGTTATGTTCGAGACCCGCGAGGCCGGCCCCTTCAGAAAGGCCGGGGTGTACGGAACCACCATGTCGTCGTATCTGGTCGTGATCACCGTGTAGGAGACCCCTCCCGGCCGTCGTCACCCCGTAGTTCAGCGAGTATACGCAGTAGCCCCGCGCCGCAAGCTCCGGGGGATCTATCCTTCGATGATTGCATTATGGATTGGCTGAAGCCGCTGGAAAAGGAGTCCACTGACATTACAATTAGCCGCGAGGCTGGCTAGCGAGAGGTGAAGGCAAGGTGCTTACCGAAGAGCGTGTGAGGGATCAGCTCAGGAACGTAATAGACCCCGAGCTCGGGATGGACCTGGTCGAGCTGGGGCTCGTCTACGACATCGGCATCCACGACGAGGGGCGGCACGTGGACGTGGTGTTTTCCCTGACGAGCCCGATGTGCCCGGTTGGGGACATGATCCAGGAGCAGGTCGAGAACGAGGTGCTCTCCATAGAGGGGGTGGAGACGGTAAACGCCCAGCTCACCTTCGATCCCCTCTGGAACCCGGACATGATGAGCCCAGCCGCCAAGCTCTTCTTCGGCCGCTAGGAGGAGGCTTTGGGGGACGTACCGGCCTCGCCGGGCTTCGCCCATCTGTGCGGGCTCGGAGGGGACCCGGTGATGTCCCGTCTGGTGCGGACCCTCGGGCCGCTCGGTGAGGAGGCCCGCCGGAGGGGGCGTCCGGAGGATGCCTTCGGCTCCCTCCTGCGCTCCATAATCGGGCAGCAGCTCTCTACCCGGGCGGCGAAGAGGATCTACGCCAGGGTCACCGCGCTCTTCGGGGGGCGAGTACCGACGCCGGGGGAGGTGCTCGAGCGGCCGGCGGAGGAGCTTGCGGCCTGCGGGCTCTCCGGGCGCAAGATCCTCTACCTGAAGGACCTCGCCCGGCACGTGCTCGACGGCCGGCTGGACCTCGTGGAGCTCGAGCGGGTTCCGGACGAGGAGGTGCGCGGGCGGCTCGTCGCGGTCAGAGGGCTCGGACGGTGGAGCGCCGACATGTTCCTCATCTTCCACCTGCGCCGGCCCGACGTGCTGCCGGTCGGGGATCTCGGGATACGGAGGGCCGTGATGCGGGCTTACGGGCTCACGGAGTTGCCGGGTCCTGAGGAGCTGGAGGAGATCGCCAGTCCCTGGCGGCCGTACAGGACGCTCGCCTCTCTGTATCTCTGGGAGTCGCTGGAGATGGAAGCCCTGCCCTCCTGAGGGAGGGCGTGACCGAACCGCGGGAGGTCTCGGATTGAAGGTGACGAAGATCCCGGTGCGTACGAGCCGCCGCTACCAGCTCGTATCCATAACCGACGAGGTGAGGCGGGCGGTGAAGGAGTCCGGAGTGGACGAAGGATTTTGCATCGTCTCCTCCGGGCATACCACGGCCGCCGTCACCCTGAACGAGGACTACGACCCCGATGTCCCGGAGGATCTCGCCGCCGCCTGCCGGGCCCTTCTCGACGCGCTCGACGTGGATTTCCGGCATGCGGAGGGCAACAGCGATTCCCATTTTCTCACCAGCCTCTTCGGCGCCAGTCAGTATCTCGTCGTGAGCGGCGGGGAGCCCGAGCTCGGGCGCTGGCAGGGGGTGTTCCTCGCCGAGTTCGACGGGCCGCGGGAGAGGGTCGTGCGTGTCGCGGTGGGTGAGGCCTGACACCACGCCGGGCCACCTCCGGGGGTAGAATGAGATGTTGCGCGAGCGGTCGTTTTCTGATTGATGGCTAGTAGATCTGGAGGGTCTCGACCGATGAATAACCTTTTGAAGGGAGGGCTTGCTCTGGGTGGTACCGCTCTGGCCGTAGGTGGTCTCAGGTGGGCGCTAAGCTCCGAGCCACGCTATGCGCCCTGGGAGAAGCCGCGTTTTGCGGACTTCGAGAATCGGGTTCTGATCCTGGGTGGAGGTTTCGGCGGCTACAACGTCGCCAAGAGCATCTGCGAGATGACCCGCAAGCGGGACGACGTCGGTGTGATGGTCATCTCGCGCGAGAACTATCTGACCTTCTGGCCGATGGTGCCCGGCGTCGTATCGAGTGACGTCGGCGTGAGAAACATCGCACAGCCCCTGCGGAGGACCCTGATCCACCTCGGGGCCAGCTTCCGCCGGGCCGAGGTCGAGGACGTGGACTTCGAGAAGAGGACCGTGACCGCCGACGGGCACGAGTTTCCTTATGACCATCTGGTCTTCGCCCTCGGGGCCGAGCCCAACTTCTTCGGCATCCCCGGCGTAGAGAAGCATGCCCTGCCGATGAAGGGGATAAGCGACGCGGTGCGTATCCGCAACCGTGTCATAGAGCGCTTCGAGCAGGCCGTGCTCGAGGGAGGGGAGATCCCGGAGAGCGCGCTCACCTTCGTCGTGATCGGGGCCGGGGCCACCGGGGTGGAGACGGCGGCCCAGCTGCACGTCCTGATCCACGAGGTGCTCGCCCAGGAGTACCCGAACGTCAACCCCAACCGGTTCAGGATCATGCTGCTCGACGCGCTGCCGAACATCCTTCCCGAGCTCGACGCCGGGCTGCGGCGGGTCGCGCGGGGCCAGCTCGCCGCCCGCGACATCGAGGTCCTGACCAACGCGATGGCCGAGGAGGTCACCGAGGACCGCGTGCGCCTGAAGGACGGGCGCGAGATACACACCCAGAACGTGATCTGGACCGCCGGTGCGCGGCCGAACTCTCTGGTGGAGAAGCTCGGGCTCCCGCTGGTGGAGAAGACCAAGGGGATAAAGGTCGACGAGTACCTGCGGGTCGAGGGGTTCAGGAACGTCTGGGCGCTCGGGGACAACGCGACCATCCCGAACCCGGACGACGGCTTCGTGCCGCCGAACGCCCAGGCGGCGGTCAAGGAGGGCAAGCACCTGGCCAAGAACATCCTCGCCGCGATAGACGGCCGGGAACTCAAGCCGTTCAAGTACCGCTCTCAGGGACAGCTCATAGACCTCGGGAGCCACTTCGCCGTCAACGACGTCTTCGGCGTGAAGTTCAGCGGCAGGCTGGCCTCGCTGTTCTGGCGCGGAGCTTACCTGGTGCGGCTCGACAGCCCGCAGGGCAGGGTCAGGCAGGCCTTCGACTGGGCGCTGGAGTACTTCGCTCATCCGACGGTCGCCCAGATCCGGGACTACCAGGCGGCCGAGTAGTCTTCCCTTCGCTTGAGCGCCGGGTCGGGAGGTGTTAAGTTTGCGCCGGGTTTCGGGAAGGGCCTTCGAGGGAGAGAGAGGATGACCTTCGCAAACCAGCTCACCCTGGCGCGCCTGGTGGCGGTGGTGCCGGTCATGGTGGCCCTGTACCTGCCCTTCCCCTACGCCCGGACGCTCGCCCTCGTTCTGTACGTCGGGGCCCTCCTGACCGACTACTTCGACGGGGTGGCGGCGCGCAGGAGCAACAAGGTCACCGGTTTCGGCAAGCTCATGGACTCCATCGCCGACAAGGCCCTCATCTCCTCGCTGTTCTTCGTGCTGGTGGACAAGGGCCTGATGGATTCCTGGATGGCGGCGATCATGGTGATCCGGGAGTTCGCGGTCACCGGCTTCAGGATGGCGGCGCTGGAGGGAGGAGAGGTCATCGCGGCGAACGGCTGGGGGAAAGCCAAGATGAACGCGCAGAGCCTCGGTGTCTTCCTCCTGCTGCTGGCCTACGCCCGCATCGGAGACTGGCACGTGCTGGCGCAGGTGGGATGGTGGGTGATGTTCGCCGCGGTGATCCTGACGCTCCTCTCCGGCTGGTCCTATCTGAGGGACGCGCCGCGCATCCTCTCCGTACAGGCCCGCAAGGACCAGAGGCTGTAGTGGCGCTGGAGCGACGCGGCGAGCGGCCGGAGGGCCTCGGACCGGTGGAGGTGGAGGTCGTCCTGCGCCGGGCGGCGGAGCTGAACGCGGCGCGCGGCAGGACGATGCTCGGGGTCTCGCCGCAGGTTCCCGTGGAGGTCGTGGTCCGGCTCGCCGCGGCCGCCGGCATCCGGGAGGAGGACGTGATGCGGGCGCTCGGCGAGCTTGGGGGCGGGGCGGTAGCGGAATCTCCTTCCCTGGCCCGGCGTCTCTACGGCCCGGGGCTCGTGCGCCTGGTGCGGGAGGTGGAGCTCCCGGTGGACGAGGTGCTCGAGATCGTGGAGGCGGCGTTGGCCGCGGAGGGCCTGCGCGCGGCCTACAGGAGCGATGCCGGGTCGGTGTGGGAGTCCGGCGGAGAGGCCTCGCAGGGCGGCGGTGGGCCGCTCCGCAGGGCCAGGCGCATCGAGGTGCGCACCGAACGCCTGCCGGGGGGTTGGAGCAGGATCGTCCTGATCTCGGAGCTCGGCGGGCAGCGGGCTCACATGCTCTCGCTCGGCGGGATCGCAGGTGCGACGCTCGCCGTTCTGCCGGCGATGGGAGGTTTTCAGGATGCGCTCTATTTCCTGGGCGTCGTCCCCGCCTTCGCCCTGCCGATGCTGGGGTTCAGGGCGGCGTATCACAGGAGCCGAAGGCAGGTCCGCCTCGCTCTCTCCCGGCTGCTAGACGGCCGGGGACCGCTCTCCGGCCGTGGGGGATCGGAGGGCGTCGTGCCGCTCCGGCCCGAAGAGGAGTGACGCCGCTCAGCCGCCGGAGTCGGAGTCTTTGGACTCCGGTGGTCCCTCCGCCTCTCCAGGGACGCCCCTGATCAGGTCCGCCACCGATGAGACCACGGTGTAGAGCGCGATCAGGGTGACGATCACCGCGACGGTGGCGACGATCGCCGCGTAGGCCGGGACCACTGTCATGCCGGGCAGGTGCATGCCGGGAAGATATTAACCCACGGAGCCGCGTTCTGCTCGCCCGGACGTTCCCGAGGAGGTTAGGAGGTTGCGCACCTCGCGCAGCGCCACCGGGAGCGTGGAGAGGTCGAAGGTGCCGCTCGAGTTGATGTCCCGCAGGACCTGAAGGGTCCTCTCGACCGGTCGACGGTTGGCCTCCAGCCAGGATGCTACCCGCTCCTCCGGGGGGCTGTCCCGTCGCGTGTCGTAGAGCACGGCCGCCGTCAGCTCCGCCTGCTGAAGGTAGAGGTCGTCGCGCAGCGCCGCGCGGGCGAGCGTGCGCCAGCGGTTGTCTCGCGGCAGGACCTCTATGTGCCTGCGCAGCCAGTGCAGCCTGAGCCGGTCGCCGAGGGCCAGGTAGACCGATGCCGCATCCTCCACCGTTTCACCGCGCTCCGCAGCCACGTCCACGATGTCCAGAGCGGAGGACATCACGTTCGAGACGGCCACCCTCCAGGCGAGACGCTCCGGGACGCCCTCGCCGCAGAGCTCTTCCACCTCTCGTTCCAGCTCATCCCGCTCCTCCTGCGGCATGAGCCGGGGTACTCGCTCGAAGAGCTCCGAGACGCCGCCGGAGAACCGGTCCACCGTCCGCCCGATGTCGGGGGTGCGCCGGTTGCGCAAGAGCCAGCGCGTCGCGCGCTCGACCAGCCGTCTGACGTCGAGGAACATCCGCGTCTGGATCCCGGTCCCGACGACGTTGTCCAGCGCTTCTATCTCCTCCCACACCCGGTCCGTGTCGAAGATCTCCCGGACCGCCACGTACGCGCGGGCGATCTCCGCCGGGGATGCTCCGGTTTCGTCGCCGAGCCGGTAGGTGAAGGTCGTGCCACAGCGGTTGACCATGCCGTTCACGAGGCTGGTCGCGGTGATCTCCCGGCGCAGCCGGTGGCGGCGTATCTGGTCCCGCAGGTTCTCGCGCAGTGGGGAGGGGAAGTATCCTTCGAGCTCCCGCGTCAGGTACGGGTCGTCCGGGAGGTCGGAGGCGAGGACCTCCTGGTAGAGGGTGAGCTTGGTGTAGGAGAGGAGTATCGCGAGCTCCGGTGCGGTGAGGCCGAGCCCACGGGAACGCCGCTCGGCTATCTCCTCTTCGTCCGGGAGGAATTCGAGCCTCCGGTCCAGCTTGCCCGAGGCGTCCAGCGTCCGGATGTAGCGGGCGTGCACGTCGGCCATCGAGGCAGCCTGGGCGAGCGAGTTGTTTATCGCCTGCGTCTGGCGGTAGTTGTGCAGGAGCACGAGACGGGCCACCTCGTCGGTCATCCCGGCGAGGAGCTCGTTGCGCTGCTTCTCGGTCATGTCCCCGGCCTCGACCACCGAGTCGAGCAGGATCTTTATGTTCACCTCGTGGTCGGAGGTGTCCACCCCGGCGGAGTTGTCTATGGCATCCATGTAGATCCTGCCGCCCGCGAGCGCGTATTCGATCCTCCCGCGCTGGGTGAAGCCCAGGTTGCCACCCTCCCCGACGACCCGGCACCTGAGCTCGCGGGCGTCGACCCGCACCGCGTCGTTGGAGCGGTCTCCGACCTCGGCGTTGGTCTCGTCGGAGGCCTTGACGTAGGTGCCTATCCCGCCGTTGAAGAGCAGGTCCACCTCGGCCTTGAGCAGGGCGCTTATCACTTCGTTCGGGGTCAGGCGTTCTTCTTCGACCCCGAGGAGCCTCCGGGCTTCGGGGGAGAGGGGTATGGACTTGGCCGTCCTCGGGAAGACGCCGCCTCCCTCGGAGATGACCGAGCGGTCGTAGTCGTCCCACGAGGAGCGGGGCATCTCGAAGAGGCGTTTGCGCTCGGCGTAGCTGCGCTTCGGGTCCGGGTCGGGGTCGAGGAAGATGTGCCGGTGGTCGAAGGCCCCGACGAGACGGATGTGCTCGCTCTGGAGCATGCCGTTGCCGAAGACGTCCCCCGACATGTCCCCGATGCCGACCACGGTGAAGTCTTCCCTCTGGATATCTTTGCCCAGCTCGCGGAAGTGGCGCTTGACCGACTCCCACGCGCCTTTCGCCGTGATGCCCATCTCCTTGTGGTCGTAGCCTGTCTTGCCGCCGGAGGCGAAGGCGTCGCCGAGCCAGAAGCCGTACTCCCGGGAGATCTCGTTGGCGATGTCCGAGAAGGTCGCCGTGCCCTTGTCCGCCGCGACGACGAGGTAGGTGTCGTCGCCGTCGTAGCGCACCACGTCGGGGGGTGGGACGACCCGTCCGTCGGAGAGATTGTCCGTGAGGTCGAGCATGCCCCGGATGAGCGTGCTGTAGCATTCGACGGCCTCGCGCCGCATCGCGTCCCGGTCGCCGTCTTCTGGTGGTCGCTTGACGACGAAGCCTCCCTTGGCCCCGACCGGGACTATGACGGCGTTCTTGACCATCTGGGCCTTCATCAGTCCGAGGATCTCGGTGCGGAAGTCCTCCCGGCGATCGGAGTGCCGGATGCCGCCCCGGGCGACCTCACCGCCGCGCAGGTGGACCCCCTCCATGCGGGGCGAATAGACGAAGATCTCGAAGCGCGGCCTCGGGAGCGGGAGGTCCGGGACACGAGAGGGATCGAACTTGAACGAGAGGTAGGATCGCTCTTTGCCCGAGGCATCCTTCTGGAAGTAGTTGGTGCGTACGGTCGCGAGGATGAGGTGCAGGAAGCTACGCAGGATGCGGTCCTCGTCCAGGCTCGCGACCTCCTCGAGCTCTTCCTCTATCCGTTCCTGGAGCCTGGCCGTCTCCTCCTCCCTGGCCGTACCCTTCGGGTCGAAGCGGTGCTCGAAGAGGGAGACGAGGAGCCGGGCGACGTGCGGGTTGTCCACCAGAGCGTCCTCCATGTAACGCTGGCTGAAGGTGGTCCCCGTCTGGCGCAGGTACCTGGAGTATGCCCTCAGCACCGAGATCTCGCGCCACGAGAGCCCGGCGAGGAGCACCAGCCGGTTGAACCCGTCGTTCTCGGCCTCCCCGCACAGGACGCGCGCGAAGCATTCCTGGAAGAGCCGCTTGGTCCGAGCGGCCCCCAGGTCTTCGCCGGAGCGGTGCACGAGGCCGAAATCGTGGATCCAGACCTGCTCTTCGCCCGCGGGTTCCACCCGGTGCGGCCGCTCGTCGACGACCTCCACCCCCATGTTCTCGAGCAGCGGCATCACCCGGGAGAGCGGGATCTGCTCGCCTTTTTTGAAGAGCTTGAACCCGAGGAAGTCCTCCGGTTCCTCCAGCGGGTGGTAGAGGCTCATCCCGATGTCCTCTTCGGAGGCGAGATCTTCGATGCTGCGGATGTCGCCCACGGCGGCGCGGGCGAGGAATCCCGCCCGGTAGCCGGGCGGGAAGGCGTCCCGGTAGCGGCGGAACAGCTCCACCCCCTCCTCCTCACCGCACTTTTCGACGAGGGCGTCGTAGAGGTCGTCGCTCCACGAGCGTACGGCGCCGGCGAGGCGTTCTTCTATCTCTTGCGGGTCGTACTCCGGGATTCCTCCTCCCGGCGGGGTGTAGACGGTGAAGTGCAGCCGCGCCAGGACCGACTCCGAGAGCCTGACGTCGTACTCGACGTGCGTGCCCCCGAAGGCCTCCTTGAGGATGTCCTGCATCCGCTGGCGGGTCGTGGTGTTATAGCGGTCCCGGGGCACGAAGACCAGGCAAGAGAAGAAGCGACCGAATTCCTCGCGCCGGGCGAACATGCGCACCCGCTGCCGCTCCTGCAGGTGCAGGATGCCTATCGAGATCTCGAAGAGTTCTTCCGTGGAGATCTGGAAGAGCTCGTCGCGGGGGTAGGTCTCCAGGATCTCCACCAGATCCTTCTCGTTGTGGCTCGCCGGAGGGAAGCCCGCCCTCCGCAGCACCTCCCGCACCTTGCGGCGCACGATCGGGATCTCCATCGCGCTCGCGCTGTAGGCGGAGAAGGTGTAGAGCCCGAGGAAGCGCCGCTCTCCGACCACCCGGCCTTCCCCGTCGAAGATCCTCACGCCCACGTAGTCCATGTACGAGGGGCGATGGACCGTCGCGCGCGAGCTCGCTTTGGTGAGCGTCATGAGGCCGGGACGCCCTCCCTCCACGGCGGGCAGGCTGTCCGGGTGGTCGTCCCGCCCCTCGCGCAGGATGCCGAGCCCGGAGCTTTCGATGCCCTCTCCTTTCGCCCCATACTCCCTGTAGCCCAGGAAGGTGAAGTTGTCGTCGTCGAGCCACTCGAGAAACGCCCGGGCTTCCTCGACCTCCTCCGGGGTCGCGGGCGGTTCCCCGCGCTTCAGGCTCTCCGCCGCCTCGCGCAGCTTCTCGCGCATCGCGGGCCAGTCCTCCACCGCCGCCCTGACGTCCGAAAGCACGCGGGACAGACCGCTGCGCAGGGACTCCAGCGCCTCGGGTGAGGTGTGCCGGTCTACCTCCACGTGCATGATCGACTCCGGGATCGCATCCTCGCGACGCTCTGCCGGTCCCAGGATCTCCAGCAGCCGGCCCTCCTCGTCCCGCAGCACCCGCATGATGGGGTGCAGGATGAGGTGGACGGAGAAGCCCTGGCGGTTCACCTCCATGCGCACGGAGTCGACGAGGAAGGGCATGTCGTCGGCGACTATCTCGACGACGGTGTGCGCGCACTGCCAGCCGTCGTCTTCGAATCGGGGGTTGTACACGCGCACCCTGGTCTCCCCGGGCCGTCGTCTGCTGGCAAACTTCCAGTGTGCGACCGCCGCCCCGTAGAGGTCCAGCGGGGAATGCTCGTCCAGGTCTTCCGGCGCGGCCCACTCGTAATACTGGCGTATGAACTTCTCGGCCTGCGGAAGGGACTCCCTGGGGAGCTGCCCCCGGGCGTGGGATATCGACTCTTCGAGAAGCTTGCGTTTGGAGAGCATCCGCACTCCTCCGTCTTTCGGCTGTCTTCCCCTGAAACCGACCTGCCCCGCGACGCTATGATAGCGCCGCGGGGCAGGCCGTGCCGGATGCTCGTTCTCTGTGTTCGCCTAGGCCGTCCTGGTCTTCTGCTGGGCCTCGACCCAACCCTCGTAGCTTCCCTCCAGCTCGATGATCTCGTCCACACCGTGCAGACGCAGCGCGCTCGCGGCTATGGCCGCGCGCCGGCCGGTCTGGCAGTGGACGACGAGCGGTCGGCCCTGGGGCAGATCTTCGAGGTGCCACCGCACCCTCCCTACGTGCAGCTGCGACGCACCGGGGATGTGGCCTTCGGCGTACTCGCTCTTGGCCCGCACGTCGAGCACCGAGGCCCCGCCGTCCATCTTCTCCAGCTCTTCTGGGGTGACGAGCTCGACGGGTTCCTTGGGAAGCCCTTCTGTGCTCGTCACATACCCTCTGACGTTGTCTATCCCGACCCGGAGGAGGTGGTCCCGCATCTCTTCGGCGTCCTCCTCGTCCCGGGCGAGGAGCGCGATCGGCCTGTCGTCCTGCTCGGGGTCTATGACCCACCCGGCGGAGGTCGCCAGATGGTCCCCGCGAGGTATGCTGATGGCCCCAACGATCGCTCCCTGGTAGTACTCCTCCAGAGGACGCGTGTCTATCAGGATCATCTCGCCGCTCCGTAGCTGACGGGCGAGCTCCGCCGTATCGTAGCGCTCGAGTCGTGGAAGCTCACCGAGCAGCGCCGGTCCCTGCTTGTTGTGACGCTTCATCCTACCGAAATAGACCGGCGCGTCCGGCTGGCCTTCGAGCAGGTTCTGCATGAAACCCTCTTCGTCGCCGGACTCCACGTGCTTGCGCCACCACGAGAACATCTTCTCGTAGCCGACCGTGCTGCTCGGAACGGAGCCGAGCGCCTTCCCGCACGCGCTCCCCGCCCCGTGCGCGGGGTGGACCTGCACGTAATCGGCCAGCGGCATGAACTTGTCCCGGAGGCTCGCGAACATCTCCCGGGCACCCTTCTCGCGCGTGTTGGCGATGCCGGCAGCCTCCTCCAGCAGGTCGGGCCGACCGAGGTCGCCGACGAATACGAAGTCGCCGCTGAGCAGGTACCCCGGCTCGTCGGTCAGCGCCCCATCCGTGACCAGAAACGAGATGTGCTCCGGCGTGTGCCCGGGGGTGTGCACCGTCCGGAGGGTGATGTTGCCGATCTTTATCTCGTCCCCGTCGTGCAGCTTGACGTCCCCGAAGCCGTACTTCCAGTCTTCGTCCCCCTCGTCGGAGAGGTACAGCGTGGCCCCCGTCGCCTCGGCGAGCTCCCGCGAGCCCGAGAGATAGTCGGCGTGGATGTGCGTCTCGGTCACCGCCACGATGCGCATGTCGTTCTTCTTCGCCATCTCCAGGTAGACCCCGATGTCCCGCCTCGGATCCACCACCACGGCCTCGCCGCTCGCCTGACATCCTATGAAGTAGCTGGCCTGCGAAAGATCCTCGTCGTAGATCCTCTCGAAAAGCACCTTCTCCTCCTCGCTCGCTTTCAGCCTTGGCCGAATTATATCACTATATAGTAAATTTACTCATGGCAGGACTGTGGCCCCCTCATGTTTACTGCCGACCCTTTCCTGGGGCCTGTATAGCATTCCTGCCGGCGTGCAACAATAATGCGGATCCGAAGCTGATATAAAAGATACTTATACCCGACGCTCGCGGTCTCTCACGATGGCTCGTATCATTCTTTGTCGTTCCTCTGTACTTTTTGAATGATTCGTTATATTATGATCTGAGTGAAGGTGGAAGACGGGAAGGAGGTACCAGCCGATGGGAGGCTTCACTCCGGTGAGTGGGCTCTTGGGGGGCATTCTCATCGGGATTTCGGCGGCTCTTTTGATGCTCTTCGAGGGGCGTGTTGCGGGGATAAGCGGCATCGTCGGCGGGCTCTTGAGGCCTCTGGGATGGAGGGGGGGCTGGCGGGCCGTCTTCGTGGCCGGGCTTCTGGCTGGTGGGGTGATCTACGAGGTATTCGGTGGGGGGATGCGGGTTCAATTGGAGGCGTCCTGGCCCGCGATGATCCTTGCCGGGCTTCTGGTGGGGTTCGGGACCCGTCTCGGCTCTGGCTGCACCAGCGGGCATGGGGTATGCGGGATGGCGCGGCTCTCCCGGCGTTCGATCTCTGCGACGCTCGTCTTCATGGTCGTCGCCGTGATCACGGTCTTCGTCACGCGCCACGTTCTCTGAAGGGGTAGGTGGCATGAAGAACCTCGCGGTGTTTTTCAGCGGGCTTCTCTTCGGGCTCGGGCTTGCGGTCTCCGGGATGACGGACCCGGCCAAGGTGATCGGGTTTTTGGACGTCGCCGGTCGCTGGAACCCCACGCTCGCCTTCGTCATGGGCGGGGCGGTGATCGTGACGTTTTTCGCCTTCCGCCGGATAATGCGTCGTGAGCGGCCGGTCTTCGCGCAGAGCTTCGAGCTTCCGGAGAAGAAGACCATCGACGGCAAGCTCGTCGGGGGCGCGGCCGTCTTCGGTATCGGGTGGGGGATCGGGGGCTTCTGCCCGGGGCCCGCGGTGGTGGCTCTCGTGAGCGGGGTGTGGCCGGTGTTCGCCTTCGTCGCCGCCATGCTCGCGGGGATGGCGCTCCACGCGATCCTCTTCGAGGGAGAATCCGTCTCCAGGCGGGAGCCTTTACGGATGCGCGGCAGGGTCAGGGAACGATCATGACCGGGCATCGCCCGGACTCCAGGAGCTCACGCAGGAGTTTCGGGTCCGTGCCCACGGGCAGGACGAGCAAGGCTCCATCGCCCTCCTCCCGGATCGCCTCCAGGATCGAAGGTGCGTCGGCTTCCGGGAGGCTCCTGAGCCTCACCTGCGGCCGTCCGGGTGGCATGGGGGGAAGACGGCCGGGTGTCTCCTGTGGCGTGAGCAGGACGAGCGGGGAGTCCCAGGCCTCCGCCAGGAACGACGCCGCCTCCAGAGAGCGCGAGCCGGCTTCGGGCCCCGGGTAGAGCACCACGACCGGGGCTCCCGGGCGGAGCCGGCCGCGCAGGACGAGCACGGGGCCGGGACGGTGGGGAGGAGGTTCGTGCGAGAAGAGGGTCGCCGCACCGGATGTGCCCCCCAGGATCACCAGATCCGAGTCCGAGGCCGAGGAGAGCACGCCCGAGAAGCCCGTACCCTGCACGGTGCTGAACGACCATCTGAGCCGCGTGCCGGCGGCGATGCGGCTGAGCGTCTCCTCGGCGCGGGTGGCGTAGGCCCGCACCGCCCGCTCCATCGTGGAGCTGTTCAGCTCCCGCGCCGCGCCCGAGAACGGGTCCACGGCCCTCAGGAACGGCAGCTCCGTCAGCCGCATCAGGTTCGCATCCTCGACGAAGGTCGCCAGAAGCTCGCTCTGCAGGCGGCGGGCCAGATCCGCTGCTGCCTCGAGCAGGGAGGGGTTCTCCGGCGAGGCGTCGAGGACCACGACGACCCGCCGTGCGAGCGGGTGGCGCTCAGCCATCGTTCTCCTCCCGGGAGGACTGCCGGGCCAGAGCACGCATCCTCTCTCCGAGTTCGGCGAGTCTTCGTTCCACCATGCCGTTCACCGTGTCCTCCGGATAGTTGCCTTCCTCGTCCGGCTCCCCGGCCGGAACCCCGGTCAGGAGCTCGATCCCCTCGTCGATCGTCTCCACCGGGTAGATGTGGAAATCTCCGCGCTCGACGGCCTCGACCACGTCGCGCCGCAGCATCAGGTTGTCGACGTTGGAGGCCGGGATCAGGACGCCCTGCTCCCCGTTGAGGCCTCTTCTGCGGCAGATGTCGAAGAAACCTTCTATCTTCTCGTTGACCCCGCCTATGGCCTGCACGTCGCCGTGCTGGTTCACCGATCCGGTGACCGCGAGCGATTGCTTCACCGGCAGCTCGGCTATCGCGGAGAGCAGCGCGTAGAGCTCGGCGGAGGAGGCCGAGTCTCCCTCCACGCCGCCGTAGGACTGCTCGAAGACCAGGCTCGCTGAGAGCGAGAGCGGGCGGCGGGTGGCGTAGCGCCCCCCGAGGAAGCCGGCCAGGATCATGACGCCCTTGGAGTGGATGGGGCCGGAGAGCTTCACCTCGCGCTCGATGTCCACGACCTCGCCGCGCCCCATGCGGATGCGGGCCGAGATCCTGTTCGGACGCCCGAAGGCGAAACCGCCGAGCTCTATCACCGAGAGCCCGTTGACCTGCCCGACGCGCTCGCCCTCGGTGTCTATGAGGAGGGTGCCGCGCAGGATCTGCTCCTGCACCTTCTCGCGCAGCCGATCCGAGCGGTAGGTGCGGGCGTCTATGGCCTTCTGAACGTCGGCGGCGGTGACCGCGCCGTTCCCGTTCTGGCGCGCCCAGTAGTCGGCCTCGCGCAGGACGTCGGCGAGGCTCTCGACGTGCACCAGGAGCTTGCGCGAGTCGCCGACCATGCGGGAGGCGTGCTCTATCACCCGTGCCACCCCGGTGCGGTCGAACGGCATCAGACCCTCCCGCCGGGCGATGGAAGCGATGAGCCGCGAGTAGAGGAGGGCGTTCTCCTCACTTCGGTCCACCTCCTCGTCGAAGTCCGCTGCGACCTTGAAGAGCTGCCCGAACTCCGGGTCGAGCGCGGAGAGCAGGTAGTAGAGCAGACGGTCCCCGAGGAGGACCACCTTCACGTCGAGCGGGATGGGCTCGGGCTCGAGCGAGATCGTGCTGATGAGCCCGACCATCTGTCCCGGCGACTCTATGCGCAAAAGCCGGGAGCGCAGCGCTCGCTTGAGCCCCTCCCAGGCGAAGGGCTGCGTGAGCAGCCGGCGGGCGTCTAGGATCAGATACCCCCCGTTGGCCCGGTGCAGCGCGCCGGGCCGGATCATGTTGAAGTCCGTCACCAGCGCGCCCATCCTGGCCATGTACTCCACCCGCCCGAGCAGGTTCTGGTAGGTCGGGTTGTCTTCGTAGACGACGGGGGCCTCTTCGAGCCTGCTGCGGTCGACCAGCACGTTGACCTGGTAGCGGCGGGCGGCCGGGACGTGCATCTGCTCCTGCTGCCTCTCTCCGTCCTCGTGCCCCTGTCCGGGGGAGAGGATCTCCTGCGCGTTCTGGACGATGTCGCGGCGCACCTCTTCGAGGTAGCGCTTCACCGCTTCGAAGGAGGAGTACTTCTCCTCGAGCTCCTCTATCCGCGCACCAACCGCGAAGTTGGTGACCTCCCGGTTGAGCTCCTTCAGCCGCCGCTGCATCTCGCGCTGCCAGCGCGGGATCTCCTCGGAGAGCACCCGTTGCAGCTCCTGCTGCAGCTCCTCCACCTCCTGCTCCAGACGCCGCTGCTCCTCCTCGGGAAGCTGCTGGATCTGCTGCGGCGAGAGCACCTGCCCCTCCCTCAGCGGGGCGAAGACCCATCCCATCGGGGTCTGCAGGAGCGCGAGCCCCCTCTCCTGGGCCTTCCTCCTCAGCTCGGCGAAGGCGCGGTTGGATCTCTCGGAGAACTCCTCCTCTATCGCCCGGCGGCGGGCCTGGTATTCCTCGCCTTCGAAGGCGCTCGAGAGCGACGGCCTGAGCTCCTCGACGAGCTGCTCCATGTCCCGGCGCAGCCGAACCCCCATCCCGGGGGGCAGCTCTATCGCCCGTGGCCTGTAGGGACGCTCGAAGTCGTGGACGTAGACCCAGTCGGAGGGAGGACGCCTCTTCCCGGCCTCCTCTTCGAGGAAGTGCCTGACCAGCGCGTGTTTGCCGGCTCCCGGCGGCCCGAGGGCGTAGATGTTGTACCCGGGTCGGTCTATCCCGATGCCGAAGCGGACGGCCTCCACGGCCCGGGGCTGTCCCATGCCGCCGTCGAGATCCTCGAGCTCCTCGGTCGTCCTGAACGGCAGGCTCTCCGGGTCGCAGCGGCGGTAGAGCCTCGATGGTTCGAGCCCGTCCTTCAACTGGCGCACACCTCCTCTTCTCTCCCTCCGTCATTCTATTCCATCCACATTTCGGAGGGGAGGGTGGATCTCCCTGGTGCGCAGGGATCGGTCCCGCCGCCTTCAGCGGGGAGGAGGCGGTATCCAGCCCGTACTCTGGGCGAGGGAAGAGTGGACCTGTATGCGCCCGGCGGAGGCGCAGACCACCCCCTCCCTGCACAGCTCCGCGAGCGCCACCGTGACGGACTCGCGGGTCGCCGAGACCATCTCGGCGAGGTTCTGGTGGGTCAGGTTCAGCCCTATCTCCGCGTACTCCGCGCTCTCGGTGGGCGCCCCGAACTTGCTTGTCAGTATGGGGAAGAGCTCCAGCAGCCTGTTCCTGACCCGCCGCGGCACCAGGCACCGGGCCATCTCTTCCTGATCCACGAGCCTGAGGTTGTCGAGCGTCACGAGGCTCAAGACCAGCGCGGGGTGGAGTTCACATATCCTCCTCAGGAAGGCCTTAGGTACCTTGACCGTCTCACATTCCTCCGAGGCGACCACGGCGTGCGTGCTGGTGGCGGGGATGGTACCGGATCTCTCCGTGAGCAGGACGTGACCGAAATGATCCCAGGGACCCAGGATCCTCAGCGTCGCCTCCTTGCCGTTCGGACGGTTTCTGCGCGCCATGAGCGCACCCATGGTGACCACGTACAGCCCGTCGGTCGGCTCACCGCGCCAGTACGCGAGATCTCCTCGTCCATAGCGCCTGCGGCTCAGCCTGAAGCCCATCTCGTCCGCGGTGCCGAGGACCCTGCGCCATTCGGACTCCCGGAGCCGGGGACCGCACTCCTCGGCGTCCGGCTCTTCGAGGAAGACGTGATCTTCTCCACGCCGCACGGAGAGACGGCTCACGGGGCCCGGGGCCCCGATCGACCTGCTGTACCAGCCACTCTCTGCAGACATCCTCTCCCCGCCCGGCCGACGCACCTTCCGCTCACTGATGTTAGCACCGCCTTCTTCCGGACCGGGGATGCAATAACCGAAATTTTTATAGGATGAGTCTATATGTCTGACGCGCCCGTTTCCCTCACCGATCGCCCGCTCCGCAGGATCTCGCGCTGGAGGGCGAGCCCCTGTAGCAGAGCGAGCGCGTAGCGAGGGTCTTCGGGGGAGGGGACGGGACCGGTCTGCGTGTATATCTGGTCCAGCGTGTCGCGCATGCAGCGCGTGACCAGCGCCCGCACCGGCGGATTGTGCAGCGCCTCGGACCACAGCTCGATCCTCAACCGACCCAGCCAGCGGGGTTCCTGCTTGCGCAGGAGGCCTTCCAGCGTCTTCGCGTTCTCGCAGGCTCCTCCTGACCCGCCGAGCGTGCCGGCCGCCTTCTCCAGCGTGAGCGTGTCCTTCCCGCAGACGTATTCCGCCACGGCCAGGATGAGCGCTTCTTTGTCGGGAAAGTAGCGGTAGATCGTGCCTATGCTCAGGTTCGCCTCCCGGCATATGTCCAGCATCGCCGTCTCCCTGAACCCTCCGCGGGCGAAACAGCGGCACGCCGCCTCCAGAATCTGCCGGCGCCTGCTCGTCCGCCGCTCTTCGAGCCTATCGCTCATCCCACCTCTTCCTCTCGCATGAAACAAACCATCAGTATATGATCATACGTGACAGTAAGATTTTGAAGCTGCAGCTGAAGGAGGCGCGAGGGATGTCCGGACGGAGGGTCGTGATACTCGGGGCGGGGCCGGGGGGCGTGGCCGCGGCGCGGCGCCTGCGGGAGCGTACGCCCTCAGGGGTAGAAGTAGTGCTCGTCGAGCGACCGGGTGGTCCGCTCTACCTGCCCGGTACGATCCCCACCCTGCTCGGCGAGGGGCCGGCTTCGCGCTGGAGGGCTCCTCTCGCGCTCGAGGGGGTCGAGGTCGTCTACGGCGAGGCCCGGGGTGTCTCGGGGAGCGGGGTGAAGCTCGAGGATGGGGAGATCGGAGCCGACGCCGTCGTGGCCGCGCCGGGGCTCGCGCTCGACCTCGAGGCTCTTCCTTCCTCCTCCCGTGTTTTCGGCTTCTGGGACCCCGAAGGGGCACAGCGCGCCTCGGAGGCGGTCCGGGACCTCGAAGGCGGCGTGGTCGCGGTCGTGATCTCTTCTCTGCCCTACCGCTGTCCTCCGGCGCCCTACGGGATGGCGATGCAGCTCGCGAACCTCTACCGCAGTACATCCCGCCCGGTGAGGGTCGTGCTGACGACCCCCGAGGAGGAGCCCCTGCAGTCGCTCGGACAGGAGATGACGGATTTCCTCCGCTCCTCCTGCTCCGCCGAAGGGGTGGAGATCCTCACCGGCTTCGAACCCGACCTCACCTCGCTCGGGGAGGGAACCCTCCGATCCGCCGACGGACGCGACCTCCGCTTCGATCTCGCGCTCGTCGTACCCCCGCACCGGAGGTCCCCGCTGCTCGCGCACCTGCCGGGAGGCGGTCCCCTCGTCGAGATCTCCCGGTCCTTCGAGACCACCGAGGAGAACCTCTTCGTGATCGGGGACGCCGCCGCCACCGCGCTGCCCCGTACCGCCGACGGAGCCGCCGCCGCGGGACGCACCGCAGCCGATGCGATACTCGAACGCTTCGGCATCCTCGACTCCCCGGAGACCCACCTCCCCGCACCGGAATGCTTCGTCGGCCACGGCTCCGGACGTTACAGCCATATCTCGCTGCGCTACCCGGACGGCCTCCCGCCCCAGGGCCGCGCCAGGGTGACGCTCGAGGGACCCTCCACAGAGATCACCCCCGCCTTCGAGCGAGCCTTCGAAAACTGGCGCTCCCTCCGCTCGTAGCCCCCGGAACCACCGCCTCCCTTGACGCGCGTCTTTTATTCAATTATTATGTTGAATATATGAACAAGAGGGAACACCGGGAGTTCAAGGATCTGCTCTACGAGCAGTTCGCGCGGGTGGGGAAAGCGCTGGCGAGCCCGAGGAGGCTGGAGATGATCGACCTCTTGGCGCAGGGGGAGAGGACGGTCGAGGAGATCGCGCGACAGATGGAGCTGCCTGTGGCGAACGTCTCGCAGCATCTGCAGGTCTTGCGTCGGTCGCGGCTGGTCGAGGCGCGGCGGGAGGGGCTCTACGTCCGCTACCGGCTGGCGGACGGGCGGGTCTTCGAGCTGTGGAGGATGCTCAGGGAGATCGGGGAGGAGCGCCTCGCGGAGATAGACCGGCTCGTCGGCGACTACCTCGAGGACCGGGCATCTCTGGAGGAGGTGAGCGCGGAGGAGCTGCGGGAGATGATGCGTGGAGGGGAGGTGGTCGTGCTCGACGTACGGCCCGAAGAAGAGTACCGGGCCGGGCACATCGCCGGGGCTCGCTCGTTGCCCGTGGAGGAGCTCGAAGAGCGGCTGGAGAGATGTCTGCGAGATTTGCCTCCGGACCGGCGGATCGTCGCCTACTGCCGCGGACCCTACTGCGTGTTCTCCGACGAGGCGGTGGAGATGTTGAGCGAGAGAGGTTACAGCGCGGTCCGGCTCGCCGAGGGGTTCCCCGAGTGGCGGGCGGCCGGCTTCCCGGTCGAGACGTCCTGGGGCTGACGCTTCCGGGCCCGCCGGCTCCGGCGGGACGGTGGGGTCTCGTGAGAGGCCCTGTCCGGCTGGGCTTGAAGGAGAACCTGGGGCAGTTCTCGCTCCTGGTGCTCGTCAACGCCTTCGTCGGGGGGATGGTGGGTCTGGAGCGTACGGTGGTGCCGCTCATCGGGTCGGAGGTCTTCGGGCTCGTCGCGAAGAGCGCGATCCTCTCGTTCATCGTCTCCTTCGGGGTGGTCAAGGCCCTCTCCAACCTCGCGGTGGGGCCTCTGGCGGACGCCTTCGGCCGGAAGCGCCTTCTGGTGGCCGGTTGGATCTTCGGCGTCCCGGTCCCCTTCGTCCTGATGTTCGCACCGTCGTGGGGGTGGGTGGTCTTCGCCAACGTTCTCCTCGGGATAAACCAGGGCTTCGCCTGGTCGATGACCGTCAACATGAAGATAGACCTCGTCGGTCCCCGCTTCCGGGGGGTCGCCACCGGGATGAACGAGTTCGCCGGCTACGCCTCCCTGGGCATAACGGCCTTCCTCACCGGCTACATCGCCTCGGCGTATGCGCTCAGGCCCCAGCCCTTCTACCTGGGAGTGTTCTACGTCTTCGCGGGGCTCTTCCTCTCCGCCCTGCTGGTACGCGATACCCACGAGCACGTCCGGCTGGAGGCGAGCCAGACCGGACCGAAGGATGAAGATAAGCCGACCTTCCGGGAGGTCTTCTCTGCGACCTCCTTCGGGGACCGCAACCTCTTCGCCTGCTCGCAGGCCGGGCTCGTCAACAACCTCAACGACGGGATGAGCTGGGGTGTGTTCCCCCTCTTCTTCGCAGCCTTCGGGCTCGGCGTGGAACGCATCGGCATACTCAAAGCCGTCTACCCGTTCGTCTGGGGTATGCTGCAGGTCGTGACGGGCCCCTTGAGCGACCGCATCGGGCGCAAGGGGCTCATCGCCGGCGGCCTCTGGGTGCAGGCGGTGGGGATGTTCCTCGTCCTCGCGACCCGCGGCTTCGGGTGGTGGCTCGTGGGCAGCCTGATCATGGGCCTCGGCACCGCGATGGTCTACCCGACGCTCATCGCCGCCGTCTCGGACCACTCCCGGCCCGCTTGGCGTGCCCGCTCCCTCAGCGTCTACAGGTTCTGGCGCGACCTCGGCTACGCGGTGGGGGCGCTCGCCGCGGGGATCATCGCCGACGCTTTAGGGCTCTCGTGGGCGATAGGGCTCGTGGCGGCCCTCACGGCGTTCTCCGGGCTGCTCGTGGCGTTGCTGCTCGAAGGGTGAGCCGGGTCTTTCAAGGGTGCGGGCGTCCGAAGCTTTCGTTCTACCCTACCCTCCCTGCCCCTCTCCGGTACCCTCGTGGGTGAATGCCTGCTCCGACGGGGGTTTGATCCCATCGATGAACGGCTGGAACAGGTCTATGGGTACGGGGAGTATGATCGTCGAGTTCTGCTCGGTGGAGATCTCGGATATCGTCTGGAAGAGGCGCAACTGGACGGCGGTCGGGGTATCCAGCCGGTCCGCTGCCTGCCTGAGCCGGTCTGCCGCCTGATACTCACCCTCGGCCGCGATGATCTTGGCCCGCCGCTCCCGCTCGCTCTCGGCCTGGCGGGACATCGCCCGCTGCATCTGCTGCGGGATCTCGACGTCTTTGACCTCTATGACGCTGACTTTGATCCCCCAGGGCTCGGTCTGCTCGTCTATTATGCTCTGCAGCTCGGCGTTGATGGCCTCGCGGTTGGCGAGCAGATCGTCCAGCTCTTTCTTGCCCAGTACGCTCCTCAGGGTGGTCTGCGAGATCTGGGAGGTCGCCTGTACGTAGTCTTCCACCTCGATGACGCTCTTGTTCGGGTCCACCACCCGGAAGTAGATGACCGCCGTGACCCGGGCCGGCACGTTGTCGCGGGTTATGACGTCCTGAGGGGGCACGTCCATCGTGACCGTCCTGAGATCCACCTTGACCATCTTGTTCACCAGCGGGACCAGGAAGAACAGACCGGGTCCCTTGGCGCCTCCTTCGTAGACTCGCCCCAACCGGAACACCACACCACGCTCGTACTCTTTCAGGATCTTGACCGCGCTCGTCAACAGAAACACCCCGACGATGACGACGACAACGATGACGACGAGCGTCGCAACCCCGACCCCGGCCGCCTGTAAGATCATGAAAACCGTTCCTGCCGCCAACTCCAAACCCTCCTTACGGGTCCACGGGGGCTCGGGAAACCCCCGGATGACGTGGCCCCGTCCCCGGTCCGTGCGGGCGTCCCACGCAACCGAAAAAACCATCGTCCGCCGGGGACCGGGAAGATGGGGTGGTCAAAGTTGTGGGTCGTGGTGAAATCTCCGCCGCCTTGGTTTTGGACCGGGCTCTGCTGCTCGTGCTTTGCTACCTCTCTGCCGGGAGGGACAGCTGGATTATGGCGCTCCACGGGTAGAACAGGAGCTGCTTCGGCTGTCCGACGTGGGTCAGCGACGAGAGGGTCACGCCCCGGTCGTTGACCTCTTCGAGCCGGCCGCTGATGTACTCCGTGCTTGCTCCCGAGATGAAAACGAGGTCCACGGACTCCCCGACCCAGGCTTCCGGGACGGGCGTGCCGCCCACGCTGCTTCCCTTCCGCCGGTCTGCCTCACGGGAGCCGATGGCCCAGAGCCTCCTCGCGTTTTTTCGCTCGCTCTTTCGCAAGGTCTTGCTGCCAGCTCGCCGCCCGTTCGCCGCCGTGGGGACCATCCCGAAGCTCAAGCAGCAGCCGGCCGCCTTCGGTGCAGCTGACCCTCTCGAATGCGATCCTGGGCGTCTCCCCGTACCGTTCGATGCGTTCTTCGACCTGCCGGAGCAACACCTCATCGACCATCTCGAAGACCTTCTGTCCTTTGCGCATACCCCTTCTTTCCCCGCCCTCCGATATAAACGGGCTGCAAGCAACCCCGGCCGATGGGTCCTCCGTCCGGTCCGGACTTTCCGGTTCGCGCTGCGGCCGACCGCTACGCTGCAAGAGCTCCCTGCCGCCCGGCGTCTTACGTGTAGGCTTCTGCCTCCTCCTGCTGCTGCGCGGCCTGTGGATGATACGGGGTTATTGTATCACTCATTCCCAATGCCCGGGCGTGAGGGGCTCAGGCGAGGCCTTTTAGCATCCCGTTCCAGTACATCGCCGGCAGGGCCCGGGTCTTGATGAGCCAGTTCGTGTAGGTCTCCTTGCGGGAGTCGTGTTCCCACGGTGGAACGGTGGGCCGGGGCTTGAGGGTGTAGTCGAACTCGGCGAGCATCATCTTCCCGTAGTCGGTGACGAGCGGACAGGAGGTGTATCCGTCGTAGTCGTGGGAGTCTATCTTGAGGTCCACACCCTCCATGGCCCGCACCAGGTTGTACACCAGGACCGGGGCCTGCTTGCGTATGGCCGCGCCGGTCTTCGAGGTCGGCAGGTTGCTCGCGTCCCCGAGCGCGAAGACGTTCGGGTAGCGCACGTGCTGCAGGGTGTGCTTGTCCACTTCGACGTAGCCGGACTCGTTGGCGAGCGGGCTGCTCTTGATGAAGTCCGGGGCGCTCTGCGGCGGACAGAAATGCAGGAAGTCGTAGGACATCGTGACCCGTCTGGTCTCCTCGCCCTCCTTGACCTCGAAGTAAGCCTCCTTCTTCTCCGGGTCCACGGCGACGAGGTTGTGGTTGAAGATGGTCTGTATGTTCTTGCGCCGCATCACGCCTTCGAGCGCCTCGCGGTAGTACGGTGACGAGAAGAGGGATGGCTTGCCGTTCACGAACAGCTGGTTCACCCGCTCGCGGATCTTCGTGCGCCGCCAGTAGGAGTCCGCCATGTAGCAGATCTTCTGCGGTGCGCCACCGCACTTTATCGGACCGGCGGGCTCGACGAAGATCGCGGTCCCACCCTGGAAGCTGCGGATGCCTTCCCACGTCTTCTGTGCACCTTCGGCGGTGTAGTTGCTGTAGAGCCCGTCCCGGCCCAGATGCCCGTCGAGACCCTCTATCTTGTCGTAGTCGAGCTGGTGCCCGGGACAGACGACGAGGTAGTCGTAGCCGACCCTGCGCCCGCTCTCGGTCACGAGCTGGTCCTTCTCCGGCTCGAAGCCTTCGACCCGCTCCCGGATCCAGGTGACCCCCCGCGGGATGTAGTCCTCCTCCTTCCTTATGAAGTGCTCCTTCGGGAAGACCCCCGAGGCGACCAGCGTCCAGCCCGGCTGGTACATGTGCTGCTCGGAGGGCTCTATAACGGTTATCTCGGGGTGCCGTAGCTTACGCGCCAGACGGGCCGCAACCGTGAGCCCGGCCGTCCCCCCGCCGACGATGACCACCCTCCCCCGCGCCTCGCTCTTGAGCTCCCGGCTCGCCACGGCCGCAGCCGCCGCCGGAGCCGCGACCGCAAGCGCACCACCGGCCAGCAACGTACTCCTCACCTCCGGCATGGCTCCTCCTTCCTGCGGGCTTCTACGTCTCCGCTCTAGGGGTAATGCTAGCAACCACCCCGTCCACGGCCACCATCAAATGTAATGGATTTTATTATATAAACATAAGAATATCCTATGTGTGCTTTCGCGCAGATCGTCGCGAGACCGGGGGGATATTCATAGTCTCAAACTATATTAGTATAGTAATATATGAGATAAAAGCGAAGATGAGAGAGGGGTCATGAAGCTCAGGTCTCTGCAGGCGTTTTGTGCGGCGGTGGAGGAGGGGAGCGTCTCGGGGGCTGCGCAGCGGATGTACCTGTCACAGCCGAGCGTGAGCGAGCGTCTGGCGGAGCTCGAGCGGGAGGCGCGGGTACCGCTTCTCAAGCGTTCGCGGCGTGGGGTGGAACCTACGGAGCACGGGAGGCTGCTCTACGAGCAGGCGCGGCGGGCGCTGGACGAGGTTGAGGGGGTGGAGGAGGTATTGCACACGCTGCGTGGCCGGAGGGATTCCCGGCTGTACGTGGCGGCGAGTTCGACGCTCGGGGAGCATCTGTTCCCGGTATGGTTGCGGGGGTTTCGGGAGCGGGAGCCGGGGGTGCTGCCGGAGCTCTTCGTGGGCAACACCAGGGAGGTTTTGTCGCTGGTGGGGCGGGGGACGGTTGCCTTCGGCGTCATAGAGGGTGGTGAGGTGCGGGGGACGTTCGAGAGCGTACCGCTGCTGGAGGACGAGCTGGTCGTGGTGGTCGCGCCGGGTCATCCGTGGGTGCGGGAGGGTGTGGAGGCGGGGAAGCTCGGTTCTGAGCCGTTCATCTCGCGCGAGAAGGGATCGGGGACGCGGGAGGTGATAGAGCGGGCGGTCTCGGAGATGGGGATCGTGCTGGACGTGCGGATGGAGCTGGGGAGCACCGGGGCGATCAAGGAAGCGATAGAGGCCGGGCTCGGCTTCTCGCTGCTCTCGCGGGAGACGATACGCCTGGAGATAGAGGCCGGGCATCTGGCGGTTGCGGAGGGGTTCTCGATCCCGCGGCGGTTCACCATGATCCGCAACCCTTCGGCGGAGCTGAACCCGACGGAGCGGAAGTTCTTCGAGTACCTGCTCGGGATCTGTCGGCGGGATCTCTCTCAGAGGGTGTAGGTGATCCTGCCGTCCTCGACGCGCACCTCCAGGTAACCCGCCGCGGCGAGCTCGCCGAGCAGGCGGTCCGCTTCAGAGACGTTCAGGGAGGTCTCTATCGCCGCCCGGGCGGGCGTGAGCGACCCGCAGCGCTCGAGCGCGAGCAGGAGCTCCTTCTCGCCGTCGGCCTCGGCGGCGAGGCGGGCCCTGGTCTGAGCAAGTCCCGAGAGGCGGCTGCCGGCCCCGACCGCGAGCGGGAGGATCGCCCCGAAGATCAGCACCAGCCACCACAGGTGCGTGAGCGCGGAGAGCGGCCCCGAGATCAGGAGTATCGCCGCACCCCACCCCAGAAGAGCCCGGATGGAGAGCTTTATGGAGGCGACCTTCGCGTTCAGGCGCGCGATCTCCAGGTTGCCGTTGCGAACCTTCAGGCCTGTTCCCTGCTCTTCGTACATCTTTTGCTCCCCGAGAATCCGTACCCGCAAGAAGTATAGTGCCCCGGTGACGGAGATTGTATAGGAGGAGCCTATGGCTCGTTCGGGGGGCGAGTATGGTTCGGCTCTCGGGGCGTTGCTAGCATGGCCGGGAGAGTTCTATCTGTAGGAGGGTTACGAGGAGATTGGTTGGAGGAGGCCGCGATGGTGCAGGAGGGTTGGGGAAGATGATCCGAAAGAAACCGGCATTCTTTTCGGCTGTGGTTCTCGTCACGATCCTGGCGTTCGCCGTTCCGGCGGCCGCCCAGCAGGCCGTGCCCGATCTCTCCCGGTTCGGTTTCGGACGGGTGGTGGCGTCCGCGGACCTGCAGCCGGGGCAGGCTGCGACCGTTGGCAACGGCGAGATAAAGGCTGAGATACCTGCCAATGCTTTCTCGGATCCCGTACGTTTCGAGATATTGCAGGGGGAGAACTCCACCTTTCAACCTTACGCTCCGGCGGGTGAGGTCGTCGTCACCAACTTTGCGTTCCGGGTGACGGACCTCAAGACCGGTCAACTGGTGGGCATGTTCGAGGCGCCGGTGAAAGCCGTGATCGACAACCCGGCCATTTCCACGAGCAGCGGCTACTACGACGTAGAGCCGGGCAGCCCGATTCGAATCACGAAGAACCCCGTGCCGCCGGAGATAAGCGGCACCGAGCTCGTCCATCCCATCAAAGGAGCCGGGGTGGGTTGGGTGATCCTCGACCCTGCCGGGGCTCCCGGGCTGCCGGAGACCGGGGGGATGTCGGTCGGTGCGCTGGTCGGTGGGGTCCTCATTCTGGCGGGGGGTGTAATGACGCTCTACCTGCTCCGCTCGGCGGGGAGCCGGGTGTGAGCGCGTGAGCGTCCCCAGCGGCGTGTGGAGATAGAAGAGGAGGTTCCTTGGCGAACTACGGCTTCATCATAGACAACCGAAAATGCATCGGCTGTCACGCGTGCACGGTGGCGTGCAAAGCCGAGCACGAGGTGCCGCTCGGGGTGAACCGGACCTGGGTGAAGTACATCGAGAAGGGGGAATTCCCCGACACCCAGCGGGCCTTCCACGTGATGCGTTGCAACCACTGCGAGGACGCGCCCTGTGTCGAAGCCTGCCCGGTGACGGCGCTGTACATCCGCGACGACGGGATCGTGGACTTCAACAGCGACCGGTGCATCGGGTGCAAGGCCTGCACCCAGGCGTGTCCGTACGACGCCCTGTACATAGATCCCGACAGCCACACGGCGGCCAAGTGCAACTACTGCGCCCATCGGGTGGACATGGGACTCGAGCCCGCCTGCGTCAACGTCTGCCCGGAGCACGCGATCATAAGCGGGGACATGGACGATCCGACGACCGAGATCAGCCGCCTCCTCTCCCGCGAGAAGGTGACCACCCGCAGGCCGGAGAAGGGTACGAAGCCGAAGCTCTTCTACATAAACGGGGACGAGGCCGCGCTCACCCCCGACGACGCCCCCGTCGCGTCGGACTACATGTGGTCCAACCAGAGGCGGGGCGTCGGGCACCACGCCCCGGACAGCCCGAACGCCGGCGGAGGGGGTGTGCTGCAGGGGATCATCCCGCTCGGGAAGAAGCCGGGTCGTGGCGAGCCGGAGCCCCAACCCGAGCGGGCGCGGCGCACCTACGACGAGCCGAACAAGGGCGTGATGTGGGGCCGGGAGGTTCCCGCCTACGTCTGGACCAAGGCGATATCGGCCGGTGCGGCCGGGATCACGTTCCTCGCGGCCGGGCTCGGGGTGGCGCTCTCGGGGGTGGCCCTGTGGAGTGGGGCGTTGCTCGGGCTCGTGTTCCTGCTCGCCACCGGGGCGCTTCTCATCCTCGACCTCGACCGGCCGGACCGCTTCCACTACGTCCTGCTGCGGCCGCAGTGGAGGAGCTGGCTGGTAAAGGGCGCGTACATCATCACCGGCTTCGGGGCCCTGCTCGGGCTCTGGATGGTCGCCGAGGCGCTCGCCTTCTTCGGGGTTCTCCCGGACGAGGTGGGGCAGGAGGCGACCGCCGTGCTCGCCTGGCCGCTCGTCGCCGCCGCCGGGGCGACGGCCGTCTACACCGCGTACCTCTTCGCCCAGTCCAAGGGGCGCAGCTTCTGGCAGAGCCCGGCGCTCCCGGTGCACATGCTCACCCACGCCGCGGTCGCCGGGGCCGGGATGCTTCTGATCGCTTCGCTGTTCGTCGGGGGGCTCGCTCCTTTGCAGGGCATGCTCTCGGCCGTGCTCGCGGCGGGGCTTCTCGTCGGGCTGCTGGTCTTCTGGGCCGAGCTCGGCGTCAGGCACCCCGACCGCGATGCGGCGCGCGCGGCCGAGATGATCTACAAGGGGCGCTACCGGAGGCTCTTCTGGGGGGTCTCGGTCGGGCTGGGGAGCCTGGTTCCGCTCGGGCTCGTCGGGCTCTCGGCGCTCTTCGGGGTCCCGGTGCTCGCGGCCGCGGCCGGGGTCTTCGCGCTCGTCGGGATCTTCGCGACCGAGCACGCCTGGGTCGAGGCCCCGCAGCTCATCCCGCTGGCCTGAAGGTAGGAGGAGGAGAGAGTGACTCGCGTGGAACCGAAAAGACCGCTCATCGAGCGGGTGGCGACGAAACTCCACATCATTCCCGACGTGGACCAGCCGGAGCGGGGGGACGTGCGCCGGCTCGCGCCGGGCAGCTCGCTCACCGGATATCCCCCGCCCGAGCGGTGGGACGACTGGACGGAGTACGAGGCGAAAGGGTGGACCCGCCGACAGAAGAAGAGCTACCAGATCGTCCCGACCGTCTGTTTCAACTGCGAAGCCGCCTGCGGGCTGCTCGCCTACATAGACAAAGAGAGCCGCGAGGTCCGCAAGTTCGAGGGGCACCCGCTGCACCCCGGGAGCCGCGGACGCAACTGCGCCAAAGGACCTGCGACCATCAACCAGATCAAGGACCCCAGCCGCATCCTCTACCCTCTGAAGAGGAAGGGGCCGCGCGGATCGGGACAGTGGGAGCGCGTCTCCTGGGATGAAGCACTCGAAGACATAGCGCAGCGGGTGCGCCGGGCCATCGTGGAGGGGCGGCGCGACGAGATCTTCTACCACGTCGGCCGGCCCGGCTTCGAGCTCGAGCACATGGACCGCGTCTTCAAGGCGTGGGGCGTGGACGCCCATACCTCGCACACCAACGTCTGCTCCTCCGGCGGGCGGTTCGGGTACCAGGTGTGGGGTGGTTTCGACCGGCCCTCCCCCGACCACGCGAACGCCCGGGCCATAATACTGATGAGCTCCCACCTCGAGACCGGCCACTACTTCAACCCGCACGCCCAGCGCATCATCGAGGGCAAGATGAAGGGGGCGAAGCTCATCGTCGTCGACCCCCGCCTCTCCAACTCGGCGGCGATGGCCGACTACTGGTTGCCGGCCCGTCCGGGCTCGGAGGCCGCCCTCTTCCTTGCGATGGCGAAGGTGATCCTCGACGAGGGCCTCTACGACGCGGAGTACCTGCGCGACTGGACCAACTGGCCCGAGTACATGCAGAACAAACATCCGGAGAGGGAGCAGGACTCCTTCGACGCCTTCATCGAGGCTTTGAAAGAGGATTATGCCTCCTACACCCCAGAGTACGCCGAGAGGGAGAGCGGGGTCGAGGCCGGGAAGATAGTCGAGGTCGCCCGGGTCATCGGGGAGGCCGCGCCGCGCGTCGCCTCGCACACCTGGCGGGCGGCGACGGCGGCCAACCTGCACGGCTGGATGGCCGGCAGGGCGCTCGTCTTCCTGAACGTCCTCACCGGGAGCTGGGGCCGCAAGGGTGGGACCAACCCGAACGGCTGGAGCAAGTGGGTGCCGAAGTTCTGGAAGCACCCCGAGCCGCAGAAGGCGTGGAACTCTCTCAACTACCCGGACGAGTACCCGCTCGCCAACTACGAGATGAGCTTCCTCATCCCGCATTTCCTCATGGAAGGGCGTGGGAGGATGGAGGTGTACTTCAGCCGGGTCATCAACCCGGTGTGGACCTTCCCGGACGGCTTCAGCTGGATGGAGGTCCTGCAGAACGAGGAGTACGTCGGCTGCCACGTGGCCCTGACGCCGACGTGGAACGAGACGGCGTACTTCGCCGACTACGTGCTTCCTTTGGGGCACGGCCCGGAGCGTCACGACCTGATGAGCCAGGAGACCCACTCGGGAACCTGGCTGTCTTTCAGGCAGCCGGTCTTGAGAGAGGCGGCGAGGCGGCGGGGGGAGAAGATCACTTACACCTACGAAGCCAACCCCGGCGAGGTCTGGGAGGACGACGAGTTCTGGATCGAGCTCTCCTGGAAGATAGACCCGGACGGGGCTCTGGGCATCCGGGAACACTTCGAGAGCCCCTACCGGCCCGGCGAGAAACTCACCGTCGAGGAGTACTACCGCTGGATCTTCGAGAACGCCGTACCCGGCCTGCCGGAGAAGGCCGCCGAGGAGGGGCTCACGCCGCTCGAGTACATGAGACGTTACGGGGCCTTCGAGATAAAGCGCGAGACGTACGAGCGCCACATGCGCATCCTCTCTCCCGAGGAGGTGGAGGGTGCCCGCGTCGAACCGGACGGCACCCTCACCACCGAAGAGAGCCGCAGCGAGGGGGTCATAAGGGAGAAACGCCGTCTGCCGCACGTCGGGGTGCAGGTGAAGGGTGAACCCCGCGAAGGTTTCCCGACCAGGAGCGGCAAGCTCGAGATCTTCTCCCGGACGCTCGCCGAGTGGGGCTGGCCCGAGTACGCCACGCCCTGCTACGAGAAGAGCCACGTCCACCCGGAGAACCTCGAGGAGGGGCAGCTCGTCCTCAACGCCACCTTCCGTCTGCCCACGCTCATCCACACCCGTAGCGGAAACTCCAAGTGGCTCAACGAGATCTCCAACAAGAACCCGCTCTGGATCCACCCGAAGGACGCCGAGGAGCGCGGCATAGAGACCGGGGACCTGGTTCGGGTCGTGACCGAGATCGGCTACTCGGTGAACCACGCGTGGGTCACCGAGGGGATAACGCCGGGTGTCGTCGCCTGCTCGCACCACCTGGGTCGCTGGCGCAGGAGGCAGGACCAGGCGGACCGCTGGTCGAACGCCCTGGTCGAGATAGAGCGGGCCGAGGACGGCACCTGGAGGATGCGCCAGATCGAGGGCCCCGGGCCCTACGAGTCTTCCGACCCCGACACCAAGCGCATCTTCTGGGGGGACGGCGGGGTGCACCAGAACCTCACCTTCCCGGTCCATCCAGACCCGATAAGCGGGATGCACTGCTGGCATCAGGCCGTCTTCGTCGAGAAGGCCCGCGAGGGAGACCGCTACGGGGACGTCTACGTGGATACGAAGAAGAGCCTCGAGGTCTACCGTCGGTGGCTCGCGATGACCCGACCCGGCCCCTTGAAGAACGGGCTCAGGCGGCCGGAGGTCTTCGACCGTCCCTTCCGTCCCGCCCGCGAGATGTTCTTCGTCCGGCCCGAAGGCGGCTGAGGCGGGGATAGAGGGGTGTTATCCTTTCGCTGTGTGGTGAGAGGCGGCGGGACCTTGACCGGAGGCGGAGCTTGAAGTCCTTCTGGCGCGGGATGCTCGAGGGGAAGGCCGAGCGACCTTCGCGAGACGCGGAGATCAGAGAACACCTGGCCAACGAGAGGACCCTACTCGCGTGGGTCAGGACGGGGGTCGGCCTGATCTCGGTGGGCTTCGTCGTCGAGCGGGCCGGTGCCCTGGTGGCCGGCACACAGGGAGGGGGAGCGGGAGCTTCGGAGATCTTCGGCATCTTGATGGTCGCCCTGGGGTGCGTGACCCTGATCGCCGGCTCCATACAGTTCTTCCGCAACCGGCGCATGATCCGGGAGGGGTACTTCTTCGCGAGCTTCGCCCCTTACATGGTGGTGGTCGTGGGCAGCCTTCTTCTGGCCACCGCCTTCATCGTCTACGCTCTGGTGGGAGGCTAGGGTGCGGGGCGAGATTCCGGAAGGGGAGACGCTCTGGCGGGAGGTGCTCGCCAGCGAGCGGACCATGCTCTCCTGGGTGCGCAGCGGCCTCAACGCCATAGGTTTCGGTGTACTGCTGCACGCGATCGCCCAGGCCTCGAGCATCCTGCTTGGAGGGCACGGTCGTGTGTCTCTGTCGGAGCTCTCGTTCATCGGGCTCACGGTTGTCGCGATCGGGGGGCTCATAGAGGTCGTGGCCCTGATCCTGTTCATCAGGTTCAGGAGGAACATAAGACAGGGTTATTTCACCAGCTGGGTGACGCTGTACCTGCTGATCGCGCTCGGCGTGCTGCTCTTCGGGACGGCCTTCATCACCTACATAATGGTCGCCTGAGGGCCTGATCCCGGCGCCTTTCACCCTCGTTGGTCTTCTTTTCTCCTGGACTTCCTCCTCCGGAGGACCAGGAGAGCGATCAGCGACAGCCCGGCGATCAGCGATGCGGTGGCCGCACCGGCGTGCCTCTGCAGCGCGTTCTGCAGGGTGAGGGAGAGGCCTTCGCCGGCCGGTGCCGGAAGGCTGCCGGTGCCCCCGGTGGCGATGAACAGGACCCCGAGCAGCGAGAACATGGCCCCCGAGATCAGGCTCGTGCTATGCAACCGGAACCTGCCGAGCGAGACCTCTTTCCCCCGCAGCCAGCGCCTGTGCCCGAGATCCATCTTCTCCCACAGGAGCGCCAGCGCGAAGAGCGGCGCCGCCATCCCCGCTGCGTATACCGCGAGCAGCAGCGCCCCGTACGGCGCGTTCGCGGAGGACGCTGCGATGGTGAGGACGGCGCCGAGTATCGGGCCGGAGCAGAACCCTCCGAATCCGTAGACCGTCCCGAGGGCGAACGTGGAGAGCGCGGAGCCGACCGGGATCTTCTGCTGCAGGCGTACCGCGGACCCGAGGTCGAATCCTCTCCCGGCGACCTGCATTACCCCGAAGGCGATCATGAGCGCTCCCGCGGCCACGATGAGGGCCTGGCGGTGCCCGTAGAAGAGCCTGCTCGCGGCGGCCAGACCCATGCCGAGCGGGACGAGCGTGACGAGGAGCCCGGCGTAGAAGACCACGGTCATCCCGAGGAGCCGCCGTCTCTCCCGAAAGGCGTAGGCGAAGAACGCCGGGAGCAGAAGCGCGCTGCACGGGCTCAGGAGCGACAGCAGACCACCGAAGAACGCGGCGGCCAGAGAGGCCTGAACCATGGTTCAGCGCCCGGATTCCCTGCTGGCCTGCCGGATCGCCCGGACGAAGACCTGGTAGGGCTGCGCCCCGACGAGCCTTCGGCCGTTGATGAAGAAGGTGGGTGTGCCGGAGATCCCCAGGCTCTGCCCCCGGGCGAAGTCTCTTTTTACCGCTCCCGCGTACTTCGCTCCCTCGAAGTCAGACCTGAACTTCCCGACGTCGAGGTGGGCTTGCCGGGCCAGCGAGATCAGCTTCGCATCCGAGAACGCCCCGGAGTTGGGACGCCCCTGGTTCTCGTAGAGCAGGTCGTGGTATTCCCAGAACTTGCCCTGGGCCTGCGCCGCCCGCGCCGCGAGCGCGGCGTTGACCGACTCCTGACCAAGGTAGGGGAAGTCACGCCACACCAGCCTGACTTCACCACTGCGTACGTAGCGGGCGACGATCCTGGGCTCCACCTGACGGGCGAACCGCCCGCAGTACGGACACTGAAAGTCGGCGTACTCGACTATGGTCACCGGTGCATCCCGGCGCCCCAGGGAGGGCGACCCGAGGAGCCTCCCTCCACCAACCTCCGCCTGCGCCCCCGACGTACCTGCAGACGAACTCCCTCCACCACCGGACCCCGCACCACACCCGGAGAGGACCGCCAGAAACACCAGAGCGGCGAGGAGCGAGAGAGCTCCCCGTATCATCCCGCGCAGGCCCGATTCCCTCAGAAAAGGATATGTGCCGGAAGGTTCCATGGCCGGCATTATAATGCTATCTGACGATGTATTCATACAAAGTTCGTGGGAGGGTGTCGTGGACCAGGCAGGCCGGTGGATACTGGACCTCGTGGCGCGGTTGCTGGTATGGCTCGAGCCGTACATGTCGTGGGGGATAGGGTATCTACGGGAGGGGTCTGTGGTGGGGGTCGGGCTGGCGGCGGTGGCCGGTGTGGCGCTCGGGCTGACCCCGGCCACGTACCTGATGATGCCGGTCGTGGTGGGATGTACGGCCGGTGGTGGATCTGGGACCAGGCTGCGGGCGTCGTGGATCAGCGCCGCGTTCGTGTTGGGGATGAGCACCACGTACATGCTGCTCGGGGCGGCTTTCGGTTTTGCGGGGCTGGCTCTCATGAACCTGCTCAACCGCTCGGTGTGGCTCTGGTACGGTCTGCTCGCACCGTTTCTGCTGGTGATGGGGCTGAGGCTGCTCGGGCTGGTGCGCTTCGAGCTGCCGCTGTTCACCTCACCGGACCCGGAGAAGGCCCGCCGGGGGATGCTCGGGGCGTATCTATTGGGGCTTCCGTCCGGGCTTGCCGGATGTCCGTCCTGTGCCCTGATCCTCCCTTCCGCGCTCGCCGCCGTCGCCGCGAGCGGGAACCCTTTCGTCGGAGCCCTCACCATGCTCGCCCTGGGCCTCGGACAGGGGGCCGTGCTCGTCGTCGCAGGTACTTTCGGAGGTTCGCTGGTCGGCGGCAAGGGAGGCCTGAGAACCGCCTACCGCCTCGCCGTGGAGAAAGCCCTGGGCCTACTCCTCCTCGTCTCCGGCCTCTACTTCGCCTGGAGAGCCGGGATCTGGCTCCTCTGAACCCGTCGGCGTAAAAAGTACGTGAAATGTTTCTCATCCCACGCTCCATCACCTCATCGCTCACGTAGAATATCCTTCATCAACTTAATCGTTATATAGGAAATTAAGAGCGAGTGAAGGGTTGGTGCATGGGAGAGATGGTTTTCGTCGGGCTTGGGGCTGCGGCGCTCATAGGGGTTTCTCTGGGCGTGATGGGGGCCGGGGGGTCCATTCTGGCGGTGCCGGTCTTCATATATCTGCTTGGTTTCGGGGTAAAGGAGGCGGTGGCGTCCAGCCTGGTGATGGTTGGTCTGACGAGCCTGCTCGGGTCTTGGGCCTATCTCAGGAGGGGGTTCATAAACACGAAGCTGGCGCTCTCCTTCGGGCTTTTGACGATGGCCGGGGCCTTTGCTGGGGCGCACCTGGCCCGGTTCATGAGCGGGCCGGAGCAGATGCTGTTGTTCTCCCTGGTGATGCTGGCGGCGGCGGTGATGATGCTGGTGCGCGACGCCGCGAGGGGGGGCGGAGGATCTGATGGAGCGGAGGCACCGGGCGGGCTGAGGAGGGTGATCGTGCTCGCCCCGCTGGGCTTCGCCGTCGGCGTGCTCACCGGCCTCGTGGGGGTCGGAGGGGGGTTTTTGATCGTCCCCGTTCTCGTCCTCGCCGCGCGCATGTCGATGAAGGAGGCTGCGGGAACCTCGCTGCTGGTGATCTTCCTCAACTCCGCCGCCGCCTTCGCCGGTTATCTGGGGCAGGTGAGCCTCGACTGGCCCCTTTTGGCCGCCTTCGTCGCAGTGGCTGTCGCGGGGAGCCTGGCCGGCGCCCGCCTCGCGAGCGCGCTGCCCGAACGCGGCCTGCAGCGGGGGCTCGCCCTCTTCCTCATCGGGCTCTCCTCCGTGATCCTCTACCAGAATTTCGGCCCCTTGCTGCACCATTTCCAGGCCTTCTTGTATCTGCATGAGTATGTAGTAATATAAAGCCTCGTAAAGTGAGTGCGAGTGGGAGGTTCTAACAAGATGAGCGTGACGCGTGAAGGGTATGTGATCTCCGGCAGGACCGGGCTTCCTTTCGAGGAGGTCGTCGAGCGGGCGCGAAGCCTGCTGGCGGAGGCCGGTTACGGGGTACTCTGTGAGATAGACGTTGCTGCGAAGCTCAAGGAGAAGCTTGGGGTGGAGCGTGAGCCGTACGTGATCCTCGGGGCCTGCAACCCGCCGCTGGCGAACGAGGCCCTGGGGGCCGAGCCCGACCTCGGGGCGCTTCTACCGTGCAACCTGGCCGTCTACCGGCAGGATGGGCGTACGGTGGTGGCTGCGGTCGAGCCCGAGACCATGCTCTCCGTGGTGGGCAACGAGAAGCTCGACCCGATCGCGCGGCGGGTCCGGGGGGACTTCGAGCGCATCGTGGGCGAGCTCACCGGTGGTGAGGAGTAAGGAGGTTCTGGGGCGGTATGTCGAAGGTCGTGGTCTTCACCACGTCGAGCTGTCCGTGGTGCAGGAGGGCGAAGCGGTACCTGCAGGAGAAGCGGGTTCCTTTCAAAGAGATCAACGTAGAGCGTGACCCGGCGGCAGCGCGGGATCTGGTGCGCAAGACGGGCTCTGCCGGCGTGCCGGTGATAAAGATCGGCAGCAAGTGGATCGTCGGTTTCGACCGGCCGCGCATCGACCAGGAGCTCGCCCGCCGGGCTTCGTGAGGATTTTCAGAGACGGGAGGTTTTCGAGAGATGGCAGTTCCGGTACAGGTCGGAGAAGAGAATTTCGAGGAGGAAGTTCTGAACTCCGACGTCCCCGTGATCGTGGACTTCTGGGCTGAGTGGTGCGCTCCCTGCCGGGCGGTGGCGCCGGTGATGGAGAAGATCGCCGAGGAGTACGACGGCCGGGTCAAGGTGGCGAAGGTGAACGTCGACGCCGAGCCCGGTATAGCGGGGCGGTTCGGTATATCGAGCATACCGACGATCGCCTTCTTCGAGCCGGGTAAACAGCCGCAGGCCGTCGTCGGGGCCCTGCCCAAGGGGATGATAGAGGAGGCCTTCGGGCTCGAGCGTTTCGCCGGGGAGGCCGCCTGATGTTCGGGTGGCTCTTCGGCGGCGGGTCTTCGGTGCCGGACCTCTCCCCGCGCGAGGCTTACGAGAAGCTCTCCTCCGACGGCGCCGTGCTGCTCGACGTGCGCGAGTACGACGAGTGGGAGGCCGGCCGGGTCCCCGGTGCGCTGCACATCCCGCTCGGCGAGCTGCAGGAGCGCCGCCAGGATCTTCCGCAGGAGCGCCAGATCCTGACGATCTGCCGCTCCGGGAGCCGCAGCGCGATGGCGGCGAAGATGCTCTCCGAGGGGGGCGTCGACGTCGCCAACGTCTCGGGGGGCGTCAGGAGCTGGAAGAAGGAGGGGCTCCCCTTCGAGGGGCGCGTGGCCTGAGAGGGTATCCCCGGCCGATTCTGGAGTAAAGAAGAGGGGGGCGGGTCGTACGACCCGCCCCCCTCTTCTTGTCTTGCAGATATCCTCAGGAGGAGAGCACGAGCCCTTCCAGACGGCCGGAGAGCCGGCTCTCCACCGAGCCGCACATGAGATCGCACAGCTCATAGACCTTCTCGTCCGCTATGCGGTAGTAGGAGCTCGTCCCCTGCTTGCGACGCTTCACCACCCCCGCGTCCAGCAGTATCCCGAGGTGCTTGGAGACGTTGGCCTGCAGCCCCCCCGTCTCCTCCACCAGCTCGGATACCTTCTTCTCACCGTCCATGAGCGCATAGACGAGCTTCAGCCGCATCGGCTCGGCGAACACCTTGAACTGCTCGGCCACGAGCTCGAAGCCCTCCTCAGAGAGCCTGCGTCTTCCGGCTCCTGCCATCTTCACCTCGCTCTCCTGTAAAGATCTCCACGAATCATACCTTGATGATTATACGGCAATATGGAGAGATGGGCAGGCATCGTCTGGGGGATCTCTTTGTTTGTGGGCCGTTCGAGGGGGGTGGGCTGGTAGAATCTGTGACGTCGTGGAGTATACGAAGACCAAGAACCTGCCGGAGAGCGTCGACATCCTGGTCCTCGACGGGTCGGGGGTGTTGCGGACCGACGTCGGGGTGGAGGAGCTGCCCGAGCATCTCGCTGATCCCGAGGCGCTGATCTGGTGCGACATCTACAGTGTGGAGGGGGGGCAGAACGGGCGCTACGGCGAGCTGTTGCGCGAGGTCTTCGAGTTCGACGACCTCACGATAGAGGACTGCTTCACCAGGAGCCATCTGCCCAAGGTGGACATCTACGACGACTACCTGTTCATCGCGCTCTTTTCCTTCCACCTCTCGGAGAAGACCCGCCGGGTGCAGACCGTCGAGATAGACATGTACGTGGGGCCCAACTACGTCGTGTGCGTCCACCCGCGGCCCCTGCGGGAGCTCGAACGGGTGAGGAGGCGGCTGCTCAAGGGTGACGAGTTCGTCTCGGCGCTTCCGGCCAACGTCGCGCACACGGTCTTCGACGCGGTCGTCGACGAGTACCTCCCGATAATGAACCGGCTCTCGGCGATGGTCGACGGCATAGAGGACAGGCTTCTGGCCGAAGAGGCCGACGCGGACTCTCCGGTGCTCGACTCGCTCTTCCACCTCAAGCACGAGCTGACGGCCCTCAGGCGGCTCGCGGTGCCTCTGCGCGACGTGATAAGCGTGCTGCTTCGGCCGACCACCCGGCTCATCCCCGAGGAGAGCCGGATGCACTACGACGACGTGCGCGACCACCTCGACCGGGTGGTGGACATGATCGACACCATGCGCGACTACCTCGCGGGGTCTCTCGAGATCTACACCACTCAGCAGACCCAGAGGATAAACAAGACCATGCAGCGGCTGACGGCCATCTCGACCATCTTCCTCCCGCTCACCTTCATCACCGGCGTCTACGGGATGAACTTCAGCCACGAGAACTTCCTCGCGCAGCACAACCCCTATGGCATGTACATCGTGAGCGGGGTCATGATGCTGCTCGGGGTGGCGATGATCTTCTACCTGTACTGGAAGAAGATGATCTGAGGCCCCGGCGTCCTTCGTGCGCCCGTAGCGTAAACCATGGGGCCTGGCGGGGCGGGGGCAGGGCTGCTGTTATAATCGTTTGCGGTTTATGTTTTCGGGAGTGCGAGAGTGGTGGAACGGTAGACACGCTAGATTTAGGATCTAGTGCCCTTCACGGGCGTGCGGGTTCAAATCCCGCCTCTCGCACTGCGCATGACGCGACGAGCTGAAGAAGCGGCCTGTAGACGAGAAGAGTTGGAGTAAATGACGGCGAACGTAACCAAACTGGAAGACAACAAGGTCCGGATCGAGGTGGAGGTTCCACCCGAGGCGGTCAGGGAGGGGGTCGAGGCGAAGGTCAGGGAGCTGCGCCAGAAGGTGCGGGTTCCCGGTTTCCGGCCGGGCAAGGCCCCCCGGCGGATGCTCGAGAGCCATCTCGGCCGCGACTACATCTACATGGAGGCGCTGCAGGACCGGCTGCCTTCCTGGTACTCGCAGGCCGTCATCGAGCAGAACCTCCGCCCGATAGACCGGCCCGAGATCCACTTCGACGAGCCGCTCGACGAGGAGGAGGGCTTCCGGTTCTCCGCGACGGTGGCCGTGCGCCCCGAGGCGAAGCTCGGCCGTTACAAGGGACTCGAGGTCCCCAAGAGGAAGGTCGAGATAACCGAGGAGGACGTCGAGGCGCGCCTGGAGGAGCTCCGGGGCCAGTTCGCCACGCTCGGTGCGGTCGAGGACAGGCCGGTCGCGGAGGGCGACTTCGTCATCCTGGACTTCAACGGCGAGAAGATGACCGGGGGCGAGGTGCCCGGGGCTTCGGCCGAGGACTACATGCTCGAAGTCGGGAGCGGCGAGATCCTGGAGGACTTCGAGAAGAACCTCGTCGGGATGAAGGCCGGGGAGCGCAAGCAGTTCGCCGTCACCTTCCCGATGGACTACGAGGAGGAGTCGCTGCGCGGGCAGTCGGTCCTCTTCCGGGTGCACGTCAAGGAGATCAAGGAGCGCGAGCTCCCGCCGCTCGACGACGAGTTCGCCAAGGAGGCGAGCGAGTTCGAGACGCTCGATGAGCTGCGGGGGGCCATCCGGGAGGAGCTCGAGGAGGCCGCCCGGCGGCAGGTCGAGGGCGAGTTCCGCACGGCGGTGCTCGACGCGGTGGCGAAGGAGGCCGAGGTCGAGGTTCCCGAGGTCATGGTCGAGGACAAGGCCGAGGAGATGGTCGAGAGCTTCGAGCGGAGCATCCGGGCGCAGGGGGTCGACCCCGAGAGCTACTACCGGATGGCCGGGGTGAGCCGGGACGAGATGAAGGAGCGCGTCCGGGACGACGCCGCGGACACGGTCAAGAAGGAGCTCGTGCTCGACGCGGTCGTCGCGGCCGAGGGCATCGAGCCCGACAGGGAGCAGATCGAGCACGAGATAGGCCACATCGCCGAGGACGGTGGTCGCAAGCCGGAAGAGGTCGCCGAGACGATGCGCAGGAACGGCACCTACCAGATCCTCGAGGAGGAGTTCGCCCGGCAGAAGGCACTCGATTTTTTGGTGGAGAACGCCGTCCCGACCGAGATGCCCGAAGAGGAAGAAGAGAAGGTCGAGGCCGCCGCCGAGGGTGGCGGGGCCGCGGAGAAGAGCGCAACCGGAGAGGAGTAAGAGGAGATGCAGAGGTTCGACCCACAGGGGGTCATCCCCTACGTGATAGAGCAGAGCCCGCGCGGCGAGCGGGCGATGGACATCTACTCGCGGCTTCTGAAGGACAGGATCATCTTCCTCGGGACGCCGGTGGACGACCAGGTCGCCAACGCCATAATGGCGCAGCTGTTGCACCTGGAGAGCGAGGATCCCGAGCAGGACATCAACCTGTACATAAACTCCCCCGGCGGGAGCGTGACGGCGGGGCTCGCGATCTACGACACGATGCAGTTCATCCAGCCCGACGTCGTCACGACCGCGCTCGGGATGGCCGCGTCGATGGGGGCCTTCCTGCTCGCCGCGGGGGCGAAGGGCAAGCGCAACGCGCTCCCGAACACCCGGATACTCCTGCACCAGCCGAGCACGCAGGGCATCGGCGGGCAGGCCTCCGACGTCGAGATCTACGCGCAGGAGCTGGTGAGGACCAAGCGCCGCCTCAACGAGATCCTCTCCGAGAGGACCGGGCAGCCCTACGAGCGGATCGAGCGCGACACCGACCGGGACTACATCATGGGCCCGGAGGAGGCGGTCGAGTACGGCGTCATAGACAACATCATCCGGCGTCACTAGCGGCATGACGAGCGAGAGCCTGGGGAGGATGCGATGAGAGACCCGTCCGACCAGTTGCAGTGCTCCTTCTGCGGCAAGAGCCAGCGGCAGGTGAGGAAGCTTATCGCCGGTCCTGGCGTCTACATCTGCGACGAGTGCATCGAGCTCTGCAACGAGATAATAGACGAGGAGTTCTCCTCGCCGGACGTCCTCAAGGAGGACGACCTCCCCAAGCCCCGCGAGATAAACCGCATCCTGAGCGAGTACGTCATCGGGCAGGAGGAGGCGAAGAAGGTCCTCTCGGTGGCGGTCTACAACCACTACAAGAGGATCCAGATGGGCTCTGAGTCGCCCGACGGCACCGAGCTGCAGAAGTCCAACATCCTGCTCATCGGGCCGACCGGCAGCGGCAAGACGCTGCTTGCCCAGACGCTCGCCCGCATCCTCAACGTCCCCTTCGCGATAGCCGACGCGACCGCTCTGACCGAGGCCGGCTACGTCGGTGAGGACGTCGAGAACATCCTGCTCAAGCTCATCCAGGCCGCCGACTTCGACGTGAAGAAGGCGGAGACCGGGATCATCTACATCGACGAGATCGACAAGATCGCCCGCAAGGCCGACAACCCCTCCATAACCCGCGACGTCTCGGGGGAGGGCGTGCAGCAGGCACTCCTGAAGATCCTGGAGGGGACGGTCGCGAGCGTCCCGCCGCAGGGGGGCAGGAAGCATCCCCACCAGGACTTCCTGCAGATAGACACCAAGAACATCCTGTTCATCTGCGGCGGCGCCTTCGGCGGGCTCGAGGAGATAATCCGCCGGCGGATCGGCAAGAAGAGCATCGGCTTCGGCAGCAGCCTCGACGCGCGCGGCAAGGAGGACCCGGACGAGATCCTGCGCCACGTCCAGCCGGAGGATCTTCTGAAGTACGGGCTCATCCCGGAGTTCGTCGGCCGGCTGCCGGTCATCTCGACGCTGCGGGGTCTCGGGGAGAAAGACCTGGTGCGCATCCTCACCGAGCCGAAGAACGCGCTGGTCAGGCAGTACCGGCAGTTCTTCCGCTACGACAAGGTCGACCTCACCTTCACCGAGGAGGCGCTCGCCGCCATAGCGCGCAAGGCGCTCGAGCGCGGCACCGGGGCGCGGGGCCTCAGGAGCATCATCGAGGCGACCCTGTTGCCGACGATGTACGAGCTGCCGAGCCGGTCGGACGTGGCGCGGTGCGTGGTGGACGCCGACACCGTCACCGACGGGGTGCAGCCCACGCTCGTGACCCACTCCGGCGAGTCCAAGTACACCTACGACGAGGAAGAGACGGCCTAAGAAGAGGAGAGTTGAAGCAGAGCGAGATCCCCAAGACCTACGACCCCGCCTCGGTCGAGCGGCGCGTCTACGAGGAGTGGCGGCGCGCCGGGGTCTTCGAGGCGGACCCGAGCCCGGAGAGAGAGCCCTACTGCATAGTCATGCCCCCGCCGAACGTCACCGGGGCGCTGCACATGGGGCACGCGCTCAACGGTGCGATCCAGGACGCCCTGATCCGGCGGGCGAAGATGAAGGGGTACGAGGCGCTGTGGCTGCCGGGCGTGGACCACGCCTCGATAGCGCTGCAGAACGTCGTCGAGCGCAAGCTCACCCGCGAGGAGGGGCTCTCCAAGTGGGACGTCGGGCGGGAGCGCTTCGTCGAGCTGTGTCGGGAGTTCGCCGACGAGTCGCGGCACAGGATCCTCGGGCAGCTCGAGCGGCTCGGGGCGGCGGTGGACTGGCGGCGGCTGCGCTACACGATGGACGAGCGCTACGCCGACGCGGTGCTCGAGGCTTTCATCGAGCTCTTCAACGCCGGGTTCATCTACCGGGGGGAGCGCATCACCAACTGGTGCCCGCGCGACCGCTCGGCGATCAGCGACCTGGAGGTCAACTACGAGGAGGTCGAGGGGAAGCTCTACGGGCTGCGCTACCCGTTCGTCGACGGTAAGGGGCCCGGCCCGGACGGCAGGCCCTACGCCGAGGTCTTCTCGACCCGCCCGGAGACGATGCTCGGGGATGTGGCGCTCGTCGTCAACCCCGAGGACGATCGGTACCGGGAGCTCGTCGGGCGGCGGGTGGCGGTGCCGTTCGTGGGGCGGGAGATCGAGGTCTTCGCCGACCCCTACGTGGACCCGTCCTTCGGGACGGGGGTTCTGAAGGTCACCCCGGCGCACGACCCGAACGACTTCGAGATCGGACGCCGGCTCGGGCTGGAGCCGGTGAACGTCCTCAACCCCGACGGGACGATCAACGAGAACGGCGGGCGCTTCGCCGGGCTCGACCGCGGAGAGGCGCGCGAGGCCGTCGTGCGAGCGCTGGCGGAGGAGGGGCTGCTCGGGGAGGTGAGGGACCACACCCACCGCGTCGGGCACTGCGACCGGTGCGGGACCGTGATCGAGCCCTGGCTCACCGAGCAGTGGTGGATCTCGATGCGCGAGCTCGCGAGGCCCGCGATAGAGGCGCTCGAGAAGGGTGAGATCACGGTCTACCCCGACTCCTGGCGGCGCGAGACGATCCGGTGGCTCGAGAACATCCAGGACTGGAACGTCTCCCGGCAGCTGTGGTGGGGGCACCGCATCCCGATCTGGTACGGGCCCGACGGGGAGGTGGTCGCGGCCAAAGAGCCCCCGGGGGAGGGCTTCGAGCAGGACCCGGACGTGCTCGACACCTGGTTCTCCTCGGCGCTCTGGCCGTTCGCCACGCTCGGCTGGCCGGAGGAGACCGAGGAGCTGAAATACTTCTACCCGACGAGCCTCCTCTCGACGGCGCGCGAGATAATGTACCTGTGGGTGGCCCGGATGATCATGATGGGGCTCAGGTTCCGCGGGGAGATCCCGTTCCGCAAGATAAACGTCCACTCGATCGTGCTGGCCGAGGACGGGACGAAGATGAGCAAGTCCAAGGGGAACACGATCGACCCGCTGGACCTCTTCGAGGAGTACGGGACCGACGCGGTGCGCTTCGGGCTTTTGCACCAGTCCTCGACGCAGGATTTCCCCTACTCGCACGAGCGGGCCGAGATGGGCCGCGGCTTCATAACCAAGCTTTGGAACATGATGCGGTTCATCGCCGGGTACGAGGGGGCGGGGGAGGGGGGACCCTCCGTTTCGGACCGCTGGATCCTCTCGGCGTTCAACCGCACCGCCCGCCGCTACGACGAGCTCCTCGAGGAATGCGAGTTCTCCGAGGCGATGCGCCTCGTCTACGACTTCGCCTGGCACGAGTTCGCCGACTGGTACATCGAGATCGCCAAGGTCGCGCCCTCCGCCGAGACGCCGCGCGTCCTGCGCGAGGTCTTCTCCGGGATACTGCGGCTGCTACACCCGGTGATGCCGTTCGCGACCGAGGAGATGTCCCGTCTGCTCGGGCACGAGCGGATGCTCGTGGAGCAGGGGTTCCCTCGCTACGATCCGGCGCTCGAAGACGAGGAGGCCGAGGAGACGCTCGGGCGCACCATGGAGGCGGTCTCCGCCGTCCGGGCGTTCCGGGCCGAGAGCGGGGTGGACGGGGAGCTGGAGGGGCTCGTCCCGGAGGGGGTCGAGCCCGAGGTCTTCACCGCGCTCGCCGGGGTGCGGCCGGCGGAGAGCCTGGACGGTGCGGCGAAGGCCACGCTGCCGGCGGGCGGGTCTTTCGTCGAGCTCTCGCTCTCCGAGGAGATGAGGCAGCGCGAGCTCTCGCGGCTGCGCAGGGAGATCGGGCGGGTCGAGAAGGAGATCGCCCGCGCCGAGGGGAAGCTCTCGAACGAGAAGTTCGTCGAGCGGGCCCCGGCCGAGGTGGTCGGCCGCGAGCGCGAGAAGCTCGAGACCAACCGCCGCACGCTCGAGACGCTCTCGAAGCGCCTTGAAGAGCTCCGGTAACAAGCTCCGCGGCTACGGCGAGGTCTGCGCCGCGCTCGACGCCCGGCAGCGGATAACGCTCGGCCTTGAGCGCATGGAGCGGCTGCTCTCGCTGCTCGGGGAGCCGCAGAGGGACTTCGGCACCGTGCAGGTCGTGGGGACGAACGGCAAGGGGACGACGACCGTCACCCTGGCCGCGGCGCTCACCGCCTGCGGGCACCCCGCCGGGGCGTACCTCTCACCGCACCTCATCTCCTACACGGAGCGCATCCTGTTGCCCTCGGGGTACGTCTCGGAGGAGGAGTTCGCCCGGGTGATGGACCGCGTGATGCGCCTCGACGACGAGATGGGGGTCGGGGCGTCGCAGTTCGAGATCCTGACGGCCGGGGCGCTGCTCCTCTTCCGGGAGGCCGGGCTCGGGTGGACGGTGCTCGAGGCGGGGATGGGCGCCCGCCACGACGCGACCTCGGTGGTGCGTCCGCTGGTGGTGGTGCTGACCAACGTCGGGCTCGACCACACCGAGTACCTGGGGGAGACCGTCGAGGAGATCGCGCGCGAGAAGCTCGCGAGCGTGCAGCCCGGCGGGACGCTCGTGCTCGGGACCGGAGACCCGCTGGTCGTCCGCCTGGCCCGCGAGCGGTGCGGGGAGACCGGGGCGCGGCTGGTTCCGGTTTCCGGCGGCGCGGTGGAGTGGGACCGGCTGGCCCCCTACGCGGCCCGGGACGCCGCGCTCGGGCTCCGGGCGGCGGAGGTCGTGCTCGGGAGGGCTCTCGGAGATCGGGAGCGGAAAGAAGCGCTCGAGCGGGCCGCCGGGGTGCTCCCCGGGCGCTTCGAGGTGCACGAGAGGGAGGGGGTCCCGGTCGTCGTCGACGGGGGGCACAACCCGCCCGGCATCCGGGCCACCATAGAGGCCGTGGCGGCGCGCTTCGGCGGGCGGCCGCTCGGGATCGTCTTCGGGTGCTTGCGGGACAAGGAAGTTGCAAGTATGCTTGATGCCGTGGCCGGGGCCTCCGACGCGCTGGTTCTCACCCGGCCCGAGAGCGGGCGGGCCGCGGACCCGCACCGGCTGATCGTCGAGCATGACCCGAGGGACCGCCGGGGGAAGGAGGCTGTCGTGGTGGAGGAGGTAGGAGAGGCCGTGGGCCGGATGGTGGAGAAGATGCGGCGCGAGGGGGGGGTGGTGCTGGTGACCGGCTCGCTCTACACCTGCGCCGCGGCGATAAGGTGGCTGCGTGAGGGGTAGGAGCATCTGGAGGGCCGCCGGGCTCCTCCTCCTGGGGGCCTTCGCCGCCGCGTTCGTTCTGGGGTACTTACTGGTGCTGAGGTTCGTGGGATGATGGCGCTCGCTCAGACGGATCCCTTCCGGGCCATCTCGAATTTCCTCTCCAGCCCGGCGCTCAAGATAGCCGGGGAGATAATCCTGCTCTTCATCGTGATCGTCTGGCTGGCGCTCGTCTACTGGACCTACGCCGACGCCTCCCGGCGCGGGGCGCTGCGGCTGGTGTGGCTGGTCGTGGCGATCGTCTTCCCGTTCGTCGGGACGCTGGTTTACCTGATCGTGCGCCCGCCGGAGTACGTTCTGGACTCGCGCGAGCGCGAGCTCGAGCTCGCCCTGCTCGAGCGGGAACTCCGGAGCCGGGTCCTGCTGTGTCCGAACTGCCGGGCGATGGTCGAGCGGGACTACCTGGTGTGCCCGGAGTGCAGCTGGCAGCTCAAGAAGCCGTGCGTGAAGTGCGAGAGGCCGCTGGACCTCGACTGGAAGATCTGCCCCTACTGCGGCGTGAACCAGAACAGCGGCAAGATCGAGTACTGAACCCGAAAAGAACTCTTTCGGAGGGAGGAAAGTTTGGTGGAGCAGACCCTGTTTTTGATCAAGGGCGACGGCGTCGAGCGGCGCCTCGTCGGCGAGATCATAGGCCGCCTGGAGCGGAAGGGGCTCGTGATCCGCGAGATGAAGATGATGCGGGTGAGCCGGGAGCTGGCCGAGAAGCACTACGCCGAGCACCGGGAGAAGCCGTTCTTCGAGGAGCTGGTCGAGTTCATCACCTCCCTGCCGGTCGTCGCGATGCGCGTGGAGGGAGAGGGGGCGATCGGGGTGGTGCGCAACCTCATGGGCGCGACCGACCCCGCGAAGGCCGCCCCCGGCACCATCCGCGGCGACCTGGCGCTCAGCATGCCGGACAACCTGGTCCACGGCTCGGACTCCCCCGAGAGCGCCAGGCGGGAGCTCGAGCTCTTCTTCGGGTCCTGAGCCGGGGGGAGCCAAGGCTGGTCCTGGCCTCCGCCTCCCCCCGGCGGGCGGAGCTCCTCGAGCGCGTCGGGCTCCACTTCGAGGTGCGCGAGAGCGGCTTCGAGGAGGTCGAGCTCGAGGATCCGGCGCGCACCGCGCGGGAGAACGCCCGGGGCAAGGCGCTCGCCGTGTCCTCCGGGGAGGATGGGGCCGTGGTGCTCGGCTCGGACACCGTGGTCTACCTGCCCGGGGAGGGCGTCCTCGGCAAGGCGGAGGACGCCGCGCAGGTCTCTCGCATGCTCGGTTTGCTCTCCGGGAGGCGGCACGAGGTCTACACCGCGGTCGCCGTCGCCGGGGATGGGGAGCTCTCGCTCGCCCACACCGTCACCGCCGTGCGGATGCGGGCCCTCGGGCGGGAGGAGATCGAAGCCTACGCCGCCAGCGGGGAGGGGGTCGGGAAGGCCGGCGGGTACGCCATACAGGGGAGGGCCGGGGCTTTCGTCGAGTGGATCTCGGGCGACTACACCGCTGTGGTCGGCCTGCCGCTCTCCATCGCGCTCAGGATGCTTGAAAAGCGCGGGCTGTGCTGGTACTAGATAGCCGTGGCCGGGGAGAGGAGATACACCATAAAGCAGCTCCCGCCGGAGCTCAGGCCGCGCGAGCGGATGCTCGCCGCCGGTCCGGGGGCGCTCTCCGACGCCGAGCTCCTCGGGCTCCTGTTCGGGAACGGCAGCCGGGAGAAGACCGCCGTCGAGCTCGCCGGGCACGTCATCTCCGAGGCCGGGGGGTTGCACGGCCTCTACGGCGCCTCCGTGCACGAGCTCACCCGCATGAAGGGTATCGGGGAGGCCAAGGCGTGCATCGTGCTCGCCGCCGTCGAGCTCGGCCGGCGCCTCGGCGTCTCTCGCAGCGGGAGCCGTCCCGTGATATCATCGCCGGCGGACGTAAACGGGCTCCTGAGAGGGCGTATAGCCAACCTGGACCGGGAGAACTTCGTGGCCGTGCTGCTCAACTCCAGGAACGAGGTCATAGAGGTCTCCACGGTCTCGGTCGGGACCCTCTCGGCGACGCTGGTCCATCCCCGGGAGGTGTTCAAGCCTGCCATAAGGGCCAGTGCAGCCAGCGTCATCCTGGCGCACAACCACCCCAGCGGGAACGTCCAGCCCAGCAGGGAGGACAAGGAGGTCACGAGGAGGATGGTGGACGCCGCAGGGATAGTCGGGATAGAGCTTCTCGACCACGTCATCCTGGGCGAGGGGTACTGCAGCATGAAAGAGCAGGGGCTCCTCTGAGCTTGTCTATCGGGCGAGGGGCCGGTAACCTTAGCGGGCGGGGAGCGGTATGTTAGGACTCTTTGGGCGCGACGTTGCGGTGGATCTGGGGACGGCGAACACGCTGGTGTTCGTCAAGCGTCAGGGGATCGTGCTCTCCGAGCCCTCGGTCGTAGCCATCGACACCAGGACCGACCGGGTGGTCGCGGTGGGCTCGGCCGCCAAGCGGATGCTGGGGCGCACGCCGGAGAACATAGTCGCGATGCGCCCGCTCAAAGACGGCGTGATCGCGGACTTCGAGGTCACCGAGAAGATGCTGCGCTACTTCATCCACAAGGCGCAGCCCAAGCGCCGGCCCCTGAAGTCGCTCGTGGGGCCGCGGGTGGTGGTCTGCGTGCCGTCGGGGGTGACGGGGGTGGAGCTCCGGGCGGTCCGGGAGGCGACGGAGGCGGCCGGGGCCCGGCAGGCGTTCACCATCGAGGAGCCGCTCGCCGCGGCGATCGGCGCCGGGATGCCGGTGAACGAGGCCCAGGGGAACATGATCGTGGACATCGGCGGGGGGACGACCGAGGTCGCGGTGATCTCGCTCGGGGGGATCGTGACCAAGTCCTCGATCAGGATCGCCGGGGACGACATAGACGAGGCGATCTCGAGCTACATCCAGAAGGAGTACAAACTCATCATCGGCAGCCAGACCGCCGAGCAGCTCAAGATAGACCTGGGCAGCGCGTTCCCGCTCGAAGAGGAGGAGTCGGCGGAGATCCGGGGCCGCGACATCGTGAGCGGGCTGCCCAAGAGCGTCGTGATCACGAGCGAGGAGATCCGGGAGGCGATAAGCGGGCCGGTGGAGGCGATCGTGACCGCCGTGCGCGACACGCTGGACCGCACGCCCCCCGAGCTGGCCTCGGACATCGTGGACCAGGGGATGGTCCTGGCCGGCGGCGGGGCGCTTCTGCGGCACCTGGACGAGAGGATCCGGCGCGAGACCGGCATCCCGGTGCACATAGCCGAGAACCCCTTGCTCTGCGTCGCGATCGGGAGCGGCCGCTACCTGGAGGAGATAGACTCCTACCGCGGCGCGCTCTCCCCGGCTTAGGGGATGATGGGGAGGCGCAAGCGCTCCGGCTCCTCCGGCGGGTTGCTCACGTTCGTCATCCTCCTGGTGGCGAGCGCGGCGCTGTTCACGATCTACACCAAGGAGGGTGATTCCGGCCCGCTGCACACGGTGCAGCTCGGGGCGGCGGAGGCTTTGCGACCGGGGCGCACGGCGGTGGCGGCGGTCTCCCACCCCTTCAAGTCCGCCGGGGACGCGCTCTCGGGGCTCTTCGGGGGCAACCGGGCGAACTCCCGGGAGCTCGCCCGGCTGCGGCAGAAGAACGAGGCGCTCTCCGCCCGGGTGGCGACGCTCACCCGGCAGAACGACCAGCTGCGGACGATGCTCAAAGGGAGCCGTCCGAACTACCGCTACGCGCCGCTGGCGCAGGTGATCTCCCCGATAGGCGGGCAGTTCACCGACCGGGTGATGATAGACGTGGGATCGAGCGACGGGGTCAGGCCGGGGCAGCCGGTGGTGGTCGGGGACAACATCCTCGTCGGGCGCACGGCGCAGGTGAGCGCCCACACCGCGGAGGTGATACTGGTGACCGACCAGAGCTTCAAGGCCGGGGTGGAGATAGTGCCCAGGAAGTCCGGCGGCGCTTCGGGCTCGACGCCCGAGGGGCTGCTGGAGGCCAGCTACGGGGGGTACCTCGGGGTCGACTACGTGAATCAGAGCGCGAACGTGCACACCGGTGACTACGTGGTCACCAGCGGCAGGGCCGGCAGGTACCAGCTGATGTTCCCGCAGGGGCTTTTGGTCGGCAGGGTGAAGTCGGTGAGCTCCCAGGACATCAACCAGTACAAGAAGATCGTCGTGGCCCCCGCCGTGCACCCCGGTGACCTGGAGGAAGTGCGGGTGATCACGGGATGGTAGAGCGCACCTCGCTCGGGAGGTCGGCCCTGCTCGTCGTGGTGGCGGCCGTCGTCGAGGCGATAATCGGGCCGTACCTGACCTTCGGCACGATCTCGCCGCACCTCACCCTGATCGCGGTCGCAGTCTGCGCCTTCGGGCTCGAGGAGGTGCAGGGGCTCCTGCTCGGGTTCTTCGGCGGGGTGCTCGTGGACGCCCTGGGCGAGGGGCTCTTCGGGGTGGGGGCGCTGGGCGGGCTGGTGGCCGCGGCGATCGCGCTCAGGCTCGGGAGGGTGCAGGTGAGGGGCGTGGAGCGGCTGCTGCTGACGCAGGCTGCCGCCCTCTCGGTCGCCGCCTACGACATAATACACCTGCTGGGGACCTCGCTGGCGGGGATGAACGGTCCCCCGCTCGGAGGATACATCCTCCTCGGCGTCCTGCCGGACGCGGTGATAAACGGGGTCCTCGCGTACCTGTTCGGAATGTGGTTCCTGCGACGCGTCAGGGTGAAGGGGTTCGGATGGACCTGATGACCGGAGGACGTACGGGCCGCCAGCGGGCGAAGGAGATCTCCGCCAGGCTCGGGTCGCTCGACGTGATCCTCCTGCTCACGTCTCTGGTTCTGTGCGGCATAGGCATAGGCGCCGTGTACATAGCCGGCCAGAACGACCAGCGGGCCTACGCTGTCAGCCAGGCGCAGGGGCTCGTCATCGGCCTGGCCGGGGCGGTGGCGCTCATGCTGATCGACTACCGCTTCTGGCAGCGGTTTCTGCGGCCCATCTACGCCGTGATGCTCGCGATGCTCGTGGTGGTGCTCGTCGTCGGGGTCTCCGCCGGCGGGGCGCAGCGCTGGATCGACGTGGGCCCGGTGCAGGTGCAGCCCTCGGAGTTCGCCAAGCCGCTCATGGTGGTGGTGCTCGCGGGGTATCTGGCCTCGAGCAACGCCGGAAGGCTGCCCGTGCTGCTGAAGGCCCTCGCGCTCACGGCGGTGCCGGCGTTTCTGGTCTTTCTGCAGCCCGACCTGGGCACGGCCGGGGTCTTCGGCGCGATCTTCCTGGTCGTCGCCTACGCCGCGGGGGCGAGGCTCTGGCAGCTCGGGGGGCTCGTCCTCATCGGGGCCGTCGGCGGGGGGATCGCCGTCAGGTTCGGGCTCATCCCCGCCTACCAGATCGCCCGGATCACGGCGTTCCTCAACCACGACTGCACGAGCGGCATCAGCTACCAGGTCTGCCAGTCGCGGATGGCGATAGGTTCGGGGGGCTTCTTCGGGAAGGGTCTCGGGGCGACGACGCTCGCGAACCTGGGGTTCCTGCCGGAGGACCACACCGACTTCATCTTCTCGAACCTGGCGGAGAGGATCGGGTTCGTCGGGAGCGTGCTGATCATCGGGTTGTTCTTCGTGCTCATCTGGCGTTCGCTGCGGGTGGCGACGATAGCCCGCGATCGCTTCGGGGTGCTGCTCGCGGCGGGCATCTCGACGATCTTTCTGTTCCACGTCTTCGTGAACATCGGGATGACGATGGGGATCATGCCGGTCGCCGGGATCCCGCTGCCGTTCATAAGCTACGGCCGCAGCAGCCTGGTGGTCGACGTGATGGCCGTGGGGCTCTTGGAGAGCATCGCGATGCGCGCCCGCCAGCTGCCGCGCCGGGAAGAGGGGATCTAGGCTCTCTCTGGTATACTAACCTCCCGATCCTTGCGAAGAGACGTCGGGTTCGGTCTCATCCGATGGAGCTCACGGAGAAGAGAGGAAACGAGATGTTCGCGGTCATAAAGAGCGGTGGAAAACAGTACAGGGTACGAAAGGATCAGGAGCTGCTCGTCGAGCGGCTCCCGGGCGAGGTCGGGGACGTGGTCGAGCTTCCGGTGAGCCTCGCCGGGGGCGAGGGGAGCTACGAGTTCGGCGGTACGGCGAAGGCCGAGATCGTCGAGCACCTCAAGGGCGAGAAGCTCCACGTCTACAAGTACAAGCCGAAGAAGGGCTACCGGAAGAAGACCGGTCACCGTCAGTCGCTCACGAAGATCAGGATAACGGAGGTATAGCAGATGGCGCACAAGAAGGGTGGAGGCTCCTCCCGCAACGGGCGCGACTCGGCGGGCAAGCGGCTCGGGGTGAAGGCCTTCGGCGGCCAGCGCGTCTCCGCCGGGAGCATCATCGTCCGGCAGCGGGGGACGAAGGTGCGTCCGGGACACAACGTGGGCCTCGGCTCGGACGACACCCTGTTCGCGAAGGTCGACGGCCGGGTGCGCTTCGAGCGCTCGCGGGGCCGCAGCGTGGTGAGCGTCGTCGAGGAGGCGCCGGTCTGATCCCGAAGGTGGGGGGGATGTAGCCCCCTTGCAGTTCGTAGACGAGGTCAGCTTCGTCGTCCGGGGCGGTCGCGGCGGGGACGGGAGCGTCTCCTTCAACCGCGAGAAGTACAAGCCGCGCGGCGGTCCCGACGGCGGGCGCGGGGGGGATGGCGGGAGCGTCATCCTCGAGGCCACCGCGGACCTCTCGACGCTCGAGCCGTACCTCTACCGCCGGGTGATAAAGGCCGGGCGCGGCGGGCACGGCTCGGGCAACAACCGCACCGGGGAGCGCGGCAGGGACGTGGTGCTCCCGGTGCCCCTCGGAACGCTCGTGTACGATTCCTCGGGCCTTCTCGCCGACCTCTCGCGCGAGGGGGAGCGCTTCGTCGCGGCGCGCGGCGGCGAGGGCGGGCGGGGCAACGCCTCGTTCAAGAGCCCGACGCGGCGTGCGCCGGCCTTCCGGGAGCGGGGGCTGCCGGGGGAGGAGCGCGAGGTGCGCCTGGAGCTGCGCGTCCTCTCGGACGTCGGGCTCGTCGGGCTGCCGAACGCCGGGAAGTCCTCGCTGCTCCGCGCGCTCTCTGCGGCGCACCCGAAGGTCGGCGACTACCCCTTCACCACGCTCACGCCCTCGCTCGGGGTGGTCGACGAGAGGGGCTACCCGCAGCCGTTCGTCGTGGCGGACATCCCCGGGCTCATCGCCGGGGCGAGCGAGGGGCGGGGGCTGGGCAACCGCTTCCTGCGCCACGTGGCCCGGGCGCGGCTGCTCGCGATCGTGCTGGACGCGGGGGAGAGCCCGGAGGAGGCGCGGGAGGTGCTCCTCGCCGAGTTGCGCGCGGCCGGGCTCTCGCGCAAGCCGACGCTCACCGTGCTGAACAAGGTGGATCTGCTCGACGAGGAGCTGCGCGGGTATCTCCGGGAGGCCTTCCCCGGGGCGCTGCAGGTCTCCGCCCTCTCGGGCGAGGGGGTGGAGGAGCTGCGCGAGGCCTTCAGGGAGCGCCTGGCGCACCTCGAACGGGAGGAGGGAGCCTCCGCGGCCGGGACGCGGGCGCACCGGGTCTTCCGCCCGCGGTGGAAGGGGCTGCGGGTCGAGCGCGCCTCCGAGGGGTACTACGAGGTCTCCGGGGAGGAGATAGAGCGGATCGCGCTCAAGACCGACTGGGAGAGCAGGGAGGGCGTCGAGCACTTCCAGCGGCAGCTCGAGCGCCGGGGGGTCGTGGCCGCGCTCCGGAGGGCCGGGGCCCGGCCCGGGGACGAGGTCAGGATCGGCGGGGTGGAGTTCGACTTCAGATGAGGAAGGGCATCTTCGGCGGCACCTTCGACCCGATCCATCAGGGGCACCTGATCATCGCCGAGCAGGTCGCCGACGAGCTCGATCTCGAGGAGGTGGTCTTCGTCCCCGGCGGGATCCCGCCACACAAGAAGGCCTCCAGCCTGCGGGCGAGCGCCGCCGACCGGCTCGAGATGGTGCGCGCCGCGACGGCCGCCAACCCGCGCTTCTCGGTCGACACCATCGAGATAGAGGCCGGGCGCCCGATGTACAGCGTCGAGACCGTCCGGCTGCTCAAGGAGCGCCACCCGCACGTCGAGTGGTACTTCATCGCCGGGGCGGATGAGGTCTCCAACCTCCTCTCCTGGAAGGAGCCCGACCGGCTGCTCGAGGAGGTGGTCATGGTCGCCGCCACCCGCCCCGGCTACGACCTCTCGAAGCTCAGCCACCTGGAGGACGCGCTGAACAACTACGACAGGATCATCCCCGTCGAGTGCTCGCGGGTGGACATCTCCGCCTCGGGCATCCGGCGCCGGATGCTGCGCGGGAGGAGCGTACGTTACCTGGTACCGGAGGAGGTCTACAGGATCATAGCGCGCAAGAACCTCTACGCGGACGACGGTTCGAAGAAAGGAGAGAGCTTGAAGGAGAAGGAGAAGCCGTGAGCCGCAGCGAACCGGCCCGCAGCCGCGGGCAGGCCTACCGGGAGGACCCGGAGGAGATGAGCCGCGAGATGGCCACCACCGCGGCGAGGGCCGCGGGCGAGATGCTCGCCAACGACGTCACGATCATCGACCTGCGGGGCATGGTCTCCTACACCGACTACTTCGTCGTGGCCAGCGCCGGGACCGAGCGCCAGACCCGGCGGGTCGCCGAGGAGGTCGTGGGCAGGATGAAGGAGGCCGGCCACCGCCCGCGCTCCAGCCGCACGGACGAGGGATCCTCCTGGATCAGCCTGGACTTCTACGACGTCGTGGTGCACATCTTCACCGACGAGGCGCGCGACTACTACAGGCTGGAGTCCCTCTGGCGCGCCGCCCCGCAGGAGCGCTGGGAGGGCTAGCCCCGCCGTTTGACACCCGGGGGGATGCCCCTTATACTTTGCCAGCCTTACCTTTGGGGCCGTAGCTCAGCTGGGAGAGCGCCACGCTGGCAGCGTGGAGGTCACGGGTTCGAGCCCCGTCGGCTCCACAACACGCGCCCATGCAATCCCCCCTCCCCTCCTCTATCATCGGGTCGGTGTGCACCCGAGGGAGGAGCTTCGTAGCATGCGGGTCGTCGTCGTAGGAGCGAGCGGTCACATCGGCACCTACCTCGTGCCGCGCCTCGTCGAGGAGGGGCACGAGGTCGTCGCGGTGAGCCGGGGGAGGAGGGAACCCTACAGGGAACACCCGGCCTGGGGGCGGGTGCGGCGGGTCGAGGCCGACCGCGGGAAGCTGGAGAGCAGGGGGGACTTCGGCGCGTTCGTGCGAGACCTCGACCCTGACGCGGTGATCGACCTGATCTGCTTCACCCCCGAGAGCGCCCGGCAGCTCGCGGAGGCGCTGCGCGGGCGGGTCGAACACTTCCTGCACTGCGGGACGATCTGGGTGCACGGGCACAGCACGCGGGTCCCAACGACCGAGGATCAAGCACGCCGCCCGTTCGGCGAGTACGGGACGAACAAGGCGAAGATCGAAGCCTACCTCCTCGCGGAGGCCCGGCGCGGCCGCCTCCCCGCGACCGTCCTGCACCCCGGACACATCGTCGGGGAGGGGTGGGTGCCCGTCAACCCGCAGGGGAACTTCGAGCCGGCCGTCTTCGGGGCCCTCGCCCGCGGCGAGGAGCTCCCGCTCCCCAACCTGGGGCTCGAGACCGTCCACCACGTCCACGCCGACGACGTGGCGCAGGCTTTCGTGCGGGCGCTCTCCTCCTGGAGCGCCTCGGTCGGGGAGAGCTTCCACGTCGTCTCGCCGCAGGCGGTCACGCTGCGCGGCTACGCCGAGGCCGTCGCCGGGTGGTTCGGACGCGAGGCGCATCTACGCTTCGTCCCGTTCGAGGAGTGGCGCGGCGGCGTCTCGGAGGAGGCGGCGGAGGCCACCTGGGACCACATCGCCCACAGCCCGAACTGCTCGATCGAGAAGGCCCGGCGGCTTCTCGGCTACGAGCCCCGCTACACCTCGCTCGAGGCCGTGCGCGAGGCGCTCCTCTCGCTCGAGCAGACCAAGGGCGCGGTCTCGGGCTGGTAGAGGCGCTAAAGCGCCCCCCGCCCCCGTCCGATAAACCCATCGAGGATGAGGGGCTTCGAGACAGGGGGAACCAGGGGCGCTGAACCGCCGCGCCCGGCCCGCCTGCGGCACTACCTGATCGTGTGCCTCGCCGTCCTCGCCGCGCTCGCCGGCGGGGCCTGGTACGCCTCGCGGATGTCCGGGGGCGCCCCGCACGTCGTCTACCGGCTCTCGCTCGAGCAGGCCGCCCGCGAGGCCCAGAAGCCGCTCCTGGTGAACGTCAACACCGCGGGGCCGGAGGAGCTCGACGAGCTGCCGGAGGTCGGGCCCGCGACGGCCCGCGCGATCGTCGAGTACCGCATGGGGCACGGGCCGTTCCGGAGCCTCGACGAGCTGGAGCGGGTCCCCGGGATAGGCCCGGCCACGCTGGAGAAGATAAAGCCCTTTGCCACGGTCTACTGAGCCGGATCTCCCCCTCGACCTCTCCCCGCCGGTCCGGCTGGATCTGTGGGCGCTGCTCTTCTCCTGCGGCGCCGTCGCCGGGACGGCCGCCCCCCGCTTCGCCCCGGCGCTCGTCCTGGCCGCCCTCGCCGTGGCCGGAGGGGCCGCCCTGTGGGAGGGGATCGTCCCCGAAGGGTGGCGCCCGATGGCCCTCTTCGCCCCGCTCTTCGTCGCGGCCGGGTGGGGCGTGGCCGCCCTCCACGCCTCGTCTCCCGACCCGCTCGCCGACTTCGCCGCCGTCGAGCCCGACGGCGTGACCGTGCTCGGGCGGGTGACCTCCCCACCGGTGCGCGGGGGCTTCGGCTACCGGGCCGACGTGCGCGTCGAGCGGCTGTGGTACGGCGGGCGCGAGGTGCTGCGCGGGGGCGGGATCGAGGTCTTCGCCGGCGACCTCTCGGCCGGGGTCGGGGACAGGGTGCGCCTCACCGGAAGCCTCTCGCCGCCTCAAGGCGGCGGGGGCGGCTTCGACTACGGGCGCTACCTCTCGACGAAGGGCATCTCGGCCGTGCTCGAGGCCCGCTCGGTGCGGCTCGTGGAGGGTGGGGGATGGATCGGAGAGGTGCACCGGCGCGCGCGGGAGGCGCTCGGCTACGGGCTCGCCCCGCGCGAGGCCGCCGTCGTGCAGGGGATGGTCCTCGGGGACGAGTCGCTCATCCCCGAGGATACGCGTCAGGACTTCCGGCGCAGCGGGATCGCGCACGTGATCGCGATCTCCGGGCAGCACGTCGCGGTCATCACCGCCGCGCTCTACGTGCTGCTGCGCCTGATCGGGCTGCCCCTCACCGCCCGGGGGCCGGCGGCGCTCGCGCTCGTCTGGCTGTACATCGTCGTCGCCGGGGCGCCGCCCTCGGCGGTGCGCGCCGGGGTCGTCTCGGGCTTCGTGCTCCTGGCGCCGGCGTTCGGGCGGCGGCTCTCGCCGCTGCACTTCATGGGCGCGATGCTCGCGCTCGTCCTCGCCTTCAGCCCCCGGCTCCTCTACAGCGTGGGCTTCCAGCTCTCGGTCGCGGCCGTCGGCGGCATCCTGCTTCTGCGGGGGCCCTTCTCGCGCCTGCTCTCGCCTGCCTTCCGCGGGCGGGTGCGGTGGGTGAGGGAGGCGCTCGTCGTCTCGCTCGCCGCGCAGGTCGCGACCGCACCCATACTCGCCGCCTCCTTCGGGCAGGTCTCCGTCGTCGGGGTGCTCGCGAACCTGCTCGCCGTCCCGCTCTCCGGTCCGATCCTCGTGCTCGGGATGCTCGGGGCGCTCTCGGGGAGCGTCCTCCCCCCGCTCGCCTACCCGTTGAACGCCGCGAACGGGTTCCTCGTCGTCCTGCTCGAGCACGTCGCCGGGGGGTTCTCCACGCTGCCTTTCGCCGCGGTCGCGACGTCCGGGGTCGGGGCGGTGATGGAGGCTCTGCTCTACGCCGGGTGTCTGCCGGCCGCGCTCTCGGGGGCGCTCGACGCCGGGAGGCAGCGGCTGTGGGGTGCGGTGGCGCTCCTCTGGTCGGCCCTGTGGATCGGCCTGCTCGGGTGGGCGGCCGGGTAGAATTGGTGGCGTGGGAGTCTACCTTCTGCTCGGCGACGACGAGGAGCGCAAGCGGCGCGGCGTGGAGAGGCTGCGGAGGGGGCGGGACGCGGTCGTCCTCGACGCCGGGGCCTCATCCCCGGAGGAGGCCGTCTCCGCCTGCAACTCCTACCCGCTCTTCGGGGAGGGGAGCTTCGTCGTCGTGCGCGGCGTCGACGCCTGGAACGCCGCGCAGAAGGACGTGATCACGCGCTACCTCGAAGACCCGGCCGGGGAGGCCGACCTCGTCCTCCTCGCGAGGAAGCTCGGCGCCCGCGAGAGGCTGCGGGCGGCCGTCGAGAAGGTGGGCGAGGTGCACGAGTTCGAGCAGCCGACCGGGCGGGCGCTCGCCCGGTGGGCCGCACGTCGCGCGAAGGAGCTCGGGGCGGAGCTCCCCGAGGACGTCGCCGCCGAGCTCGCGCGGCGCTGCTCGGAGGACAAGCTGCGCATGATCCCGGAGCTCGAGAAGCTCGCGCTCTACCGGGAGGGGGGGAGGATAGGCCGGGAGGATCTCGACGCCCTGTGCCCGCCCGACGTGCAGTCGAACATCTTCGCCTTCGTCGACGCGCTGGCCGAGGGGAGGCGCCGGCGGGCGCTCGAGGCGCTCGCCCGGCTCTTCGCCACCGGGGAGCCGCCGCTGCGGGTCGTGTACATGATGCGGCGTCAGTTCCGTCTGGTGGGCCGGGCGCTCGCGCTCGTCGGGGAGGGGGCCGCCCCGCGCGAGCTCGCCGGACAGCTCGGGGTGCCGCCGTTCGTCGCCCGCAAGCTCGCGGAGCAGGCCCGGAACCTGGACCCCGCCGGCGTCGAGCGCGCCCTCTCGGTGCTGCTCGCCCTGGAGGGCGGGCTCAAAGGAAGAAGCGACCTGGAGGCGCGCCTCCAGGTCGAGCTCGCCACGATTGAGCTGTGCCGGGAGAGGGCCTCCTAGCCCTCCCTCTCGCCCCGCGAGGAGACCTTCGCGAGCGCGCGGTCGAGGCGGCTCAGCTTGCGCGAGGCCTTGTTGCGGTGGATTATCCCCTTCGTCGCCGCCTTCGCGTACTCCTTCTGGCTGGTGTCGCGCAGCGCGCGCGCCTGCTCGACCTCCCCGGCCTCGAGCGCCCGGTAGAAGCGCTTGGAGAGGTTGCGCAGGCGGGTGCGCACGCTGCGGTTGCGCTCGTAACGCCTGCGGTTCTGACGCTCCCTCTTCGACGGTGCCGGCATGGTATCCTGCCTCCTTCTTCCGGTGAAAACCTCGGACCGGGAGAATGTAACATGCCGGGAGTGCGAAGGCAATCGTGTTAGACTCTCTCGGGTGGAGAGCACCGCACGGAACACGCGCAACTTCTGCATAATCGCGCACATAGACCACGGGAAGAGCACCCTCGCCGACCGCCTGCTCGAGCTCACCGACGCGGTCCCCGAGAGGGAGAGGGTCGACCAGATCCTCGACACCATGGAGATCGAACGCGAGCGGGGCATCACGATCAAGGCGCAGGCGGTGAGGCTGCTCCACCGCCGGGGCGGGGAGACCTACACCCTCAACCTCATCGACACCCCGGGGCACGTGGACTTCGCGTACGAGGTCTCGCGGGCGATCGCCGCCTGCGAGGGGGCGGTGCTGCTGGTGGACGCGAGCCAGGGCATCCAGGCGCAGACGCTCGCCAACCTCTACATGGCGCTGGAGCACGACCTGGAGATCATCCCGGCCATAAACAAGATCGACCTCCCGATAGCCGACGTGGCCGCGGTCACCGGGGAGCTGGTCGACCTCATCGGGGTGGACGAGTCCGAGATCATCCGCCTCTCGGCCAAGACCGGAGAGGGGGTCGAGGAGCTGCTCGACGCGATCGTCGAGCGCATCCCGGCGCCGGAGAGCACCTGCGAGAGGACGCGCGCCCTCGTCTTCGACTCGCTCTACGACCCTTACCGGGGCGTGATCTCGCTCGCCCGCGTCTTCGACGGCTCCCTGAGGAAGGGGGATGCGGTGCGGGCGATGCGCAGCGGCGAGGAGTTCGAGCTTCTGGAGGTCGGCTGCTACTCGCCGAAGCCGAAGGCGCTCGAGGTGCTCGGGACGGGGGAGGTCGGCTACCTCGTCGCCGGGCTCAAGGACATCGAGGCGCTCCGGGTCGGGGACACGGTCACGCTCGCCGCCGAGCCCGCAAAGGAGCCGCTGCCCGGCTACGAGCGGGCGCTCCCGACGGTCTTCTCCGGGCTCTACCCGACCGACGCCGACGACTTCGAGCGGCTGCGCGGGGCGCTGGAGAAGCTGCAGCTCAACGACGCCTCGCTCTACTTCGAGCCCGAGAACTCCAGGCTCGGCTTCGGGTTCCGGTGCGGTTTCCTGGGCCTGTTGCACATGGAGATCGTGCAGGAGCGGCTCGAGCGCGAGTTCGACCTCGACCTCATCGCGACCTCCCCGAGCGTGCGCTACCGGGTGCGCGCTGGGGGCAAAGAGTTCGAGATCACCAACCCGAGCGACCTCCCCGACGACTACGACGAGATCCTGGAGCCGGTCGTCAGGGCGACGATCGTCTGTCCGAACGAGTACGTCGGGGCGGTGATGGGCCTCTGCCACGAGCGGCGCGGGACCTCGGTCGGGATGGAGTACCTCTCGGCGAAGAGGGTGCAGCTCACCTACGACCTGCCGCTCGCCGAGATAATCACGGACTTCTTCGACGCCCTCAAGAGCCGCACCAAAGGGTACGCCTCCTACGACTACGAGCCGAAGGGCTACGAGGCGGCGGACCTCGTGAAGGTCCGGGTGCTCGTCGCCGGGGAGCCGGTCGATGCGCTCTCGATCATCGTCCACCGCGAGAAGGCCTACCAGCGCGGCAGGGCGCTCGTCGAGAAGCTCAAGGAGCTCATCCCGCGCCAGCAGTTCGAGGTGCCCGTGCAGGCCGCGGTCGGCCGGCGCGTCATCGCGCGCGAGACCGTGAAGGCCTACCGCAAGGACGTGACCGCCAAGTGCTACGGCGGGGACATCACCCGCAAGCGCAAGCTCCTCGAGAAACAGAAGGCCGGAAAACGCCGGATGAAGCAGGTGGGGAACGTCGAGATCCCCCAGGAAGCCTTCCTCGCCGCGATTCGTATCTGATCTTCGAAGGAAATGGCCACCCGGCCAATGTGGGGCGTCGGCCCCTCCCCCTAGAATGGTTATCGGTTCGGAGACCGTTGGACGGGCTTTAGCAGGGAGGGGTTTCTCTGAGCCAGATCGCAGACCACGATATCGGGACCGAAGGTCCCGCTCTGCTGCGCAACCCCGCACGCGGGGAGAGGGCGGCACTCTACACCCGCAGGCGCCAGTCGGTGCGCCGGGCCGTGGCGGCGCTCTCTCTGGGTTCCTTGGACCTCCTGCTCGCCGTCTGGGTGTGGCTTTCGGCGCGCTGGGTGCACATCCTCGTAGGGCTCGGGCCCCTGAGCGATCTCACCTACCTGGTCTTCGTGCCCGGAATCATCCTGTGGGTGGGGCTCAGGGCGGCCGCCGGGCTCTATCCCGGCTACGGCCTATCGGTCGTAGAGAGCCTCCGGCGGCAGAGCCACGCCACCCTCGTCGCAGGGGGCGTCACGGTCGTCTTCTTCTACTTCCTGCACATAGGGAGCAACATCTCTCGCCTGTTCGTCCTCGCCGGGTTCGCCGGGCTCCTGGTGCTCGCGCCGCTCGTGCGCGCCGGGGTGCGGGTGCTGCTGCGCAGGGGCGGGCTGTGGGGCAAGCCGGTCCTCGTCGTCGGGGAGCCGGAGGACGCCTCGCGCGTCGCGCGCCGGCTGCGTGAGGAGTGGGAGTTGGGTTTTGTGCCCATGTTCCCCACCCTCTACGGAAGCCCGGTAGATGAAGGGGATCTTTACGGACACCTGGCGTCCCTCCGTCGCAGGGGTGTGGATACCGTGATATTCGCGGTCCCAGATCTCGGCGGCAAGAGACTTCCTGTCTACATGGTTCAGATGAGCTACGTCTTCCGCCACGTGATCATCGTCCCCCGCCTCGAAGATCTCGAGAGCTCCATCGTTACGGCCCGCAACCTAGGGGGAAGCGTCGGGATCGGAATAAGGCGTAACCTTCTCGATCCCTGGCCGAGGTTCGTAAAGCGGGCACTGGATGTTTACGGGGTGATCATGGGTGGATTGCTCATAAGCCCGCTTCTCTTCTTCATTGCTCTCGCCGTGCTGATCGATTCCGGATGGCCGGTCTTCTACGGGCATTGGCGGTTGGGGGAAGGAGGAAGACACTTCAGGTGCTGGAAGTTCCGTACCATGCACAGGGACGCCGACAGGTTGTTGAGAGACTTCATCGCCAGGGATCCGGAGTTACAGAGGGAGTGGGAGCAGAATTTCAAGCTTCGACGCGACCCCCGTGTGACCCGTGTGGGCCGCTTACTGCGGCGCACCAGCCTGGACGAGCTGCCGCAGCTCATCAACGTATTGAAGGGAGAGATGAGCCTGGTGGGGCCAAGGCCGATCGTGGACTCGGAGGTCGTCAGGTATGGGGAAGAGTTCGACCTCTATCGGCGGGTTCGCCCGGGGATTTCGGGCCTCTGGCAGATCAGGGGTCGCAACGACATCAGCTACGCAGAGCGGGTGAGGCTGGACTCACAGTACGTGCGCAACTGGTCGATATGGCTTGATCTTGTGATCCTGTGGCGTACGGTGATCTGCGTACTCTCGAAACGTGGAGCTTACTGAATCACCTCCTACCTTTATTACAGAAACATTGCTAAAATATCACCGGTACAGGTAAGTAGGGGGCGTATCGTGGATGTTGCAGAGAGGGGGCTTCGCTTCTACGATCAGGAAGGCCTGTACAGGCTTGCTTTCGAGAGGTGTGAGGCCGGCCTGATCATCTTATCCGCCGAGGGGGTGGTGTTCGCCGCGAACCCGGCCGCATGTTCCATGCTCGGGATCTCGCAGGAGGAGATGGTCGGCAGTTGCCTGCACGAGATCCTCGGCCTGCGCGACGCCGGCGATGGACATCCCGCGGGTGAAGGCCTCTGGCTAGACTTCTCCCCGGCGGGGGAGTCCGGGGTCGGCATCCTCTCGCTGCACGCGGGCCCGTCGCGCGGGGCCGAGATCGCGGATCTGTTCCTGGAGCCGCTCGACGCGGCGCGTACGGTGGATGGTGCTGCCGAGAGGGGCCTCCGGTTCCGCTCGGCGGCGACCCGGCACCTGCTGGGGTTCGTCTGCGGGGCCGTCCCGGCCGACCGCGCGGCGATCTGCGCGTGCGAGGACGGCCGGCTCCGGGTGCTGGCCGAGGTGCGCAGGGGCGAGGTAGGGGCGTCGGCTCCCCGGCCCGACCCCGGCCGCGTCGCGGCGCTCGGGCCGGGGGATGTGCTCGTGGAGAAGAACGAGAGTGGCGTGGCCGTCTATGCGCCGCTCGCGGAATCCGGCGGTAAGGTGCTCGAGGTCGCCGGGGGCTCCGCGCTCGGGAGCGAGGGGAGCGTGGCGGGGGTGCGTGCGATCTCCGCCTGGCTCGGTGTCCTGGTGGGTCGGGGGTTAGAGGGCCGCTACCTCGACGGCGAAGATCCCCTGATCGAACGCGCCGCCGCCGGCATCCTGCTCGCGCAGGAAGAAGAGCGCCGGAAGATCGCCTACGAGATCCACGACTATATCATCCAGCGCGCCACCGCGCTGAGCCGCCGCCTGCAGACCCTCGCCCGCCGCCGCGCCCCGCAGACCGGGCTGGAGGAGCGCAGCTTCCGGAGGATGGGCGAGATCATCGACGAGATGATCGACACCGGACGCAACCTCATAGAGGACCTGCGCCCCCGCTGCTGGAGGACTTCGGCCTCGCCCCGGCGCTGCGCCGGCTCGTCGAGCGGATGCGGGAGGACGGCCGGGAGATCTACTACCGCGAGGCGATCGGTGAGGAGCACCTGGACGGGTACGTGGAGGTGGCGCTCTTCCGGGTCGCCCAGGAGGCGCTCCACAACGTGGAGAAGCACGCCGGTGAGACGCCGGTCTTCGTGGAGCTGCGCGTCGAGGACGGACGGGCCAGGCTCGACGTGCGCGACTTCGGGTGCGGGTTCGAGGGGATGCGGCGGGACGGTCCCGGCGGGGTGGGCATCCCGGCGATGCGCGAGAGGGTGGAGCTCGCCGGCGGGGTGCTCGAGATAGAGAGCTCGCCGGGCAAGGGGACGCTCGTGCGCGCCCGTATCCCGACCCACAGGGGGGATGAAGATGGCCTCTGAGAAGGCGACCCGTACGGCCAGGGTCCTGCTCGCCGACGACAGCCCGGACTACGTCGAGAGCCTCTACGACGCCCTCTCGGACATACCCGGCGTGCGGCTGCTCGAAGAGCACGCGACCGACGGCCGGCAGGCCGTCGAGCTCGCGCAGCGCCTCAAGCCGGACCTCGTCCTCATGGACGTCAGGATGCCGTTCATGGACGGGATCGAGGCGACCCGCAGGATAAAACACCTCCTCCCGAAGACCCCGGTCCTCGTCCTCACCGCGCACGAGGACCCGGACTACCTGCTCGGGGCGCTCAAGGCCGGGGCCGCCGGCTACGTCCTCAAGGACGCCGAGGAGCCGGACCTCGTCTCCGCGATCCGGGACGTCCTCTCCGGCCGGTCCCCGCTCGACAGCGAGCTCGCCTCGAACCTCCTGCTGCGCCTCACCCGCGAGGACGCTTCGGCGCGCGGGGTGCCCCCGCCCACCAGCCCGCTCACCCGGCGGGAGCTCGACATCCTCCACCACGTCGCGCAGGGCAAGACCAACAACGAGATCGCCGACGAGCTCTACATCAGCGTGAGCGCCGTCAAGCTCCACGTGCAGCACATCTTCAACAAGCTCGGCGTCTCCAACCGCACCCAGGCCGCCGTCCGCGGCGTCGAACTCGGCCTGATCAGCGGGATCTGACGCGGCGTGCGAAATAATGGCCATCTGGCCAATGCCGCCCGCCCTCCCCATGCTCTATATTTCCAGGGTACCGCTGGAGAAGGTGTATCCGAAGAGGGGGTCACGAGAGATGGGCGGGACGACGAACCATAAGAGATCGATGACCGCGCGCGCGATGGCCGTGCTCCTCGCCGCGCTCGCGGCGCTCTTCCTCGGCGCCACGGCCGGGGCGCAGACGAGCTCCGACGCCCAGTACGGCGCGCCGACCGCGCCCTCCGGCCCCCTCGCCGGGCTCCCGGTGCAGGTGCTCGTGGACGCGCCGCCGGTCGGGGTCGTGAGCCCGGGCGATCTCTTGCGCATCTCCGGCAACTACGTCATCTCGCCGGGGGCCTCGGTGACGCTGCAGGACGCCGACGGGACGCAGGGCACCCTCATCGACGGCCAGAACGCCAACATCTACACGGGGAGCGTCATGATCCGGGTGACCGGATACCCGTTCAACCAGATCGGTGGTAACGGCGTGCTCAACACCAGGGGCCTCAGGGTCGTCGCGAGCACCGGCATCTGGCCCGTCTCCGGGACCTCCGCCTCTACCTCCACTGCTTCCCCCGCGGCCGGTGCCGGGGCCGCTCCTTCGTCCGGCGCGGCCAC
>NZ_JCBAJP010000020.1:0-22780 GCF_059772285.1 Rubrobacter sp. M3-4
AGGCCACCGTGCAGCCCGCTCCCCTGGTCGAGTACGCCCGCACTGCCTACAGGAGGTAGTCATACACAGCAGATATGCAACTACACGAATCGAGTATGCACGAGAGGCTTGACACGCTCGATTCATTAAAAACAAAATAACATAAAGCGCTCCAAGAAACAGGGGTGACCGCGCTGAAAGGGTACGTGTCGATTTCAGATTCCGGAGGGTATCCGGACGGGGAACAAGGGGTGGGGGTTTCCCGGGATCCGGGACGCATCTGAAGCCGACACAAGCGGTAAAGGAGGAGTACGCGCCATGTCCATCGAGATAGACGGTGAGGCTCGCAGGGCTCTCGAAGCGATATGTGATACCTTCGCACCGGGTATCGACGGGCTTCCGTCCGCCACCGAGCGTGGCGTTCCAGACGCGTTGCTCGCCTCGGCGGGCAGCGCGCCTTCCTCCGAAGACCGCGCCGCCTTCGTGGCGTTGCTCGAAACGTGGGACACACAGATCGCCGGGTCCGAGCAGGCTCCTTTCTCATCGCTCTCGCAGGCTGAGCGCGAGCGCGTGCTGTTGAGCCTCGCAGACTCACCTGATGCGAGGTCGCGAGCAATCTTCCAGATGTTCCGCAAGGGAGTGCTGCTGGGGTACTACTGCATGCCTCACGAAGGGAAGGAGCCGGACCCCGTGGAGAATTGGCTCGGCTATCCGGGGCCGCTCGGACCACCGGAGAGTCCACCGCCGAAAAGCATCAGACCGCTCGAGGTGACCGGGGATACCGAGCTCGACTGCGACGTTTGCGTGGTCGGCTCTGGGGCAGGGGGCGGTACCGCTGCGGGGGTGCTCGCCGCTGCGGGACTCGACGTGGTCGTCGTCGAATCCGGTGGCTATTACAGCGAAGAGAACTTCGACGGGGCTGAGATTCCAGGTTACGCCCGCCTATATCTCGACGGCGGCAACCTAGCGGCCGAAGACCAGAGTATCGGTCTGCTCGCCGGCTCCTGTCTGGGGGGTGGTACGGTCGTGAACTACACCTGGTGCTTCCGCCCGCCGGAGCACGTGCTCAAGGAGTGGAAGGAGCGCTTCGGACTCGCCGAGTGGGCCAGCAAGGATTTCGGCAGGAGCATCGATGCCGTGTGGGAGCGGCTCTCGATCGGTACCGAGAGCAGCATACCTTCGAGGCGGGATCATGTCATGCGCAAGGGGCTTGAGGCTCTCGGCTGGCATTGGGAGGTGATGCAGCGCAACTGCCGGGGGTGTCGGGAGGATGTCTGCCGGCTCTGCCACTACGGTTGCCAGATCGGAGCCAAGCAGTCGACGTTGAAGACGTGGCTTCAGGACGCTTACGACAATGGGGCTCGCTTACTCGTGAACGCTCCCGTGAAGAGGGTGCTGGTAGAGAATGGGCGGGTGCAGGGTGTGGAAGCGCGAACGAGGGACGGTCACAGGGTTGTCGTACGAGCCAGAATCGTGGCGCTCGCCGCCGGAGCCATTCACACGCCGGCGATCATGATTCGTTCGGGCATAGACAACCCCGTAATAGGCAAGAACCTCATGCTGCACCCCGTTCTTCTCACATGGGGCATCTTTGAGGAGGAGATAAAACCCTGGGAGGGTACGCTCGGTGCTACCTACTCCGACGAGCTTCTGGATCTCGGTGAGGGGTACGGCATAAAGTACGAGCAGGCCGCCACCCCTCCCAGCATCCTCGCGATCTTCGCCCCCTGGAGAGGTGCACGGGAGAGCGCCGAGTTGATGCAGGCGCTCCGCTACACGGCCGGGTACGGGGCACTTCAGCGGGCGCGCGACGGTGGTGAGGTCGTCGTGGGGCGTGACGGCATTCCGAGGCCACGCTGGACTCTGTCCGACTTCGACCGCGCGGTGATGAGACGGGGGCTGGATGGTGCGGCACAGATTCTCGAAGCCGGCGGTGCCCGGGTCATCTACTCGTCTCACGCCGGATGGGTCACCTACGAACCGGGCCGGAAGGGCAACAGGGAGGAGATGCTTCTAGCAGCCGACCGGTGCGGTTGGGGCCCGGCTCAGGTGACTCTGGGAGCTTTTCATCTGATGGGCACGGCTCGTATGGGAGCTTCGCGCGGAGATTCGGTATGCGATGCCACGGGTGAGAGCTGGGACGTGCAGGGGTTGTATGTGGTCGACGGCTCGGTGCTGCCCACGGGGCTGGGGGTGAACCCGATGGTGACTATCGAGGCGGTGGCGCACAAGATAGCCCGAGGTATTGTGGAGAGGATATAGAGATGACGAAAAAAGAAATAGCAACAGACTTTCCTAGCCCGTTCTCGATCGAGACACCGGAGGGGTGTGAGGGGTGGGAGGAGATGTACCCGCCTTGGGCGCTCTTCGACGAGCGGCGCAGGGAGCACGACGAGAACCGGCTGTGGTTCTGGAACTCGATGCACTTCCCGGTGCCGATGCCCGCGTTCGACATGGTCGAGGTCGACACGCCGTACTATGCGCTTGGGGGGTGGCAGAACCGGGCGTTCGCGGTACCGGGGGCGATGGGGGTCGACTACCGGATAGTCAACGGCTACGTCTACATCTCGCCCAACCCGGTGACCGATCCCGAGAAGATAGCCGAGCGGTCGCGCTTCTTCCAGCAGCGCGCCGGCTACTACTACGAGAACTGGGATGAGCTCTACGCCCGCTGGCGGGAGCGGATGGAGGCGCTCAACCGCGAGGTCTCCGAGATCCCCGTCCCCGGTCTTCCGGAGTACGAGCCGGAGGCCGTCGTCTTCGAGGGTGGGGAGCCGAGCTGGGCCACGCTGCTCGCCAGCTACCGGCGGGCGCTGGACTGCATCGAGCGGATGTGGCAGTACCACTTCGAGTTTCTGCTGCTCGGCTACGGGGCGTACCTGACCTTCTCGGAGTTCTGCAAGCAGGCCCTGCCCGACATCCCCGACCAGCACATCTCGCAGATGGTCGCCGGCATCGACGTCGTCCTCTTCCGGCCGGACGCCGAGCTGCGGCGGCTGGCGCGGCTGGCGATAGACCTCGGGGTGGCGGAGGCCTTCCGGGAGGGGCGTTCGCCGGAGGAGATAGAGGCCGAGCTCGGGCGCAGCGACGCCGGGCGGCGCTGGCTCGAGGAGCTCGAGGAGGTCAAGGACCCGTGGTTCAACATGGGGACCGGCGACGGGCTCTACCACTACTACGGCAGCTGGCACGACGACCCCAGCATCCCCTACAGCTCGCTCATCGGGCACATCGCGGCGCTGCAGGCCGGCGAGGACATCGAGCGGCCCACGCGTGAGCTGGCCGAGCGGCGGGACCGGCTCGTCGGCGAGTACGAGGCGCTTATGGACGAGGAGGCGCGGCAGACCTTCCGGGAGTTGCTCGGGCTCTCGCGCAAGGTCTTCCCGTACGTGGAGGAGCACAAGTTCTACTGCGACTACTGGTTCCAGTCGCGGTTCTTCAACAAGATCCGGGAGTTCGGCGCGCTGCTCGCCCGGCACGGCTTCATCGAGGAGAGCGAGGACATCTTCCAGCTCTCCCGCTACGAGGTGATGCAGGCGCTGGAGGAGCTCGCGCTTACCTGGTCGACCGGCGGCGAGGCGCTCGGGCCGCACCACTGGCCGCAGATCGTGGAGCGGCGCAAGCGGATCCTGAAGCGGCTCGAAGAGTGGACGCCGCCTCCCGCTTTGGGTCGGATGCCGGAGGCGGTCGTGGATCCTGCGATCGCCATGCTCTGGGGGGTCACCCCGCAGCAGCTGCAGGAGTGGGCGCGGGCGCAGCGCGACGGGGGCGGCAACGAGCTCGCCGGCGCCGCCGCCTCACCGGGCGAGGTGGAAGGAACGGCGCGGGTGGTGCGCTCGCTCGAGGAGATCTCCGAGGTGCGGGCCGGGGAGATCCTGGTGTGCACCTCCACCTCGCCGGCGTGGGCTCCGATCTTCAGCAAGATCAAAGCCACCGTCACGGACATCGGGGGGATCATGTCCCACGCCGCGATCGTCTCGCGGGAGTACGGGCTGCCCGCCGTGGTCGGCACCGGCACGGCGACGTCCCGCATCAGGACCGGCCAGCGGGTGCGGGTGGACGGCACGAACGGGAGGGTGACGGTCCTCGATGGCTAGCACGACGATGCCAGGGTATACCGTCCCGTTGAACGAGCTCAGGCGCGCCGCGGAGCCGCGCTTCGGCGGGAAGAGCGCGAACCTCGGGGAGCTCCTGGCGAGCGGCATACCGGTGCCGCCAGGGTTCGCCATCTCGACCGGCGCGTTCGGGCTCTTTCTGGAGGAGAACGGTCTCCGGGGGCGCGTTTCGGAAGTACTGCGCGAGCTGGACGCGGACGACGTGGAGGGGCTGCGGAGCGTCTCCGGCGAGCTCTCCCGCCTGATCTGCTCCGCTCCCCTGCCGGGAGAGCTGGAGGGTGAGATCCTCCGCCGGTACCGCGAGATCTCGGAGGCCGCCGGCGAGGAGAATCCCCCCGTGGCGGTCCGCTCCAGCGCGGTCGGCGAGGACAGCGAGCAGGCCACCTTCGCCGGCCAGCAGAAGACCTACCTCTGGGTGCGCGGTGCGGAAGGTGTGTGCGAGGCGGTCCGAAAGTGCTGGGCCAGCCTCTACAGCCCCGAGGCGCTGAGCTACCGGGCCAGGATGGCCGCGGCGGGGAGCGAACCGGCCATGGGGGTCACCGTGCAGATGATGGTCGACGCCGAGGTCGCCGGCGTGATGTTCACCTGCAACCCGCTCAGCGGCGACCCCAGCACGGTCGCGGTGAACGCGAGCTGGGGCCTGGGCGAAGCGGTCGTGGCGGGGGAGGTGACCCCGGACGAGTACCGGCTGAGCAAGGTGACCGGGGAGGTGCTGCACAGGTCCATCGGCCGCAAGCACCTGGAGTACCGGCCCGACCCCGCCTCGGCCGGGGTGCGGACGGTGGAGGTGGAGCCGGAGCGGCAGGAGACGCCCTGTCTGGGGGAGGAGCACCTGCGGGTGCTGGTCGAGGTCGCCCGCTGCGTGGAGCGGCACTTCGGCACCCACCAGGATATCGAGTGGGCGCTCGCCCGGGGGAAGGGGCTCCCGGACGCTCTGTTCGTGGTCCAGTCCCGTCCGGTCACCACCGTGCGCCGCAGGGGTGGGGAACCTCCGCGGGCCCGGTCGGCGATCGAGCTGGTAATGGGAACGTTTGGTGTTGTCTCCGACGAAGAAAGAGGCAGGTCCTGAATGCCGCTCTCGGACGACGATGTGCGTGAGATCCTGCGGATCATCGACGAGTCCGACCTGGACGAGTTGAGGATCGAGACGAACGGGCTGAGGCTGTACGTGCGGCGCGGCGGCGCACCGCCGCGCGAGGAGCCCGCGACAGGCGGGGAGGAGCGCCGCCTCGTCGAGGCTCCGAAAAAGGAGGAGACTCCGCCCTCCGCACGGGAGGCGCCGGACGGGAGGGCCGCCGATGGGTCCCTCACCATCGAGGCGCCGATGGTCGGCACGTTCTACCGTGCCGAGGCGCCCGGGGCCAGGCCCTACGTCGAGGTCGGGAGCCGGGTCGAGCCGGAGACGGTGGTGTGCCTGATCGAGGTCATGAAGATGATGAACTCCATCCGTGCCGGGGTCTCCGGGAGGATAGCCGAGGTGTGCGTGGAGAACGGAGAGCTCGTGGAGTACGGCCAGCCGCTCTTCCGGGTGGAGCCCGACCGGTGAAGATGAGACGCGTCTTCGTGGCGAACCGGGGTGAGATCGCGGTGCGGGTCGTCCGTTCCTGCCGCGAGCTCGGGCTGGAGACCGTCGTGGGGTTCTCCGAAGCTGACCGCGGCGGCCTGGCGGTTCGCATGGCGGATCGGGGGGTGTGCATCGGGCCGGGGTCACCGGCGCAAAGCTACCTGAACGTGGGCGCGGTGGTGCAGGCGGCGATCGGCACCGGCTGCGACGCCATCCACCCCGGCTACGGATTCCTCTCCGAGAACCCCGCGCTGGCCGCCGCTGCGCGCGAGAACGGGCTGCGCTTCGTCGGGCCCCCCGCGGAGGTGATAGAGCTGGCCGGGGACAAGCTCCGCTCGCGCGAGGTCGCGGCCGAGGCCGGGCTGCCGGTCGTCCCGGGCGGCGAGGTGAGCGCGCTCGCCGACGCTTTGCGCTTCGCCGAGGAGGCGGGCTACCCGGTGCTGCTGAAGGCCGCGGCGGGCGGTGGCGGGCGGGGGATCAAGCTTGCCCGGGACCGGGAGGAGCTGGAGCGGCTGTTCGGGGTCGCGCTCGCCGAGGCGGGGGCGGCCTTCGGTGACGAACGCCTGTACGTGGAGCGCTTCATCCGGAGCGCCCGCCACGTCGAGGTGCAGGTGGCGGCGGACGAGCACGGCGGCGTGCTCCACTTCGGGGAGCGCGACTGCTCGGTGCAGCGGCGCTACCAGAAGATCGTCGAAGAGGCTCCGGCCCCCGGGCTGGACGCCGGGACGCGCGCGGCGCTCCACGGTGCGGCCGTCGCCTTCGCCCGCGAGATCGGCTACCGCAACCTCGGCACCGTGGAGTTCGTGGTCGACGCCGAGAGCGGGGAGTTCTTCTTCATGGAGATGAACTGCCGCATCCAGGTCGAGCACCCGGTGACCGAGTTGGTGACCGGGCGCGACCTCGTGGCGGACCAGCTGAGGATCGCAGCTGGTGAGAGGCTCGGCCTCTCGCAGGAGGAGGTGGAGTTTCGCGGGCATGCGATAGAGTGCCGTCTGACGGCGGAGGATCCCACCCACAGCTTCCGCCCCACCCCAGGCAGGATCTCGCGTTTTTCGGTCCCCGAGATCGAGGGCCTGCGGGTCGATACCCACTGCGAGGAGGGGACGCTCGTGCCCCCCTACTACGACTCGCTGTTGGCGAAGCTCGTCTCCCACGCCGGGGACCGCGACGGGGCGATCGAGAGGATGCGCGAGGCGCTCGAGGGGCTCGTGGTGGAGGGCGTTCCCACCAACCGCGAGCTGCTGATGCACGTTCTCGCCCACCCGGACTTCACCGGTGCGGCGGTGGACACGACCTGGCTCGAAGAGGAGGTGCTTGCGGCATGAGCGAGCCCGTCGAGATCATCGACACGACCATACGCGACGGCAACCAGAGCCTGTGGTCCGCGACCGGGCTCACCACCCAGGACGTCCTCGCCATAGCCCCGACGATGGACCGCGTCGGCTTCCACGCTCTGGACTTCACCTCCAGCACGCACATGGCGGTCTCCGTCCGCTTCCACCGGGAGGATCCCTGGGAGCGGATCCGGCTGGTGAGCGCAGCCATGCCGAACACGCCGCTGGGGCTTATCACCACCGGCATGCGCTTCATCCGTTGGGTGCCCGCCGGCGAGGACGTCATGCGCCTCGCCTTCCGCTGCTGGGTGCGCAACGGGATGCGCAGGATCCAGATCGTCGACCCCTCGAATCAGCCTGGGGCGCTCCTCCGGATGGCCCGCGTCGCCCGTGAGGAGGGTTTCGAGGAGGTCGTCGTCGGGCTGACCTACTCCATAAGCCCGGTCCACACCCACGACTACTACCTGGAGCGGGCTGAAGCGGTCTCCCGCTCCGAGGACATCGACCGGCTCTACCTGAAAGATCCGGGCGGGCTCCTGATGCCGGAGGCGGTGCGCACCCTGATCCCGGGCTTCATCGAGCGCTTCGCCCCCCGCCCGGTCGAGCTCCACAGCCACTGCACGATCGGGCTCGGCCCCCTCGCCTACGTCGAGGGGCTGCGCTCCGGGGTGCGGACGCTGCACACCGCGGTGGAGCCGCTGGGGAGCGGAAGCTCGAATCCTCCCGCCAAATCCACGCTGCGCAACGTGGAGGCCGAGGGCCTCTCGTACGATCTGGATACGGAGGCGCTCGAGGCCACCTCCGAGTACTTCGGCGAGCTGGCCCGCGAGCGCGGGCTGCCGGGCGGCAGCCCGCGGGAGTTCGACGGCGCCTACTTCCGGCACCAGATGCCGGGGGGCATGATCTCCACCACCCGCCGGCAGCTGCAAGAGCTGGGCCGGCCGGAGCTCTTCGACGCCGTCCTGGAGGAGGTCCCCCGGGTGCGCGCGGAGATGGGCTACCCGATCATGGTCACCCCGGTCTCGCAGTTCGTCGCCACCCAGGCCGTGATGAACGTCATCTCCGGCGAGCGCTGGTCGAGGGTCTCGGACGAGATGGTGCGCTACTTCCTCGGGCACTACTACGAGACCCCGGCGCCCGTCGACCCCGAGGTCGCCGACCGCGTGCTCTCGACGTCGCGCGCCTCCGAGCTGAAGGGTCTCGAACCGATCTCTCTGGACGGGGCCCGCGAGCGCTTCGGTCGCCGGATCTCCGACGAGGAGCTGCTGTTGCGCCTCACGATGCCCGCGGAACAGGTGGACGCCATGGTCGCCGAGCGCGGCAGGCCGCGCGCGCCGCTGGTGCGCCCCGGACGCGCACCGGTCGTGCGGCTCCTGCACGAGCTCTCCAGGCGCGACTCCATCTCTTATCTGAGGCTCGAAGACGAACGTACGGGGGATACCATTGTCTGGCGCAAAGAAGCTTGAGAGGATACGCGGGTTCGTCTTCGACGTGGACGGCTCGCTCGTGCACCGCGACGCCGGCTTTCACCCGCGCCCGCTCCCCGGCGCGCCGGAGGTGCTGGAGAAGATCCGGACCTCCGGCCGGCCGCTCGTGCTGTTCACCAACGGCACGCACCTGCGTCCCGAGGAGTTCGCGCGGGGGCTGCGCGAGGGCGGGCTCCCCGTGCGCGACGACGAGGTCCTGACCCCCGTCTGCAGCGCGCTCGGGTATCTGGCGCGCCGCCACGGCGGACGGCGGACCATGGTCTTCGGCTCCGAGACGACCCGCGAGCGCATGGCGGAGGCGGGCGTGCCGCTCACGGACGGGGAGGACGCCGAAGTGGTCTTCGTCACCCACGTAAACGAGGTGGACTTCGACTCCCTGGAACGCGCGGCGCGGGCCATCACCCGGGGCGCGCCCCTTCTCACGGCTAGCTACGGTCCCGGCTACTGGGGGGCGAACGGCATGATCTTCAGCCGCGGCGCGATGGTGACCGCTGCGCTGGTGAAGGCTACGGGGAAGCGTCCCACCGTGGTCGGCAAACCCTCGCGGATGGCGGTGCGCGCGGCCTGCGAGCGGCTCGGGGTGGAATCCCGGGAGATGGCGGTCATCGGGGATGACCTGGACATGGATATCGGGCTGGGTCGCCTGGTGGGCTCGTTCACCATCCTGGTGCGCAGCGGGACCAGCGGGTCGGTGGACCTGCAGCGGGTGCCGGAACGCCGGCGCCCGGATGCGGTGGTGGAGGGAGTGGGGGAGATCCTGAAGTGGCTCTGACGGGCGAGGTGCTCTGGACGCCGCCCCCGGACGTCCTGGAGACCACCGAGATCGGACGCTACGTGCGCTGGCTGCGCGAGGAGCGGGGCCTCAAGTTCGAGGGTTACGACGAGCTCTGGCGCTGGTCGGTGGGGGATCTCGAGGCGTTCTGGCGCTCTGTCTGGGACTTCTACGGCGTGCGCGCCCACACCCCTCCCGAACGGGTGCTCGCCGCGCGCGAGATGCCCGGCGCCCGCTGGTTCCCGGGCGCGCGCCTGAACTACGCGGAGAGGATCCTCACCCCCTCGGGCGACGACGGAGAGGTCGCCATCTTCGCCCACTCCCAGACGCGGGCTCCCTTCGAGCTGACCTTCGGCGAGCTGCGCGAGCAGGTAGCGCGGGCCCGCGCCGGGCTCCGGCGCCTGGAGGTTGGCCCCGGCGACCGCGTCGCTGCCTACCTCCCGAACGTCCCGGAGACGGTCGTGGCCTTTCTCGCCACCGCGAGCCTGGGGGCCATCTGGGCAACCTGTGCGCCGGAGTTCGGCCCGCGCAGCGTGATCGACCGCTTCGGGCAGCTCGACCCCAAGGTGCTGCTCGCGGTGACGGGCTACCGCTACGGGGAGAAGCACATCGACCGCCGGGCGGAGGTGCGGGACATCCGGCGGGCGCTGCCCACGCTGGAGCACGTCGTGCACGTCCCGTACGTCGGAGGGGCGGAGGACGTTCTGCCGGATTCGGTCGGTTGGGAGGAGCTGCTCTCGGAGGAGGAGCCGCTCCGCTGCGAGCCGGTGCCCTTCGACCATCCGCTCTACGTGCTCTTCTCCTCGGGCACCACCGGCAAACCCAAGGCCATAGTGCACGGGCACGGCGGCATCCTCCTCGAACACCTCAAGAACCTGGGTCTGACCTGGGATCTCCGTCCCGGAGCCCGGCTGATGTGGTTCACGACTACCGCCTGGATGATGTGGAACGCCCTCGTCTCGGCGCTGCTCCTGCGGTCGGCGATAGTCACCATGGACGGCAACCCGCTCTACCCGGATCTCGCCTTCCAGTGGCGTCTGGCCGAGCAGACCGGCGCGACGATGCTCGGCGTCGCCCCGGCCTACCTCATGGCCTGCCGCAAGGCCGGCCTCGAGGTAGGGCGGGAGTTCGACCTCTCGAACGTGCGGCAGATAGGGGCGGCGGGGAGCCCGCTGCCGTCGGAGGGCTTCGACTGGGTCTACGAGCAGCTCGGGCCCGACGTGCTGCTGAACATAGGCAGCGGGGGGACCGATGTGTGCACCGGCATCGTGCAGGGGAGCCCGCTGCAGCCGGTCTATCGGGGTGAGATCTCCGGCCCCTGCCTCGGGGTCGACGCCGCCGCCTACGACGAGCGCGGCCGACCGGTCGTCGGCGAGTTCGGAGAGCTCGTGATCCGCTCTCCCATGCCCTCGATGCCGCTCGGCTTCTGGAACGACCCCGGAGACAGGCGCTACCGCGCCGCATACTTCGAGCGCTTCCCGGGCGTCTGGTGCCACGGCGACTGGATCCGCTTCACCGAGCGCGGAAGCTGCGTGATCTCCGGCCGCTCGGACGCGACGCTCAACCGCGGCGGGGTGCGCCTGGGGACCGGGGAGATCTACTCCGTAGTCGAGTCCCTCGAGGAGGTCGCCGACAGCCTCGTCGTCCACCTCGAAGACGCCGAGGGCGGACCCGGCGAGCTCGTGCTCTTCGTCGTCCCGGCGCCGGGCACAGAGCTCGACGAGCGCCTGCGCTCCCGCATCGCCGCCACCCTCCGCTGCGAGCTCTCCCCGCGCCACGTCCCCGATGCCATCGAGGCCGTCCCCTCCATACCCCGTACGCTCTCCCAGAAGAAGCTCGAGGTGCCCGTCAAGCGCATCCTGCGCGGCGCCCGCCCGGAGGAGGTCGCGAGCCGCGACTCCCTCCTCGACCCGGCTGCTCTCGACGCCTTCGCCGCATACGCGAGGCACCGAAGCTGCGAAGACGGAGATTGACTACTATTTGAACCTTCTGCGGAGCAGGCTTCGTGCGATTGACCTCCGGTGTCGAATCGAAGAGAATGCCGGGCGGCGCTCACCCGCTCCCTGATAAGCGGACGGCCATCCGGTATCTTGTGGACAGGGCATGAAAAGAGTGGGAAAATAAGGAAGATGAGCGAGCGTTTCGTGTTCAGCCCTGGAATGGGTGAGTCGTGCAATACACTCGAGCAGAGCAGGGTGCGATGTCCATAAGGGAACTCATAGAGATACTGCCCGAACCCCTGCGTCAGCGGGCGCTCACCCACCCGAGCGTCGCCGACCCCTACGAATCGAACGGGCGGCTCGAGTTCCTGGGAGACTCCGTCCTGAACAGCCGGGTCGCCGAGCTGGTCTTCCACAGCTATCCGGAGCTTCTCGAGGGTGACCTGACGCGCATCCGGGCTCATCTGGTGAGGAAGTCTTTCCTCGCCAGCGTCGGCCGGGAAGAGGGGCTCGAAGAGGAGATCGAGAGTTCGGTCATGAACGACTCGGTGATAGCGGACACGGTGGAGGCTATCATCGGGGCGGCTTATCTGATCGACCGGGACCTCGTCTACAGGACGATAGACGAGATCTTTAACCCGGCCGAGATCGACACCGAGGAGCTCCGGGACTGGAAGACCATGCTGCAGGAGACGCTGCAGGCGGACGGTCTTCGCCCCACCTACCGCGTCATCTCGAAACAGGGTCCTCCGCACCGGCCCATCTTCACCTCCGGGGTTTCCGTGGACGGGCAGGAGATAGCGACCGGCAAGGGGCACTCGATCAAGGAGAGCGAGCAGGCGGCCGCCCGGGCGGCCCTCGAGATCCTCGGCACCCGTCCGCTCCCGCGCTCGACGGTCGAGGTACACGTCGGAGCGTAGGGTTCCGTACCGCTCGTTCCCGGTTCTTAAGTGAAGAGGTCCATGAGCTGCAGGTTCTCGAACTCTGCCGCGAGGGCCGGAGAGAGCTCCGCCCGGCTCTTCTTCTGTCCCATCTGGGAGGCGATCTCCAGGAAGGCTTCAACCGGGGGAGGGGAGGGGAGATCCTTGCGCCGGAGCGCCACGATCGGCCGGCGCGTCCTCGGCGCGTCCTCCAGCTCTATGATGCACAGCCTCCCGGCTTCGACCGCCCGGACCACGGCGGTGCGGGGCAAAAACGCGACCCCCAGGCGATGCTCGACCATCCGCTTGGCCGCCTCTATGTTGTCCAGCTCGAGGGTGCGGAACCGGGTGACTCCGGCTTTGCGCAACAGGTCGCGGGTGAGGCCGTAGTAGCTCGACGCGGTGTCGAACATGACGATCTGCTCTCTGCTCACCTCGCCGAGCGTTGCCGTCCCCTTCTCCGTGAAGGCGTGTTCTGGATAGACCACGAGGACCAGCTCGTCTTCATAAAGTGGTATGCTCTCCACCTCGGCGTGCTGCATCTCGCGCGCGAGCCCCAGCTGCACCTCGTCGTCGAGCACCATCTGCAGCACGTCCTCCGAATGCCCGGTCCTCACCGAGATCGAAACCTTCGGATACGCCCCGGAGAAACGCTCCAGAAGCGCCGGCAGCGCGTAGGTGCTTACCCCCGGCGAAGATCCGATGACGAGCCGACCACCCGTCAGCCCGTTTAATTCTTCTATCTTCCGCCGGCCCTCCTCGACGCTCTTCATCACACGCTCGGCATGCGGCAGAAACTCCTTGCCGGCCTCCGTCAGCCGCATCCCCCGGCTCGTCCTCGCGAACAACTGAGCTCCGAGTTCCTCCTCCAGAGCCTTTATCCTCGCCGTGAGCGTCGGCTGCGTGAGAAACATCTCCTCCGCTGCCCGGCTCACGTTGCCCAGCCGCGCCACCGCCAGAAAGCACTCTATCTGCTTGAAAAGCATCAGTCCTCCTCGTTGGATATAAAAATTCTCTATCGTTCATATGTAAACAAACAATTGGATTAATAGCAAGGGGGCTGGTAGCCTTTCTGGCAGTTGGTAATCGGGTGATACCCGCACATTCCAGGAAGGAGGTTTTGGGGATGATCCCGGTGCAGTACAGGGAGGCGTTCTCCGAGGAGGTGCTCGGTGCGGGATACGAGCCTGAGATGCCGGAGATCGGGCGGCGTGTCCTGATCGGGCGCGAGCGTTACGAGGTTCTCTACCGTTGGAGGGGCGGGCCTATGCGTGGTGTGGTCTACGTGAGGCCGATCTCTTCGGCGGAGGGGTGGCGAGAAGAGCGGTCTGAGAGACGCGCTGCGTCGTAGGTATCCGGGGAACCGGAGTCTTCTTTCGAGGGAGGTCCAGGTGACGATGTCTGGGATGGATCCGACGGAGATAGAGAAGAGCTGGGAGGATGAGCGGTGGGAGGGGATCGAGCGTCCCTACTCCGCCGAGGACGTCTCCCGGCTCGCGGGGTCGGTGCGCTTCGAGCACACGCTGGCCAGGATGGGAGCGGAGAGGCTCTGGAGGCTGATGCACGAGCGTCCGTTCGTGCGGGCTCTGGGTGCGATGACCGGGAACCAGGCCGTCCAGCAGGTCAAGGCCGGTCTGGAGGCCATCTACCTCTCCGGCTGGCAGGTCGCCGCCGACGCCAACCTCGCCGGGCAGACCTACCCGGATCAGAGCCTCTACCCGGCCAACAGCGCGCCCGAGCTCGTGCGGCGCATCAACCGGGCGCTCAGGAGGGCCGATGAGATACACCACGCCGAGGGCAGGGACGGCGTCTACTGGTACGCTCCAATAGTCGCCGACGCCGAGGCCGGGTTCGGCGGGGCGCTCAACGTCTTCGAGCTGATGAAGGCCATGATCGAGGCCGGGGCCGCCGGGGTGCACTTCGAGGATCAGCTCTCCTCGGAGAAGAAGTGCGGGCACATGGGCGGGAAGGTTCTGCTCCCCACCTCCCAGGCGATACGGAACCTCATCTCGGCCCGGCTCGCCGCGGACGTCATGGGGGTTCCGACGGTGATCATCGCCCGCACCGACGCGGAGGCCGCCAAGCTGATAACCTCCGACGTCGACCCGGCGGACGAGCCGTTCATAACGGGCGAGAGGACGGTGGAGGGCTTCTACCGGGTGAGAAACGGGCTCGAGCACGCCATCGCCCGCGGGATAGCCTACGCTCCTTACGCGGACGTCATCTGGTGCGAGACGTCCACGCCGGACCTGGGGGAGGCGCGGGAGTTCGCGGAGGGGATCCACGAACGTTATCCCGGGAAGCTGCTCGCCTACAACTGTTCGCCCTCGTTCAACTGGGAGCGCAACCTCTCCGAGGAGGAGATCGCGAGCTTCCAGGAGAAGCTCGGAGAGATGGGTTACCGCTTCCAGTTCGTCACCCTCGCCGGGTTCCACGCGCTCAACTACTCCATGTTCGACCTCGCCGACGGTTACCGCGACGAAGGTATGGCGGCCTACGCCCGCCTGCAACGGGCCGAGTTCGAGGCGGAGGAGCGCGGCTACACCGCCACCAGGCACCAGCGCGAGGTCGGGGCCGGCTACTTCGACGACGTCGCGCAGGTCGTCGCCGGGGGGCTCGCCTCGACCACGGCGCTCACCGGCTCGACCGAGGAGGCCCAGTTCGAGGTCAGCCGAGAGCGCGGCTGAGCAACGGAGAGCCGCGGCAGAGCCGGACTCCGGGGGAGCAAATGCTCCCCCGGAGCTTTTTGAGCGGCGCTTTGCGGGATTTTCCGGCGTGCTTACCGGGGGGAAAGCACGTAGAATTCGCGCAGGATGCTCAAGGACATCTACATAAAGGGCTTCAAGACCTTCGTGCGGCCGGTGCGGATGCCGCTGGAGAAGGGAGTGACCGCGATCATCGGTCCCAACGGCTCCGGCAAGAGCAACATCACCGACGCGGTGCTCTTCGCGCTCGGTGAGCAGAGCCCGAGCCTCTTGAGGGCCGGCTCGATGTCCGACGTGATCTTCTCCGGCTCAGAGACCCTGAAACCGGCGGCCGTGGCGGAGGTCACGCTGGTCTTCGACAACTCTTCCGGGGAGATCTCGCTGCCGTACGAAGAGGTCTCCATCACCCGGCGCATCTCTCGTGACGGGCAGAATTCCTACCGGATAAACGGCTCTTCGGCCCGCCTCGTGGACGTTCGCGCGGTCGCCGGGGAGGCAGGAGTGGGGCGGCACAGCATCGTTCGTCAGGGGGCCGTCGGATCGATAGTCACCGGTGGGGCTTCGGCCGCGAGGGATGCGCTCGAGGAGGCTGCCGGTCTGGGTGTGTACCGCAGGCGCAGGGTGGCGGCGGCGAGGAGGCTGGAGCAGGCCAGCGACCAGCTCGAGAAGAGCCGCCAGATGGAGGCCGAGATCGCATCCCAACTGCGCAGGATAGAACGCGAGGCCGAGGCGGCCCGTGAGTACCGGGAGCTGGAAGCCCGCTACCGGAGCCTGAGCCTGGCGCACCTCTACCGGCTGGCGAGCCGGGATCTCGAACGCCGGAGGCGGGAGCTCCGGCGGGCGGAAGCGAGGGTGCACGAGCTCTCGAAGCGGGAGAGCGAACTGCGCGCGCGGCGGGATCGCCTCTCCGAAGATCTCGTAAGGATCGAAGAGGAGCTCTCTCGCCAGGATGCGACCTTCGGTGCGATCGAGGGGTGTCAGGAGCGCCTGCGGCGTCTCTCCGTGCGCCTCGAGCGGGCTTCCGTCCGTCTGGAGGGGCTGGGACGCGGGGTGTCAAGGCCGGAGGCCGTGCTCCGGGAGAGGCTGGAGGAGGTGGCGAAGGCTCTGGGGAAGGCTCGCCGGCGCGTGGAGGCTTTCGAGGCTGAACGGGCCAGGAGGCTCGAGGCGGCGGACCGGGCCGGGAAGGAGCTGCGCGCGGCACGCGAGAGGGTGGAGGCTCTCTCCGGTGAGAGGGAGAAGATCGCGCTCGGGCTGGAGCGGCTTCGGGCCCGGCTGGAGCAGATGTCCGAGGATGCTTCCAGCAGCCACATGCCGGACCATCTGCTCGAGAGGCTCGAGCACCTGCCGGGGACCCTGCGCCGGACGAAGGATCCCACGGGGCTTCAAAACCGGACTTCCGGGCTGCAACGGCGCATATCCGAGCGCCGGCGTGATCTCGAGGGCCTGCTCACCGCGGCCCGTGAGCGCCAGGGAGCGCTCGCGGCGATACGCGGGAGCGCCGAATCCACCCTCAGGAGGCTGCGTGCTGGCCGGGAGAGCGCGGGGACCTCGATCAGGCTGCGCGAGGTGATCCGGGCCCGCCCCGGTTTCGAGTCGGCCGTGGACGCAGCCCTGCGGGAGCTCGGAGATGGGGTGCTGGCGGACGATCTCGGCGCGGGTCTGCGGCTGGTCACCGGATCCGAGAGGGTGGCGGTCCGCCTCGATGCGAGCCCGGTCGAGGAGGAAGGTGCCCTCCCCGGCCTGCCGCTGTGGGAGTGTATCGAGGTCACCGACCCGCGCTACTCGGAGCCGATACGCAGGATCCTCTGCGGTATCTACGTCGTCGAGGATCCTTCCGGCGCCGAGCTCTCGAACGGCCACGTCTTCGTGACGCCGGAGGGGCTGCGCCTGACGCGGGCCAGCGTGGCTCGCGGCGGCTCGGGGTTCTTCGAGCGCGAGGGTCGTATCCGCCGGGAGGAGAAGAGGCTTGCCGACCTAGAGCGTGGGCCGGAGGTCATGCTGGATGAGGCGTGGAGCGGTTTGTCGCGCACCACCGAAGTTTTGCGTGGACTCTCCCGTGCTTCCTCCGAGCTCGATGTTCTCTGCAGGAGGCTCCTCGATGCCAGGGACCTCCTCGCCTCCCGCGCGGAGCGCCTCGCGGCCTCGGAACGTCGTTCGCGGGAGAGGGCGCGCGGGCATAGGGAACGGGCGGGAGCGCTCGCCCGGGAGATCTCCGCCGAAGAGGAGAGGCTCGCCGCTGTGGCGCGCGAGCTGCGCGAAGCCGAGAAGGAGGCTTCGGAGGCCGCGTCCGCCCGGGCGAACGCACGGGAGAGCCTGCGTGCCACCGAACACGAACTCGCCGATGGACGCCGGGTACTGCACTCTCTCGAGAGACGCCACGAACGTCTCCTGCACACCGTGAGACGCTCCTCCGCGGCCGCCCCGACTCCGGACGCAGGGGTTCTGGAGAACCTCGCCCGACGGACGCTCGACGTCTGCGCCTCCCTCTCCGATAGGCTGTCGGAGATGAAGGAGGCGCTGCGGCGCACCCGCGAGCAGGCCGGCGAGAGACGCCGGAGACTCGGCCGTCTGCAAGAGGATCTCGCCTCCAGCGCGGCCGAGCTGGCCGGGGAGATCGCCGAAGCCCGCGGAGAGCGCGAGCGCCTCGCGGACGAACTGCACCGCGCCGAACGCGGCGCCGAGGCGGCGCGGGAGGAGCTGCACTCCGAGTGGGGCGCTACCCTGGAGGAGGCACGTCGGAAGGCCGAAGATCTCGGTCCCGATACGGAGCGGGAGAGACGCGAACTCGCTCGCCGCCTCAAGAACTTCGGAGATGTCAACCTGCTCGCCATCTCCCAGCAGGAACAGCTGCGCGAGCGACACCGTTTCCTCGTCTCCCAGCGCGAGGACGCCGAAGCGGCCGCCGCGGATATAAAATGCATAATACGAGAGATAGACCAGGAGATAGAGCGTCGTTTCCTGAGCACCTTCGAACGGGTACGCGAAACTTTCGAAGGCATGGTTCCGCGCATGATGTCCGGTGGGCGGGGCAGGCTCGAGCTCTCCGAGGAGGGGGTGGAGATAGCGGTCGGGATAGGCCGTAGGGGATGGAAGCCGCTGCGCGTGCTCTCTGGCGGGGAGAGGTCGCTGATCGCGCTCGCGTTTCTCTTCAGCATCTTTCTCGGCGGAGCTCGGGAGTCGGGGTGGTTCTGCATGCTCGACGAGGCGGAGGCCGCGCTTGACGATCTCAGCCTGGCTCGCTTTCTCTCTGTGGTAGACTCTTACCGCGCGAAGGGCCAGATACTTCTGGTCACCCACCAGAAGCGCACCATGGCCTCGGCCGACGTCCTCTACGGCGTATCCGTGGACGGGACCGGGGCCACTGCGGTTGTGTCCAAACGTCTAAAAGGAGAGTAGAGTCCGGCGCTATGGCCCGTTCCTGGCGCAACTTTTTCAGGAGGAAGAGAGAGCCCGAAGCCGAACCTCCTCGGATAGAGGCCGCGGAGGAGCGACAGGAGGATGCGGCGGAGGCCGCTCCCCCTGCCCGTGAGGAGCCCGAAGCGGTGCGGGAGGAGGAGCCTGCGCCGCGTGAAGCGGAGGCGGCGCGAGTAGCGCAGGAAGAAGGTCGCGAAGAGCACGAAGACCGGGAAGAGGCCGGTTGGTTCGGCCGCCTCAGGCAGGGGCTACGGAAGAGCCGGGAGTCGGTCGTCGGGCAGCTGAACGCGGCGGTGGCCGAGTTCAAGGACGCCGAGGACGAAGAGTTTTGGGAGAGGGTCGAGGAGATCCTCATAGCCTCCGACGTCGGGGTGACGACCACGGCGAAGCTCGTCGGGGAGCTCGAACAGGAGGCTCTCAGGCGCAACATCACGAGCGGGGAGGAGCTCCGGGAGCTTCTCGTGCAGAAGGCCGAGAGGATGCTCTCCGGGCCCGTCGAGCTCGACGTCTCGCACAAGCCCACGGTCATCCTGATGGTCGGGGTCAACGGGACCGGGAAGACCACCACGATAGGCAAGCTGGTCAACTTCCTGCCGGGGAAGGTGATGCTCGCGGCCGGGGATACCTTCCGGGCCGCGGCGATAGAGCAGCTGCAGGAGTGGGGCAGGAAGACCGGGGCGCCGGTCATCGCCCGGCAGCGCGGCGCCGACGCGGCCTCCGTGGCGCACGAGGCCGTCGAGGCCGCAAAGAGGGAGGGGATGGACGTTCTGATCGTGGACACAGCGGGGAGGCTGCACACCAAGCTCAACCTCATGGCCGAGATGGAGAAGATAGGGAGGGTCATCGGCCGGCAGCTGCCCGGGGCCCCGCACGAGGTGCTGCTCACGGTGGATGCGACCACCGGGCAGAACGGGTTGAGGCAGGCCAAGATGTTCAAGGAGGCCATAGGGGTGAGCGGCATCGTGTTGACCAAGCTCGACGGAACGGCCAAGGGTGGCATCGCGCTTGCGATAGCCAACGAGATCGGGGTGCCGATAAAGCTCGTCTCGGTGGGGGAGAAGGTCGAGGATCTGCACCCGTTCGACGCCCGGCAGTTCGCGGAAGCTTTGTTCGGGGAGCTCTAGGAGATGTTCGACACTTTAAGCGACAGGCTGAACACCGCTCTCGAGGGCGTACGCAGCAGCGGGACCCTCACGGAGGATCAGGTAAAGAAGGTCACGCGCGAGATACGCCTCGCGCTGCTCGAGGCCGACGTCAACTACAACGTCGTCAAGGAGTTCGTCTCCAACGTGCGCGAGCGGGCGACCGGGGCGGAGGTCTCGAAGGCGCTCTCACCGGGTCAGCAGGTCGTCAAGATCGTCAACGAGGAGCTCGCGAACCTGATGGGCGGGACGGCGAGCAAGCTCACCTTCGCCTCCCGACCGCCGACGGTCGTGATGCTCGCGGGACTCAACGGGCACGGGAAGACGACCGCAGCCGGCAAACTCGCGCTCTTCGTCAGGAAGATGGGCAAGCACCCCTACCTCATCGCCTGCGACACCTACCGTCCGGCTGCCATAGACCAGCTCGAGCAGATAGGGCGCGAGCTGAGGGTCCCGGTCTACAGCGAGGGTACCGAGCCCGCGCCCGAAGACATCGCCGAGCGCGGCATCAGGCGTGCCAAGGACGAGGGGTACGACTTCGTCATCGTGGATACCGCGGGGCGGCAGGTCGTCGACGAGCAGATGATGGAGGAACTGCGGCGGGTGCGCGAGCGGATAAAGCCGCACTCTGTCCTGCTCGTGCTCGACGTCGTCACCGGGCAGAACGCCGTGGAGGTCGCGCAGGCCTTCCAGGAGTACGCGGACTTCGACGGCATGATCCTCACCAAGCTCGACGGCGATGCCCGCGGCGGGGCCGCGCTCTCGGTCGTCTCGGTCACCGGGCGGCCGATAAAGTTCGCCTCCGAGGGCGAGAAGATGAGCGAGTTCGACTACTTCTACCCCGACAGGATGGCCGGACGCATCCTCGGGATGGGGGACGTCCTGACGCTCATAGAGAAGGCCGAGGCCCAGATGGACCGCGAGCAGGCCGAGGAGCAGGGCAGGAAGCTCATGAGCGGGAAGTTCACCTTCGAGGACTTCCTCAAGCAGATGCAGATGATAAAGAGGATGGGGCCGCTCTCGGGGCTGCTCGGTATGATCCCCGGTCTCGGACAGCAGCTCAAGGGTGTCGAGATAGACGACCGGGTGATGGGGAGGGTCGAGGCCATCATAACCTCGATGACCCCGCAGGAGCGGCGAAACCCCAAGCTGTTGCACAACCCGAGCCGGGTGCGCAGGATCGCCCGCGGCTCGGGAACGAGCCCGCAGGAGGTGCAGAAGCTCGTCAAGCAGTTCGGCGAGATGCAGAAGATGATGCGGCAGATGGGCAAGGGGAGAGGTTTCCCGAAAGTCCCGTTCTGAGAGAAGAGAAGGAAGGTGATGACATGGCGGTGAAGATAAGGCTTGCCAGGTTCGGGTCCAACAGGAACCCGTTCTACCGGGTCGTCGTGGCCGATTCGCGCAGCCCCCGGGACGGCCGGTTCATAGAGCGGATCGGCACCTACAACCCGCGCACCAACCCCTCGGACATACAGATAGACACCGAGAAGGCGCGGGAGTGGCTCGCCAAGGGCGCCCAGCCCACCGACCAGGTGCGCAAGCTGCTCGAGATCTCCGGGGTCCTCTAGGAGGGAGGCATGCGGCAGTTCGAGGATCTGCTGCGGTTTCTGGTCGAGGGGCTCGTCGACGATCCGCGGAGCATCGAGATCTCCGGCGAGGAGCGGGGGAGCCGGGTCAGCCTCACGCTGCGGGTGGCGAGCGAGGACATGGGCAAGGTCATCGGCAAGGGCGGCCGGACGATAAACGCGATCCGCAAGGTCATGAAGGCCGCCTCCGTGAAGGCCGAGCGCCGGGTGACGGTGGAGGTTCTGGACTAGGAACCTTGCACCGGGAGCCCTCTGACCCGGTCACCATCGGCAGGATCCTGGCCCCGCACGGCGTGCGGGGTACCGTGCGCGTCAGGGCCTTCGGCTCGGGACGGCACCTGCGCGAGGGGGTCGAGCCGTTCGTGGCGGAGAGGAGACGCAGGATCCTGCGCAGCCGATCCACCCCGAAAGGATTCCTCGTGGACCTCGACGGCGTAGAGAGCCGCGAGGAGGCTTCTAAGCTGCGCGGACAGGAGATGTTGCTCGACCGCACGGAGCTGGACGAGCCCGACGAGGAGGAATACTACGTGGGAGACCTCATCGGACTCGAGGTCGTCTCCGGATCCGGGGAGACCATCGGGATGGTCACGGAGACCTTCGAGACCCCGGCGCACGAGGTGCTCGTCGTCCACGGCCGGGGTGGTGAGTCTTACCTTCCCTTCACCCGGGAACACGTAACCGAGGTGGACCTGGAGCGGGGAAGGATCCTCGCCCGGCCACCGGAAGAGGCGTAACGCGTTATGCGGAGCATCGACGTTTTCTGCGTGTTCCCCCGTGCCGTCGAGGCGGCCGTACGGGTCGGGGTCGTCGGGAGGGCGATAGAGCGCGGGCTGGTGGATTTCAGGGCCTTCGACCTGCGGGACTTCTCCGCCGACGGCAGGATAGACGACATGCCGTTCGGGGGAGGACCGGGGATGGTCATCCGGGTGGATATCGTGGCGCGGGCGCTCGAGGAGGTCTACGGCGTGCCGGCGAGAGAGCTCAAGGAGGAACGCCGGGTCGTCGTGACCGAGGCATGGGGGCGCAGGATCGACCAGGGTTACGTCCGTGAGATCTTATCCGACCGGCGTGATCTCACGATCGTCTGCGGCCGTTACGGAGGTATCGACGAGCGGGTGAGCCGGGTCATCGCAGATGAGGTGATCTCCCTCGGTGAGTTCGTCCTCTCGGGGGGGGAGATAGTCGCGGCCGCGCTCTCGGATGCGGTGATAAGGCAGATGGAGGGGGTGCTGGGGAACTCCGAGAGCCTCGTCGGTGAGTCCTTCTCTTCCGGAGAGGACGTGATGGGCCCGCCGCAGTACACCCGGCCCGCCGAGTGGGATGGAGAGAGGGTCCCCGCCGTGTTATTATCCGGAAATCACGAGAAGATCCGCGCCTGGCGCGAACGGGAGGCGCGTCTCAGAGCGGTCGGCTGCTCAGCCGTTCCCCGGCCGGAAGCCCGTCGAGAAGCTGCGAAAGGAGAGTAACTGTGATCACGAGCGAGAACATCGAGCCGCGCACCGACTTCAAGCCCGGCGACACCATTCGTGTTCACTACCGGGTCGTCGAGGGCAACCGTGAACGTACGCAGGTCTTCGAGGGTTTGTGTCTCGCGCGCAAGGGGGGCGGAATAAACGAGACCTTCCTCGTGAGGAAGACTTCCTTCGGCGTGGCGGTGGAGAGGATCTTCCCGCTCCACTCACCCAAGATCGCCAAGATAGAGGTCGTCACCCGCGGGGACGTCCGCCGGGCCAAGCTCTATTACATCCGGGAGAAGGTGGGGAAGAAGGCCCGGGTGAAGCGAGCCCGGTAACCTCACGGAAGTACGTTTGGGGCGCTCGCCGCT